>CBDIWQ010000131.1:0-14241 GCA_965285965.1 uncultured bacterium | reverse complement strand
TCTGGACGAATTCGGAAGAAAACCAATTATGGTTCTCAACTACGTAGCGCCGAAGCACCGGACTCTTTGCAACGTGATCCTGGATACCATCCGACTGATCCCACTCCACTTCCAAGGCCGAGAGTGCCTTGGCCTTCCGTCGACGGTGAATCTGTGTTTCGATCCGTTGTTTTGGACTTTCCACGCTCGTCCTCGCGGAGTCACCCTACCATCCGGGCAAAATCCAGGTCAAAGAGGCCATGAAAGGCCGAAATTCTTGACAGGACAGGGTGATTTGCTATGGTTTGGCAGGCGGTGCTCTCTCCCTGAAAAAGGAAACTACGCTTATGAATAGCATGAATCGGCTCGTTCTCACCATGTCGTTTCTCGTCGCCCTCTGTCCTCAGTGGGGATTTGCGCAAGGTGAAGAAGTCGACTCTGTCACATACGGTGAGGCGGCGCAGGCCTTCGCCGCCGGTTCAATTCAAAAGTTTTCCCAACGGGATGGCATTGTGAATCTCATCACCGGTGACAACCAGACCACCGGTAACAGGATGCTGCTGGGAAGACGCGATGTCTTCTATCTCAAGCTCAAGGATACAAGCGATGTTACAGTAGGGGATCTGTATACCGTCTACCGTCGTGTTCGCAAAGTTTTTCATCCAGCCACCAGCGAGTATTTAGGATTTGCCACGATCCGGCTGGCCGTGGTACGGGTCCTCGATATCGACCACTCGCTGACAACCGTGGAAGCGATCCGCGCGTATGGCCCTGTGTCTCCCGGCGATCTCGTGATGCGGTTTATTCCCTTGCCGGCCGATGAGGACGTGGCTCCAGGGGAGCGTGCCGATGTGGCCGGAATGATTGTCGAACTTCAGGCCGATAAAACGGTAACACTTGTCGCGCAGTCCGACATTGTGTACCTCGATCGAGGCCGCGCGGATGGGCTGAAACCCGGCGATCTTATGGAGGTGTATCGCCGTAGCGCCGGGCTTCCCTCCAGAACCATCGGGCAGTTGAAGGTGCTGGCAACAGAAGATCGCACGGCCACGGCCAAGGTGACGAAAGCCAATACCCGGATTATGAAGGGAGATCGGTACAAGGTCACCGGCTTCTCGGGTCCCCTTGCCCACCCGCTTCAACGCGCCGTTGACACGGCAGCAGGCCCCATCTCGCCGGACGTCATCGCCAGCACACTGAAAGTGCAGGATGTGGCGGGGCAAAGCCGGATCAACCTCGGAGACCTCCAAAAGTTCCTGCGCTATGAGTCAGGGGAAGCGGTCATTCGACCGGACGGATACAAGGTGCTGGATCAATTCATCGAGTATCTTCGGACGGCCGGAGATGAACGGTTGATCCGCGTCGAGGGGCACGCAGACAATGTTGAAATCGGTCCTACCCTCAAATCCCGCTATGCCACGAACTGGGAACTATCGAAAGCTCGGGCCAACGGCATCGTCCGGTATCTCGTCGAAAGAGGCGGGCTGGATTCGGCTCGTCTGAGTGCGGTCGGGTATGGAGACAGCCGGCCGGCGGCACCGAACCTCAATGAAGAAGGCCGCACCAAGAATCGCCGCGTCGAAATTCTTCTCTATGCGCCGCAGGCAGGGCCTGAGGCCGCTAAGACTCAGCCGTCCGCTGTGTCTCAAGTATCAACCAGCGGTGAAGGCCCCGACCAACCCGCGGTGGCGGGAGTGACTGATGCGACACCCTCCGCTCCAGTGTCCGTCCGTCCCTCAACCCCGGTTCCGACCGCCGATGGCACGGATACCATATCCGTTCCTGAGGCGACCGGAAAGTCACTCCCGGATTCCTTGGCCGCTCAAGATCCCCTTATCCCTGCCAAGCCTGCGGCGGAATAAGGTGACGAGGTTCGGGGAAGAAGAGCAGCGTTTGGAACGTCTCTGCCCGCTCTCCTGAGCCATCCCCCTCATTGTTCCGTGTCGCACGATTCCCACTCGCTGCTACAATGGCGCATGACTCACGAAGAATCCCCGGACCTTGTCCCGGAAACGAATCCCCTGTATGCCGATGTCATTGTTCCCCGACACATCGTCCAGCATTTCACCTATCTCGTTCCACGCGAACTGAGCCATCGGCTTAAGGTAGGACACCGCGTCCTGGTCCCGTTTGGGCGAGCCGCTCTTGAGGCGGTCGTTATTGCTCTCAGTCGGGAGCGGCCGGCGGGATTACCTCCGATCGAGCTGAAGACCATTCGTTCCATCATCAGTCCTGAGGGGGAATCCGAACTGTTCATGCCGTTATTGGAACTGTCGCGACAAGTCTCTCAGGAGTATGTGACTCCTTGGGGCCAATGCCTCCGGCTCGTTGTGCCATCGCCTCGGAGCGGGCCGGCAGCGGCGCGCTTTATCGCCACGGATCAAGGACGGGCCGCTCTCAAGGCCGGACGCTGTCCGGACGGTCTTGCGCCGCTCCTCAAGCGGATTGCCCGGCGAGTCAGCGGTGTGTCCTCCTCAACCCTTCTGCGCTCGGCTGATCGCGGTATGGGCAAGGCGCTGGAGGCCCTGAAGAGTCTTGCGTGGATTAGTACCGCGGTGGGTGAACCCGGTCAAACCGATCGCCCCGGGCAGAAAGGTCCTGCGACGACCGAGACATCAGATTCCCCCATCGAAGAAGGGATCGGAAAGGATCTTCCGGAGGCTGATCCCGCCTTGCTGGCCCGTATCACGGAGGCCCTCCGCGTTGGTGAGACGAAGACAATAGTGGTCCAGGCTCCTTGGGATCATCGGCTGACCTTGCTGTCGGCTGCAGTCAGGCAGGTTCACACCCTTGGGAAGTCCGCACTCATCATCTCCGGTGAGGCGGCAAGAGCCGCATGGCTTGGCCGGCAACTTGCCCGGAGCGCTCATCGTCCCGTGGTTGTGCGGCAGGCATCAGACCCTTCCCCAGACGGGCCAGGGCACTCTCCCGCGGTTTTGGTCGGGACCCGTTCAACGCTGTTTGCGCCACTCTGCTCGATCGGGCTGATTTGGATTGATCAAGAAGACGATCCGGCGCTCAAGGAACTGCAAGAGCCTCGGTATCATGCCCGTGAGGTCGCCTGCATGAGAGGGGCGATCGAGCGGGCGCTCGTGGTCCTGGCATCGTCACACCCTTCGCTCGAAGCGGTTACGAACCATTCCGCCGAAGTCCACACGACGGGACAAGAGCTGAGCCGGCGTCCCCTTATCGAGGCCGTTGATCTGCGTGGGGAGCCGGCAGGGACCATCTTCAGTCAGAGATTGACGACGGTTATGCGGGAGGCGGTGGCCCGGAAGGCGGGGGTGCTGCTCTTTTTGAATCGGAAAGGGTTTGCAGGAGCCTTGGTGTGCCGCGATTGCGGCTGGGTGCCCCGTTGTCCCCCTTGCGGGGTGGCGCTGACCTACTATCGACAGGCTGCGAAGCTGGCCTGCCGTTACTGCGGCCTAGCGAAGGTTTTGCCGGATTCCTGCCCGACGTGCCAGGCGTCTCGTCTGGCTCCTGTTGGAGAAGGGACGGAACGTGCAGAAATGGAAGCGCAACGATTATTTCCGCAAGCGAAGATTGCGCGACTGGACGGCGACACTCTACGGCGTCCGGCTGCGGCGCGGGCGCTCTGGAACGGAGTCTACACAGGCGCGTTCGATATTGTGGTCGGGACACAAGCCCTGTTCGGACGGGAACCGCTTCCCCTGGTGGGGCTGGTGGGTATCCTCCATGCGGACTCCGGGTTGCATCTGCCTGACTTCCGTGCCGCCGAACGGACCTATCAACTATTGGTGGATGCGGGAGAGGTAGCACGCCCTTCGTCAGCCGGCGGCCGGGTCATCATGCAGACGTTATTGCCGGCCCACCATGCCATCGAATCCGTGGTTTCAGGGCAGCCCGGCCGTTTTTACGCGGAAGAAGGGGAGGCGCGCCGACTGCTGGGCTATCCGCCGGCCTGTCATCTCGTCAGCCTCTCGGTGTCAGGCAGGCAAGCGGGTCTGGTAAAAACAGCCGCGCAGGAATGGACCAGATGCGTGAAACAATCGGGCACTGGGGCTGAATCGATCATGTTGCTCGGGCCGGTGCCTTCCATAAGCGGCAGGCCTGCAGGGCACCATCGCTACCATATTCTCGCCAAAGGGCCAGACCGGCGAGCGCTTCTGGAGGCGGTCCGTCAATCCGTCCTCACCATGGAGGACCAGTATAAGCGCGGGCAGCTGAAATTCGTCATCGACGTAGACCCGCTCGATATGACGTAGCACTGAACCCCGATCTAGCTGGCCTGGTTCGCTCCATCGACACGATGCCCATCGTCACTCCCCGCGCGTTTGAATAAACCGTAAGAGAAGGAGATCCAAAACACGGAAGAGAAAAGACCCAGGACCACGGCGGAGAGGATGGTACCCATTTCATCTTCCGACGGCGAGACGGACGAGGCCTTGAGCTGGATCATCAAGATCAGCGGCCAGGCGAAGCTTTCAAGGCCCAACAACAATGTAGACCAGGCCCAGACGTGGGTCACAGTCCGCGCCTGCCACCAGAGCCATGCGCCCACGAGAAGAGCCCACGCGCTCAGGATTGCCGGGCTGCCGGCGTCCCAGAGCAGCCAGAATCCGACTTCCACGACGAGGGTGCCGAGCAGGATGTTGAGCGGCAGCATCATGCGAGATCCATTTCAAAAGAGAAAGGCCGAGTCTGACCGGGAGTGGTCGGGATGTCAACGCGGGATGGCGGCGATCAACGAAGGTCAGGCCTTGAGTTCAGCAGCGGCTGCCTCAAGGAGCGTCTTCATGTCAAACGGTTTCTGAAGCGTTCGGCGGGCGCCGAGCATCTTCGCGACGTCCAAAAAATTCAGAATGCCGATCATGTCGCTGCCCCCCGTTATGGCGATTACCTTTGCGGCTGGAAACTCGCGGCGAAGCGTCATGATGCTTTCCAACCCGTCTTGATCGGGCATGAGGATGTCCATGATCACCAGATCGGCGGCCTTGGCCCGGTACCGGTCCAAGCCTTCTTTGCCGTCCCGGGCCTCTTGAACCTCGTAGCCCGCCTGCTCCAGGGTTTCGCGGATCAATTGACGGATTTGGTCTTCATCATCAACGACGAGTACTGAGGGCATCGCATTCCTCAATCAACCATGTGGATGTGGACCGAGTGTCTTCCGACGGAGGCGCGACCGCGCGGGTATCCAGAACCCGTCGAATGGTATGCGCAAGATCCTGCAAGGTGAGCGGCTTCAAAACATATTCCGTGATGCCGTTCGAGGTCGCATGGTCCGTGGAGACCATCGGATCGGATCCGGTACAGAGGATGACCGGCAGATCCGGTCGGAGGCGTTGACATTCACGGGCCAGCATTTCTCCCGTCATGCCGGGCATCGCCCGGTCGGTGATCAAGAGATCAAATCGTTGGGGGGCGATCTGAAATGCCTTCCAGGCCTCCGCGGCGTTGAGTCGAACCACCGGATAGTATCCGAGAGACTCTAGCATCTCGCCGCCAAAGCGGGCAAGCGCTTCATCATCGTCGACGAACAAAATACATTCACGCCCATGGGGAAGCGGTTCGTCTTGCCTGGAGGATGGCGAAACGGGTGGCGACAGCGCGGGAAGATACACGGAGACCGTCGTGCCAAGCCCCGGTCCGCTGTCGACCAGCAATGTCCCTCCATGCGCCATGACAATTTCATGGGCGACCGAGAGGCCTGGCCGGGTCTCCGGTGAGGGAAGAGTCTTAAATGAGTGGGCAAAGATCGGGCTTGTCATGTCCCGGGGCAGGCCTTCGCCGGTATCTCTGACGGTCAAGCAGACATAACAACCGGCCGGCAGAAGCCCTCCGGATGTGTGATGCTCGACGGGAAGGGTCTCGTCGTGCAGCCCGATTTCGAGCACGCCGCCCGTCCTCCGCATGTCATGCAATGCGTGCTCAACCAGGCGCAAGATCATGCTGTGCATGTGCGCCGCCTCGGCCGAAATCGGATGGGCCGTCGGGGTGATGCGCTCCCGAAGTTCAATCCACGATGGGATGGTCGGCCGCAACAGTTTGAGCGATTCCTTCAGGAGCGAGTGAAGGGAAAGGGGATGTCTGACGTGATCACCGGGCTGACTGAAGGTTAGAAGTTGATGGACGAGTTCACGCGATTTGCGCCCGGCAATGACCACCTGCTCAATATGGCGATGCGCTTTGCTGCCCGCCGGGATGAGGGGGAGAGCCAATTCACTGAATCCCAACACCGCCGTGAGCCGATTATTGGATTCATGCGCGCTGCCTCCGGCCACGGTTCCGATGGTATGTATCTGCGACACATCGCGCTGAGCGGTTTCCGCTTTTTTCAGACTGGTAATGTCCAGGACGGCGCCCAATGTGCGGACAGGTCTGCGCGCCGCTCCCTCTCCTTCAAATAGCGTCTGGGTGCGCACCCGCACATATCGGATATCCGCCGTGCCTCGCATCAGGCGGTGCTCGATCTGACCGGTTCCGACTCCGGCGGGGTCGCAAGTATTATGAAGCTCGGACACGATCCGATCCCGTTCGTCGAATGGAATGAGATCAAGATAGCGTTGGAGTGAAACGGGTTCGTCTGCGCCGATGCCACAGATCTCGCGGAGGATCAGCGACCAGTCGCAGGCGTCGGAGCCATGAGTGTATTCAAAGAGGCCGACATGACCCGCACGCGACACCAGATCGAGTCGTTCTCCGGTCTGCCTGATGTGGTCCATGCAACTCTCTGCCGAAGTGCGGTGAGTGGTGCGAGGGGAGAGCTGGATTAGGCGGACCGCCCTTCCTTGCCAGGGAATTCGGGAGGCGGTCAACACCACCTCGATGGAACTCCCATCCACCCGGAGCATGCGTCCCTCGGTGGGGGGCACTTGTTCGATCGCAGGGGGCTCCGGCTGATTTCGAAGCGACGCGAAGGAGTCCGGGTGGAGATAGGACGACAGCGAGGTGCCGATGATCTCATCCCGTGCGGCAGCGCCCAGCATCCGAAGGGCCGCTGTATTCAGGTACAGGATACTGGACTGGTGACTAATGATCAGTCCATCGGCGACCAGGTCGGCCACCAAGCCGGACAGCTCATCGATCCGGGTGCCGGCCTCTTCTGCTTGTCGACGTTGGGTGATGTCAGACATGGTGAATCACGGCTCCGGGTGCGACGGGGCGTTACAGGGACCTCATTCCAAAACGGAGGGCCCTGCTTGCGACAGTGACAAGCCGGGAGCCGGCCTGCCGGTCCTTGCTGCAGGGTCCTCCTCGCCAGCTGCTCCATGATAGCGGTTCCGTCCGGGGCCCAGGGAGCCGTAACAATACGCCCGGGGCCCCGACGACGTTGGGTTGAAGCCGTGCTTCCTTGCGTTGACGAAGGCAGTGTCGAAGCGTGGTTACCAGGAGCAGGACGGAAGTGAGGAGGAGGCCGGCCAGTAGGGTCACCAAGCGGGTGCGCCTCCTCTTCGGGTGCACCGGATGGCGCAGGCTGATCGGGAGATAGGCATGGCGTGGCTCGGCGGGGCGACAACCGTTAGGGCTTCTAGACGAGTGGTCGGCATAAGGGCTCCCCTACGGATTCGAGCAATCAGGTAGGCCCGCGTCGGAGCCCGGCTACCCTACCAGATCCAAGGGAAAACTCTAGAGGTGGATGGCAGGAAAAGAGCAGGCGTTCGCCCCTAAGCACTAGAGCCGAACGCCCCAGGCTACGTCTGTCGTTTGACAAAAAAGGCGGCCGCCTGCGCGCGGCGCGTAATGCGCAGTTTCTGGAAGACATTGGCCAAGTAATTCTTGACGGTTTTGTCGCTTAACCCCAATGCGCCGGCAATCTCTTTATTGGTCTTGCCTTCGGCCACCAGGGCTAACACACGTTCTTCCTGCGCGGAGAGTTGCTCGATGCCGGGCAATTGTGGACCGTTGCCCAGGCCTCGCAGCCAACGGAGAGCCCGCTCCGTCACGGTCGGATCGAGAATAGACTGGCCGTCGGCCACCAAATGGATCGCGCGGACCAAGGCAACGGAATCGATTTCCTTGAGGACGTACCCCTGCGCCCCGGCCAGGACGGCCGCAAGGACGGAATCGTCATCGGCATAGGAGGTCAGGAAGACGATGCGCGTCTCGGGAGCGGAGGCCAGAATGTCGCGGCAGGCCTCGACGCCGGATCCGTCCGGAAGCCGGACATCCATAAGCACGACGTCCGGTTTCAGCCGGAGGGCGTCGAGAATGGCCGTCGCCATGGTACCCGCCTCTCCGATGACGGTCAGACCGGACTGTTGCGACAGCACCGTTCTGAGGCCGACCCGCACCACTTCATGATCGTCGACGAGTAATAAGCGAATCGGCTTGGTTCTAATCGCGGCCACAGACCTCCTCCTTCGGTAGATCAAGAATGATCGTCGTGCCATCTCCGACGGCGGAATGTAATTCGAACTCCATCCGCATTTTCTTCGCACGCGCGGCCATATTCTGAAGCCCATGGCCGGTTCCCGCAGCCGTCAGCGGATCGAAGCCGACGCCGTTATCATGAATTCTGACGCGTATGGTCCGCCGGAGCCGGCGCACCGAGACAGACAGGTGAGAGGCGTGGGCATGCCGGACGACGTTACTGAGGGCCTCCCGCATGATGTTGAGCAGTTGCAACGCCCGGTCGAGCGGAATGTAGGCCAGTGCCTCCTGCTCGATCTGAATCCGACAGTCGATGGGATGCGCCTGGGTGACGGTATTGATGACCGTCCGCAAGGCGGTTTCGAAGGTCCCCTCTTGTAAGGCTTCGGACTCGAGACCCGCAATAAAATTCCGGACCTCCGCCATGACGCGATTGAGTTGGGCGATGGCTTGTTCCGTGGCTTCCAGGGCCTGCTCGTGACGATGAGCCTCGATCAACGGCTTGCAACCCTCCAGTCCAAGTCCCACCGCATAGAGGGATTGCAAAATGCCATCGTGGAGGTCCTGGCTGAGGCGCTCACGCTCTTCCATGGCGTGGCGGAGATCCTGCTCTCTCGCCAGGAGGGCTTCCTCCGCTTGCTTGACATCCGAGACGTCGGTATTGGTGCCGACCCATTTGATGATCCGGCCCTCCGAATCACTGAGCGGCAGAGCGTGGGCCATATGCCACCGGAACGTGTGATCCGACGCGCGCCGAAGGCGAAAGTCCACCTGGTAAGGCTGTCCGGTCGCGCGCGCCGCGGACCACCGCTCCAGGCACAACGGCAGATCTTCGGGATGGACCACATTCTGCCAGTTGGAACCGATCAGCGCTTCGGCCGTGGTGCGGAAATATTCCAGGCATCGTTCGTTGACGTAGTCGAGGTTGCCGTCCGGAGTCGCGGTCCACACTTGCTGCGGGATGGCTTCGGCCATGGTTCGAAACCGTGCCTCGCTCTGCCGCAGCGCTTCTTCGGCCTGCTTTTGCTCTGTGATGTCCGTCCCGACGGTCACCATGCACCGTCGTCCGTTCAGGTCGATCACCTCCGACGACAGCAGGCATTGTCGACGCGCGCCCGTTTTCATTCTCAGCACGGCTTCGAAGTTTCTGACGGATCCGCGCTGTCGCAATTCGTCCATGTAGCGGGTGCGGTCGTCCGGGGATGGCCACAGGCCGATGTCCAGCGCCGTCCGTCCCTCGACGTCTTTCGCCTCGTAGCCGAACAGGGCGTATGCGGCGTCATTGGCCTCGATGATCACCCCGGTCTCCACGTCCGCGATGATGACGGGATGGGGACTGGAGTGGAACGCTTTGGCAAAGCGTTCCTCGCTCGCGCGCAAGGCGGCTTCCATGCGGCGGCGTTCGGCGGCGGCCAGACAAAGGGCGGCGTGGTCGGCGACGGAAATGGCGAAGGCTTCTTCTTCCGGGGACCAGTCGCGCGCCGGTCCGACATGCTCCTGACAGAAGACGCCGACCAGATGGCCTCCCTGCCGGATCGGCACATCGAGTCGAGACGTGATGGGCTGCTGTTCCATGTGTAGGGCAAGCACCTGAATCCGCGGCGCGATGCCGCTCTCGGGGGCCGCCACGATGAGCGCGGACTCCAGTGCGGCAAAGTAGCGGGGATCGCGCGCGGCCTCCAAAACCGTGCCGGGTTGATGATGTTGCCGATCGCTCGTGGTGTAGAGGTGTCGGCACACGATGGCACTGCGGCTGGCGTTGAAGAGCCAGATGCTGACACGCGCCACCCCGAGGGCCTCTGCCGCGGCCTCGGTGATGAGCCGGAAATCCGTGTCAAGATCGCGGTGAGCGAGTTTGGAAAAGCGCAATTGCACGGACTGAAACCGGATGAGTTGGGCGACACGCTGGCGTTCAACGCTTTCCGCTTGAGTCCGCGACGTGATGTCCTCGGAGATGGTCAACAGATGGCGAGGACGGTCCCCGCCCGTGAAGATCGGCAACTTCTTGGTTCGGAGCACGCGCCGTTCACCCGAAGGGCTGTGTACCACCTGATCGGACATCTCAAGAGGCTCGCTGCGGTCGAGCACGTCCAAGTCGCTCGCAAACATCTGCGTCGCTTCGGATTCCGGCAATGCGTCAAACACGCTGCTGCCCAACAACTCTCCACGCGGCCGCTCAAAGACCCGTTCCGCGGCCCGATTGACCATCACAAAATGGAGGTGGTGCGCATCGGTGACCGTGATCATGTGTGGAATATTCTCAATGATCGATTCCAGGAACGCCTGGCTGCGGGCGCGTTCCTGTTCGGCGCGGATCCGCTCCGTAATATCCTCGTTCAGCAGCACGGCACCTTGGATGATGTCGTCGTCCGACCGGACCGGAACGGCGGAATTGCGAACCATCTTTCGGGTCCCGTCTTCACAGGTGATTTCCAAGATGTCGTCCGAGGCTGCCATCCCTCCGGTGAGTACGTCCGCCAGCATCCATCGGTGCGGTTCGGTCGCCGGCCCCGCCGTGTCCCACCAGTTCGGTTCCTGGACGCCTTTGCCCATGCCAATGCGCTGCGCTCCCGTCCACAACTGGCGGGCCGCCGGATTGGCCAAGAGCACTTTGCCCTGCACATCTGTGAACCACACCCCGATAGGGAGCGCGTCCAACACGGTGCGGAATTGACGTTCACGGTGGGCGAGGGCTTCGGCGTCTCGTTTTTGCTCCGTGACGTCTGCCATCACGGCCAGGGCGCCGGTCATCGTGCCGGCGGAGTCGAGGAGCGCCCCTGCCCACAAATGGATATCGACCAGCGTCCCGTCTTTTCGCTGTCGCTGAAGTTCCAATCCGTTGATGGCACGGCGTTGCAGGATCTGCCGCCAGAGCTGTTCATCGGCCTCCCCCTGGCTGCGCGGTATGGCCAGCAACGGCCGGCCGAGCATGTCTTCCTCGGCCCATCCGAAAATCCGTTGGGCCGCAGGGTTCCAGCTGGTCAGGCGCCCTTCGGCATTACAGGTGACAATCGCCACGGGTGCGGCCTGCACCACCGCTCGCAAGGTTTCCGCAGTGCGATGCAGGTCTTCTGCGGCTTGCGTCCGCTCCGTGATATCGCGAAGAAACGCGCTGAACACCGGCTCGCCGTCGATATGCGTCATGGCAATGGCAAATTCGACCGGAAATTCGTGGCCATCGCGGTGGAGCGCATGCAATTCGAGCCGGCGTTTCACCGGCACGCCCACCGGACTTGTCAGGATCCGTTCAATGCCCGTCTCGTGCGCTGTGCGGTGTTGAACGGGAATAATAGTCTCGCTGAGCCTGTGCCCCATCACCTCATGGGCGGCATACCCGAAAATGGCTTCGGCCTCGGAATTCCAGCCGATGATCCGTCCCTCACGATCGATGGAGATGACACCATCCATCGCGCCCTCAATAATGGATCGCGTCCGCGCTTCACTGTCCCGCAACGCTTCCTCGGCTCGTTTCCTCTCGGTGATGTCCGTTTCAGATCCGACCATTCTCACGGGGCGGCCTTCGGCGTCCCATATGGCGATGCCGCGATCCAGGATCCACATGTAGGAGCCGTCCCGGCGCCGGGTCCGGTACTCTTCGCAATAATCCGGTTGTCGCCGGTCCAAGTAGCCCTCTATCGCGCACATCACGCGATCCCGGTCATCAGGATGAAGACGGGTGGTCCATTCGTCGAGAGAGTCGGCCACCTCATCTTCGTCGTACCCCCGCATCGTTTTCCACCGGGCCGAAAAGAATACCCTGGCGGTCCGGACATCCCAGTCCCAGATCCCGTCATGGCTGCCCTGCACGGCGAGATGCCAGCGTTCCTCGCTGGTTTGGAGGGCTTCCTGCACCTGTTTGCGCTCGGTGATATCTGTGATAATGCCGCCTATCGCGTAGAGCTGTCCGGCGGCATCCCGCAACGGGAATTTCACGGCGATGCTGGTATGGGGGCCGTCACGCAACCAGGCCACTTCCTCGCATTCGAGGGGCTGTTCGGTATCAAAGACACGCCGATCGTTGGTCCTGAACAAAGCAGCTTGCGCCGGCGAAAACAACTCGTCATCCGTCTTCCCCAGTGCGCCATCCGGTGGAAGGCCGAACACGTCCTCGAACCGTCGGTTGGTGAAAAGATACCGGCCCTCTCTCGATTTCACAAAGGCGAGATTCGGAGCATGATCCAGAAATGTTCTGAACCGCGCTTCGCTGTCCCGCAACGTGTGTTCCATCTGCTGCCGGGCGAGTTCAGCCTTGTGGCGGTGTAGTTCCGCGGCGGCCCGGGCGGCAAAAACCTCCATCAAGGATTTCAGGCGGTCTGAACGGCTGAGCGGCTTGGAGTCCATTACGATCATCATGCCGATCACCGCCCCGGCTCTGTCGCGAATCGACACGCCGCAATGGCTCTCCACTCCGAGCGCGGCCAGATTGGGGAAATAAGGGAATCGGGCTTGGACGCCCTCTTCGAAAGACCAGAAGGACTGGGTCAGTCCGGTGCCGCAGGGGGCGTGGGCAAGGGCGTACTCGAAATTGTCGATCAGAGTGCCGCCGTCGGATACCGCCAATGTGCGCAACGTCCCCGGCTCTCCATCCACTACTTCGCCGATCAAAGCGTATCGGACGTTGAGGGCTCCGGTGAGGTGCCGGACGAGAGAGGCGAAGAATTGGTCTCCCGTATCGGCCGCAGTGCCTTCAATGATCGTGCGAAGAAGACGCGATTGTTCCCGCAGATCTTCCAGCGTCTCCTCGGGAGGGTGGCCGGGATGAGGCATCGGTGCCTCCCGCTCCCGCAGCGCCTGTACGAGATCGGCAACTTGACGCCGTAGTAATTGGAGTTCCGTCAGGTGGTCGGCGTGACTCACCGGCGAGGCCTCGCGCCGGGTTGCGATGCGGCGGGATCACGCCCTGGCACAGGGCACCGGGAGTCGGGATAATAGTACAGGGGTCGTCCTGAACTGGTGCAGATTCGGCGGACTGAATCGCATGCTGCTCCCGTTGGTTCGCTCTGACCGGCTTTCAGAAGGCCGGTAGTGTGCAACGGAACCAGGGAAAAAGTCTAGCGCGGGAGAGCGTGGCTGGGAGAGGTCAGAAGCTGTTTCTATCGCCTTCACGGCGGCGGGTCGCGATGATGTCGGCCCCATGACGAACAGCGGTCGAGGAGCGGCTCTGTCGGGAAGCCTGACTTAATTTGGTGCCGAAGGCGGGACTTGAACCCGCACGGCTTGCGCCACACGCCCCTCAAACGTGCGTGTCTGCCATTCCACCACTTCGGCCCTCAGCAGGATGTTGAAACAAAGCCTGCGACGGCGTTCTCGCATCGTGCAGAGGCTCCACGTACCACGACTGTACGCGTCGCCTCTTCACTCTGCTGCGGCCTTGTCGCAGGTTTGTTTGAACATCCTGCAACATGAGCCGGTCTGCGATCTTTCCGCAAGCAGAGGGAGCGGCATTATAGAAGTAGGGCAAAATTCTTGTCAATAAAGGAACCCTCCGGTAAAATCGGCCGGGCGTTGCGCTTAGGATCGAAGTGTCCTGAGGGTCCGGTACCGCGCCGTGTGTTATGACAGTGGTCATGCCCTCGTACAGTCACCGGCAGCATGGCCGGATCGCGGCGTTTTTCGACGTCGATAATACGCTTCTTCCCGGCGAGGCGAGCGAAGTCCGATTTTTTCGTTCGCTCTGGCAGCGCGGCATTGTAGGATGGCCGGAGGTGCGCGCGAGTGTCGCCTGGCTGATGCGTCACGTCCCCGCGTTCTCGTTGCATCCGTTACGAGAGCGAAAGCTCTATTTGACCGGTAAGTCGGTTGAAGTGATCGAGCCATTGGGAGAGGAGTTCTGCCGGAACCACTTATGCCCCTGTCTCTCTCCCGCTGCTCTGCAAAAGATGGAGGAGCACCGGGACGCCGGGCATGCCATCATTCTTCTCACCGGATCTC
>CBDIWQ010000130.1:0-9479 GCA_965285965.1 uncultured bacterium | reverse complement strand
TCCTGCTGTTAGCAGGCAAGCAGGGTAAGGCATGACGGTTGCGTAGAGGACAACTGGATCGTGATCGACGATGCTGTAGTCATAGGACCTGTCAGGCAAGTACCTCACGGCATCTGAACGAGAGGTTTAACTAGGCGCTGCTTTCGACAGAACACATTTATGCTCAAGGAAATGCCCTACAGTGTCCTGAAGGGGATCAGCCGATGGAACGCACACAGGAACAAAAGGGAAACCGTCCCGGCATCGTAGCGATTTGGTACCGCAGTGCGCTACGCAGGCATCGTACCGTCCTCGCGGCTACGATCCTGATCGCTCCAATTCTTCTCTTTTTATCAGGATGCAACTATGGCGGCCTCTTGAGGCCCAGCGTTCTCAAACAGCTCAATCCCGATGTCGTGCGCCTGCTCAATGAGTTACCCGAGGTAGATCGGCCTAACGAGGACGTTGTTGGACGTCTCTTCGCCCATGGCGGGCTTTCGCACGCAACAGAAGGCGCTGATGGGCTGATGTACGACTCCATCCGGATTCCAGAGGGTCAATTAATCTGGCAGCCGGCCATTATCGTCATGCCGCACCCTGGGGAACTCGAAGTGGAGTTGTTCAATGACGACGGGCTGTCGTTGCACGCCGCCATTATGCCGAGCAATGGGGATAAGCAGTATGTTCTCCTGCCAATCCATACCAAAGGCCGAGCGAAGATCAGGTTGGACGGACCTGGTTATTATTGGTTTGGCTGCCCTGTGGCCAATCATGTCGGCCGGGGCATGTTGGGACTGATTCTCGTCCGAGGCGATGTGCCTTTGAGCGCCAAGTTGGATCGTCCCGAGCAGCAGAGGCCTTAAAGTGACATTCTTGGCGAGAATCCATCATGCGGTAATCACAGTCCTCGTATTAGTGACAGGATGCGGTCATGCTCATCCAGACTATCCTTTATATGAGGAAGCGCGCCCGCTGGGTTCCTTAAGTGGATTGAAAGGCACTGCCCCTTCGGTGGTGAAAAGCGTCACGTTTGAGCGTCTGCTGAACGCGCGATCGGAGCCTCACAACTGGTTGACGTATTACGGGGCCTACGATGGATGGCGATACAGCGAACTGGATCAGATTCATAGAGAGAACGTCGAGACACTACGGCCAGCCTGGGTCTTCCAGTTCGGGCAGATCGGCCTCACAGCCAATGCCGCCACCTATGCCTTTGAAGCGGCCCCGTTGATCGTTGACGGCGTCATGTTCGTATCCGGTTGGGATGGGTATGTCTGGGCGATTGACGCCGAAACCGGGCAGGAACTGTGGCGCTACAAACGGGAAATCCCGATCGATACGCCGCTGTGCTGCGGCAACATCAATCGCGGCGTGGCGCTGGCCAAAGGAAAAGTCTTCTTCGCGACGCCGAACGGGTACTTGGTCGCCCTCGATGCGAGCAACGGGAAAGAGCTTTGGAGCCACGCTTTCGCCGATATTCGAGCCGGGGAAAGCGCGACGCTTGCGCCGTTATTCGTCAAGAACCTCGTTATCGTCGGTAACTCCGGAGCTGAGTACGGCGTACGCGGTCATATCGACGCCTTTGATGTGGATACGGGGCAACTCGTGTGGCGGCGCTACAATGTTCCGAAGCCGGGAGAGCCTGGGTCCGAGACCTGGCCGCCGGACAGTCAGGCCTGGGCACGAGGCGGCGGCAGCGCCTGGATCACCGGCACCTATGATCCACAATTGGATGTGCTCTATTGGGGTACGAGCAATCCGGGCCCCGACTTTGACGGCAGCGTCCGCCCTGGAAACAATTTGTACACCGACTCGGTATTGGCCTTGAATCCCGACGATGGATCCATGCGCTGGTACTACCAGTGGACCCCGCATGACGTCTGGGATTTCTCAGGGGTGAATGAAAATATTCTGATCGACGACGGCGAGCGTAAGCTGCTCGCCCATTTTGATCGCAATGGGTATCTGTTTATCTTGGATCGTACGAACGGCAAACTGATCCATGTCACGCCCTTTGGCCATGCGACGTGGGGTGAGATCGATAAAACCGGCCATGTCACGGCGCGGAAGATACCGACTCCCGAGGGTGAGGTCATCTGTCCGGCTCCGGCCGGCGTCAAGGAATGGGTGCATGCGACCTACAGCCCACGCACCAAATTGTTGTACGCCCCCATCATCGAGGCCTGCGCCAACTATATCTTGAAGCCAGCCGAGTTTCGCGAGGGCCTACCCTATTGGGGCGGACAAGCCATTGTTGCGGGTCATCAGCGCGGTGGAGCCGTCAAAGCGTTCGATCTTACGGGCCGGGAAGTGTGGGCGTGGAACCATGAGAAGCCGATGGTGAGTTCCCTCTTGTCCACAGCCGGTGATCTGGTCTTCGCCGGGCAACCGACTGGAGAGTTTAATGCTTACGATGCACATAACGGAAAGCTACTCTGGCAATACCGGACCGGCAGCGGCATCCATAGCAGCCCCGTGACCTACAGCGTGAAGGGCAAGCAATACATCGCCGTACCGGCCGGATGGGGCGGATGGCTGAAAGGATTTGCGCCGGACTTGATCGGCGCTCCTCGGGGCGACGCCTTGTTCGTCTTTGCGCTGCCATAACAGAAAAGGAGCAGGACCATGAGCTGGGAAACACCCGCCTACCGCGAGGTCAATATGAATTCAGAGATTGGCGCCTATCAAGACGATTTCGAGGAACGACGACCAAGTCCTACGGAACATAGCCGGTCGGCTCTGATGCAACCGGTCGCCAAGGAGGAGTGATTCGTGCGCCTCCACGTGCTCGGCTCTGCCGCAGGCGGAGGGTTTCCTCAGTGGAATTGCGGCTGCGTGAACTGCCGCGGCTTGCGTGAGGGCACAGTAGCGGCCACAGCTCGCACGCAAACCTCCGTGGCGATCGAGGCCTCGGATGGCAGCTGGTTTTTAGTCCATGCCTCGCCTGACGTGCGAATGCAGTTTGGCTCGTTTTCGCCGCTGCACCCTCGGGCCGCTCGAGACTCACCCATCTCAGGCATTGTGCTCACCAACGGGGACCTGGATCAGTGTCTCGGGTTGCTGTCCCTGCGGGAATCTCAGCCGCTCCACATCTATGCCACAGAATGCGTGCGCCGAGGGTTTGTCGAGGAGAATCGACTGTATCGCGCGCTGGCCCGTACCCCGGGACAGATCACGTGGCATGAGCTTAAGCTGGATACGTCTCAGGCGCTGCTCCGTGCGGACAACGGACCCAGCTCGTTATCCGTCACGCCGGTGGCAGTCCCCGGGAAAACGCCCCTCTATCTAGACGACCATCTGAACAGCGAGCCGGCGAGCAATGTGGCACTGCTCTTTAGCGATCAAGCGGGACACCAGTTCACGTATGCGCCCTGCGTCGGCGGCATGGACACCTCTGTAACGCGGCTCTTAGGCCAAACGGACTGCCTCTTTTTCGACGGCACCTTCTGGTCGGGCGACGAGCTACCGGCTCTCGGTATCGGCACGCGCGGCGCCACAGACATGGCTCATTGGCCCGTGGGAGGCGCGGATGGCAGTCTCTCGGTGCTCGCCACAGCGCGGGCCTCTCGCCGTATCCTGATTCATATCAACAATACCAATCCGATCTTGCGCGAAGATTCGCAAGAACGGCATGCCGTACAGGCCGCCGGAGTCGAGATCGCCTACGACGGCATGGAGGTCGTGTTATGAGTGAGACCGCCAAGCCCCTGCCACCCCGCGACTTTGTGGAACAGCTGCGAGGTGAAGGCTGGGCGCACTACCACCATGAACATCCGTTCCACGTGCGGATGCATGAAGGGCGGCTGACGCGACATCAACTCCAGCAGTGGGTGCTCAATCGCTATTATTACCAAACACGCATTCCGATCAAGGACGCACTCATCCTCGCCAAGTCGGAGGACCCAGCGTTCCGGCGGATGTGGATCCATCGTATTCTCGATCACGATGGGGGCGGCACCGCAGAGGGAGGCTTGGCCCTCTGGCGGCGGCTGGCGCGCGCGGTTGGCTTGGAGGACAGCGCCCTTACGAACCCCCGCGCCGTCTTGCCTGGAGTGCGTCTAGCCTGTGACAGTTACGTCTCCTTTGTCCGAGACGCGACGCTGCTAGAAGCGGTGGCCTCGTCGCTGACCGAACTCTTTGCGCCCGATTTGATGGCCAAGCGCATCGCCGCCTGGGAGCACCACTATCCCTGGGTCGACCGACAGGCACTGGAGTATTTTCGCGGTCGCGTGCCTCGCGCCTCGCGCGACGCCGGCGAAGCGTTAAGCTTCGTCGTAGCGCACGCCACGACGGTGGAACGGCAAGACCGCTGCCTTGCCGCCCTTGTGCGGAAAACCGAGATTCTCTGGCATCTCCTTGACTGCCTCTATGCAGCCTACGTCGTCAGCGAGGATCATGAGCCGCATCAGCGACCAGAGCCGGCCCAAGTTGGCGGCTAAAGCCCGGCTCCGTTTCGATCGCCGGGAGGGGCGGTTCCTGCTCTTGTATCCCGAGCGGGGATTGCTTCTGAACGAGACGGCGAGCGAAGCCCTGCAGCTGTGTACGGGCCGGGTGACGGTCGATGCAATCGTGGACCAGTTGGCGACTCGCCATGGCGAGCGCGATCGGACGGTCATTAAGGCCGACATACTCTCCCTTCTATCGCAACTGCACGGGCGGGGCTTAATCCAGGAGTAGTCTCGGATGGAACGGCCCTACACGCTCATTGCCGAACTCACCTATCGCTGTCCCCTGGCCTGCGCCTACTGCTCCAATCCCACGACCTACCCGGGACGGCCTCCACTCGATACGATGACTTGGTGTCGCCTGTTTCGGGAAGCGGAAGCCCTCGGCGTCGTGCAGCTGCATCTGACGGGCGGCGAGCCGCTGCTTCGAACCGACCTCGAAGAGCTCATCACCGAGGCCCGTGCGCTGGATCTGTATGTGAACCTCATTACCAGCGGCCTGCCGCTCGATCGGAATCGTGTGACGCGGCTGCGCGACTGCGGACTGGACGCGGTGCAGCTGTCCTTTCAAGCCGCACAGCGTGAGCCGGCCGATCGTATGGCCGGTAGTGATGCCCATAGGCAGAAGCTTCAAGCGGCAGAATGGCTCAGAGAATCCGGCCTCCCCCTGACCATCAATGTGGTGCTTCACCGACAGAATATCGATCAAACAGCCGACATGATCAGCATGGCTGAAGAACTCGGGGCTCACCGGCTCGAACTCGCGAATACCCAATACCTTGGTTGGGCGCTGACAAACCGTGATGCGCTCTTGCCCACGAGGGAGCAATTGGCCCGATCACGGGCCGTTGCTGAAGCGGCGCAACGACGCTTGAGCGGCACCATGGAGATTCTTTTCGTCACGCCGGACTACTATGCGGACGTGCCGCGCGCGTGCATGGACGGATGGGGCCGTCGATTTCTCATCGTCACGCCCGACGGCCTGGTCCTTCCGTGCCATGCCGCGCACACCATTGCGGGTCTGCCCGTGGCACGAGCGACCACCTCCTCTCTCAGTGATATCTGGGAGCATTCCGAGCTGTTCAATCTCTACCGTGGTGACAGCTGGATGCCTGCACCATGCCGCAGCTGTGATCGACGTTTCACTGATTACGGAGGATGCCGATGCCAGGCGTTTCATCTGACCGGTCTCGCTTCCGCGACAGACCCGGCTTGCCGGTGGTCGCCCGACCATGCCGTCATTCGCCTCGCCCGGCAGCAATCGGAACGCGATGAACAGTCTTCTGTCCTTCGACCCCGGCTCCTGAGGCGAGCACCGTGAATCGAAGCCTTGATCTGACGTTTTGGATTCTGCTCGCTGGCACCTGTCTGTTGGTAGCTGCGGTGGCCATAAAAGACCCTGCGCTACTCAGCCAGGGTCTTCAGAAGTCCGGGCAGCTGGCAGGTGGCGTGTTACCGGAACTGCTCCTGGGATTTCTCATCGCCGGTCTCATTGATGTCGTCGTGCCTCAACCCACCCTCGTGCGGTGGTTAGGCGAACAGAACCTGGCCTATGGGATCCTGGCCGGTTGGGGGATCGGCTTGATCGTGCCTGGCGGACCGTACCTCCTATTCCCCCTGGCGGCGACGTTGCTCCGGCAGGGAGCCGCACCGGGACCGTTGATCGCGATGCTCACAGCCAAGGTCCTGCTGAGCCCTCTTCGCATGATCAGTTTCGAAGCTCCCTCGTTGGGTTGGGCGATGACCCTCGCGCGCTTCCTTCCCAGCCTCTTGTTGCCGCCCATTATCGGGTGGATCGGTCACTGGCTCTTCGCTGTCTTCAGGAAATGAAGATCGTTAACAAGGAGGTACGCTCATGCCCGCGTGCATGTTGAAAGCGGCACTGGTCGTCAGCCTGGCGATATGCCCG
The DNA here is from genome assembly GCA_965285965.1 of uncultured bacterium. Lineage (GTDB taxonomy): Bacteria > Nitrospirota > Nitrospiria > Nitrospirales > Nitrospiraceae > Nitrospira_D. The sequence continues at coordinate 3,146 of CBDIWQ010000130.1, read as the reverse complement.
CTTGCCGTTCGCTCGGTCGGCGCTCAAGCGCCTCAATCCCCGACTCCGAAATACAAGGAAGGCATTGTCCAGGTCGAGACGGTGGCTCGCGGGCTGGAACATCCCTGGGCGCTTGCTTTCCTGCCCGATGGCCGCATGCTCGTTACGGAGCGTCCGGGCCGTGTGCGGATTGTCGACACCGGTGGCCGGGTATCGGATCCGGTACGCGGCGTGCCCGCAGTCCTGGCACGCGGGCAAGGGGGCCTCCTTGATGTTGCCCTCGATCCACAGTTTTCCGTTAACCGGCTCGTGTATCTCTCCTATGCCGAGCCACAGGCGGATGGCACTGCTGGGACAGCCGTTGCGCGGGGCCGGCTGGCGAACGATCGGCTAGACGAGGTCCGCGTCATTTATCGCCAGCAGCCGATGGTCAACGGGAACCTCCACTTCGGTTCCCGCCTTGTGTTCTCGCGCGACGGGACGCTCTTCGTCACGCAAGGCGATCGCTTCGAGCACCGTCAGCAAGCACAGGATCTTTCAAGCGGGCTGGGGAAGATTATCCATATCAACCCGGACGGGTCCATACCCCGCGATAATCCGTTCATCAATCAGCCCGGCACGCGGCGCGAAATCTGGTCCTATGGCCATCGCAATATCCAATCGGCGGCGCTTCATCCAGAGACAGGAGATCTGTGGACGGTGGAACACGGCGCGCGAGGAGGCGACGAACTCAACCATCCTGAAGCCGGAAAGAATTATGGCTGGCCCGTCATCACCTATGGCGTGGACTACAGCGGTGCGTCCATCGGAGAGGGGACGGCCAAGGCAGGCATGGAGCAACCGGTATATTACTGGGATCCGGTGATCGCGCCGTCCGGCATGACGTTCTATACCGGTGGCGCATTCCCAGAGTGGAAGGGAAATATCCTCATCGGCTCCCTCAAACCCGGAGGGCTGGTCAGACTGACGCTCAAGGATGGGAAGGTGGTGCGCGAAGAATGGTACCTTGGCGAGCTTAACGAGCGCATCCGGGACGTACGGCAGGGGCCGGACGGTCTTGTATATCTTGTTACCGACGCCAGCGATGGTCGCATCCTGCGGATCGTTCCAGGTGGGCCATAAATCTACAAGTCAGCTTCTTTGGATAGTTCCAAAAGGGTGAAGGTGAATGTCTCCACCTTCAAATCATCGGGCTGGCTTAGTTTCCTCTTGCGCTTCGACTCGACAGGATGATCCTTCGGCACAACGATCAAGAGCTGCGGCGCGACGCCGTCGATCCGAGTGAGCCGCTTCGTCGTCCAGGTGCATGGCGTTAGGCGGCCCAGCCCTCCCGCCGCCCGCCGGCTGCCTGGATCGCGCGCTCAGTTGAGCCGTCCATCGAGACGCCAGAAGAGCCGGACCGCTACTGGTTCAAAGGCCTGTTTGAATTGGTGGAAGGCGAGCCGAAAGACCTGCTGGAGATCGTCACGCTGGATGCTGTCGGGATGGTCACCCTTCCCGGCATTGCCCAGACTTTCCCCCTGAAACGCTTTATCGGCGAATGGGCCGGCCCCCTGCTCCCCCCGGACAACCCTGCCATTCTGGCGGCTGATTGAGCATTCGATCAGTGGCTCATGATTGACCACGACTTCGTCATTGAGCAGCACTGGCTCTCCGCAACAAAGGGAAGCTGTAGCTTATAGAGAGGCACGGATGGCACCACGGGCTGGAACAACCCTGTCTGATCGGGGCAAGGCGCCAGGCACGCTTCGGAGGATCACCTATGCTGCCTATTCAACTCAGCTGGAGGATCCCTCCGCCATCGCTGGCGGGTGGCGCGCGCCTCCAGGGAGGACCAGCACGAGCATAGCCAGGATAAAACATATGGCCACGACAAGAGTGGTGACAACTCGGAGGTGAAAATCCGCGTCTGTTTTGGCATAACGCGCGACGCTGACAACGATATCAATAAGGCTATCGACCGCAATGGAGGCCGCGATAAGTTTGGGGCCTGCATTCTGTGAAGCATGTCGTTCCGCCTGGTCCCGAAGATGGCGTCTCGCCTGAGGCGACGAGGTCTTCCACACCTCTTTGAGTATATCGAGAGTATGGCGCGATGCATCAATATACTGATACAGCTTTCTTCTGCTCTCCATGAGAGCCGCAGCTTCTTGTGCTTTTATCGTTGGGTTCAAGTTAGCCATTCGGCTTGCTTTCATGTACCGGTCCAGTGTCTCTTCGATACGTCGCTGCTGGAGCGGCAATGATGAAGCGATACGCTCAAATTGCGGCTGTGTATCAGCTTCGATGGCTCTTAAAATGGTGGTCCGATACCGTATGATCCTTGCGTTCATGTGTCCGAGATCTGTGACAGCCAACGTGTACTCGGCGTAAATAACTCGGATATCTTCATCAACTTTTACCAGCACCTCAGCACCCCACCAACCACTGGTTGCAACTAATAGGCTGACGAGAATCGCCCGCGGCCAAATGTGAGGCCCCTTGGTGTTCATCTAGAGACGTCCTCTGTATAGCGATAAGGGGCAGAGAGCCTAGAGGACTCTCTGCCCCTTACGCCGTTACTCTGGCCAGAGACCTATAGCCAGCTCACGCGCTCGGCCGGCCGGATGTAGATCGGCTCTTCGACCTGAATGCGCGCCACTTCCTTGCCCGACTTGTTGAAGCCCAGCACGGTGTCGTTGTACATCTCGAACCGCTTGCCGTGGATCTGGGTTTCAAACACTTTCGGACCCGGAATGACATCGTACCGGAACACGATCTGCTGGCTCGCGCGCCAGAGCTGGAGCACGGCCAACAGTTCCCGGCTCGGCACGAGGTACTTCTCGATGGCGTTGTCCACGCCCGGGCCGAACATCTGCCGGGCATAGCCGCGCGGGCTGTGCCGCGGCGGAATATAGAACCCGTTCGGCTCGGTGCCCCACTGCGGATACAAGGGCAAGGCCACCTGCTCCACGCGCACACTATAGTAGAGCGGGTGCCACCGGTCTTCCGCCCACAGGCCGTCTTCGCCGATGCGGTTCAGGCTCTGCATGCGGATCTTCCCCACGCAGGCCGCCATACAGCGCGTTTCCATCGGCTCGCCGCCCGTCAAGGGATCCTTCCCTTCGATGCGCGGATAGCACGCAATGCACTTCTCCGACACCCGGGTGGTGCCCCGGTACATCGGC
>CBDIWQ010000129.1:0-15149 GCA_965285965.1 uncultured bacterium | reverse complement strand
TTACCGGCCAGGGGTTGTCTCATTAGCCGATGAGCCGGGCGGTTTCGGCTGCTGGTTCTCGATCACGCGCTCCAGCAAGCGGAGGGACTCGTTCAGCAAGTCGGAGGCGCAACTCATGGTGGCCTGGAATTGTTGCATGGCTTCGGCCAGCTTGCCCTCCCGCTGGAGCGCCTGGAAACGACGATGTTGTTCGTCGAGGATGGCTTGCTTCGCATCGAGTAACAGACAATCCAGCGAGTTCACACCCACCTCCCAAACTCGTGTGTAACTCGCACCGTAGCAGACCCGGGATCGCAGGGGCAATAGTACCAAAGCATGGGTCTTGATCGCAGGCCGAAGGCACAAAGCAAAGGACGCAACCCAGGTGGACATCGCAACCATTCTCGGCCTCGTCATCTCCGTTGGATCCATCATCGGCGGGCAGGCGCTCGAGGGCGGACATCTCAGTTCGGTTCTTCAGCTGACGGCCTTCATCATCGTGATGGGCGGGACGATCGGCGCCTGCCTCGTGCAGAATCCCCTGTCGGTCGTCCTTCGGGCGGTCGGCCTGGTGTCCATGGCCCTCGCCGGTCCGCGCATCGAGAACAGAAGCACCATCAAGCTCATCCTCGACCTAGCCAACGTCTCGCGCAAGCAGGGTTTGCTCGCCTTGGAGGGGAAGCTCAAGGATATTCAGGACCCCTTCATGAGAAAAGGCGTCCAACTCATTGTGGACGGGACCGATCCGAAAGCGGTGCATGAGATTCTCGAAATCGAAGTGGAACAGAAGGAAGACGAGGGCTTGATTGCCGCCAAGGTCTGGGAAGCGGCCGGTGGATATTCGCCGACGGTGGGCATCCTCGGTGCGGTGTTGGGGCTGATCCATGTCATGGAAAACCTTGCCGATCCATCCAAGTTGGGCGGAGGTATCGCGGTGGCCTTCGTCGCCACGGTGTATGGCGTCGGCGCCGCCAATCTGCTGTTCCTGCCCCTGGCCAATAAGATCAAGTTCAAGCTGAAAGAGGAAGCCGGTTCGCGGACCATGGTCATCATAGGGCTGGTCGGCCTCGCCCAGGGAGAAAATCCAAGGCTCCTGCAGGACAAATTGGAAAGCTATCTGCCGCATAGCGAACGGGCAAAGGACGGCAGCCCAGCCGTCTGATGTGACCACCGATCGGGGTGTTCCACAATGGCTAAAAAGCACAAGCATGAAGAACATGAGAACCATGAACGCTGGCTCGTGTCCTATGCGGATTTCATCACCTTGCTCTTCGCGTTTTTTGTCGTGATGTACTCGGTGTCTGCCGTCAACGAGGGCAAGTTCCGCACGGTCAGCGAGTCGATCAAGGCCGCGCTCCATCCCATCGCCAGCCGCGAGGCGTCGCCGCTGGCCTTCAATGTGGGCGAAAATCGGCCGTCCCTCGTCGCGCCCAACCTTCCCGGCACCAAAGAAGTGGCAATTCGCCGGCTGCGCGAACTGGTCAAATCGATGCAGGCTTCCTCTCAGTTTGCCGTTATTCATATGATGGAACGGCTCGACGGCAGCATCGTGATTACGATCCCCGATCAAGTGTTGTTCAATAGCGGGGAGGCTGCGGTAAGGCCCGAAGCCCTGCCGTTTCTCCAAGGGCTGGCGGAAGCCATGATTGAGCTCAATCGCCAAGTGCGTGTCGAAGGCCATACGGATAATGTCCCGATTCACAGCGCCTTGTTCCCGTCGAATTGGGAGCTCTCGGCCACGCGGGCGGTGATCGTGGTGCGCGTGCTGACCGAACTGTACGGCGTGCCGTCCACGCATCTGGCCGCTTTGGGCTACGCTGATTCAAGACCGCTGACCCTCAACCTCAACCCGGCGCAGCGCGGAAGAAATCGACGGGTCGAGATCATTATCCTGGAAGAGAAACCGCCAGCCCCCGGCCAACCGCTGTCTGCTGCCGCCGCGGAGGCTGTAGGAGAAGGGGAATCCGTCCGGTAAGGTCTGCCGGACGCTCCCGGCCGCCTGGAACACCGAGGTTTGAAGAAGGTTGTGCCATGCTTCATCCTACGCCCTGCCATGACGGCACTCGGCCTCCTGCCGAGCGGCTCAACTCCTTGGTCGGAACTGCCGTTAAGCAACCAGAAGTGCAGACAGTCCTCCGTGGCGTGGCGTTGGAAAGCGAGGCCCGGATCAAGCCGAGGGCTGAACGCCGCGGTGTGAGCAATTTCCGCCGGCTGAAGCCGGCCTGTTCGGCGCCACGCATGAAGCGGTGATAGGAACCCCTGATGCGCATTACACTGCGGACCCGCGACGGCGTCACGGTGCTGGAACTCGCGGAAGAATTCACCTATAGCACGAGAAAGCTCTTGTCCGGTCCCGTCGACGGCGCACGACGAACCGGCTGTGGCCATCTGATTCTCGACCTTCAGCAGATCACGTTCATGGATAGTGCGGCGCTGGGGCTGCTGGCCCTGACGGCCCAACAGTTCATAGCGGACAAGAAGCAACTGAGCCTCGTGGGGCCGCAAGGCACCGTCAAACAGGTTCTCGACCTGTCCAACATTTCACAGTTGATCCCTGTCTATGCCACTGAGGAAGCGGCGATCCGAGGGGGTGCCGCCTGATATGGGACCGTGGATATTAAGGAGGCTATCATGCACATCAGAGAACGTCCCGTCCCCAACGGAGTAGTGCTGGATATGACCGGCGACTTGACCTATGCGAATCGCGAGCGGTTTAAAACCGCCGTGGAGTCGGTGCAAAAGAAAGGATGCCGGCATCTCTTGCTGAACATGGCGGAGGTGCGGTTTGTGGACAGTTCCGGCCTTGGTCTGCTGGCCCTGGTGTCTCAGAATTTCAAACTCGCCCAGGGCAAGGTCAGCTTGTTGAAGCCGCAAAGCTACGTGCGGGAGATTATGAGTCTGGCCAGCATTCCCAAGCTGATCCCGATCTACGATAACGAGCAGGACGCGTTATCCGGACGGGCACAAGCGGCGTGATGGCTGCGTCATGCCATTGAACGGACCGGTGACGCCTCTTGGTTGCTCCGCCGTGCCGGCCAAGCCTCAGACCGTGCTCATTGTGGATGATGAGCCGGTTGCCCGCATGAGCATGAGCGCGCGCCTTAAACGCCTGGGCTATCGGGTCCTCGAGGCCGCAAATGGCCAAGAGGGGCTCGCACTCCTTCGGCACGAGCGTCCCGACCTCACCATCCTCGATTGGATGATGCCGGAGATGGACGGTCCCACGCTGTGCGAACAGGTCCGCCAAGATCCGGCCATCCAATCCAGCCAGATTCTCTTGATGACCGGTCACGATCAGCCGACACAAATCGCGGAAGGCCTCGCCCGGGGCGCCGATGATTTCCTGAGCAAGGCAGCCAGCAAACAGGAAATCACCGCGAGGGTGCAGGCGGCGCTCCGGGCGGCGATGCTCGTCCGCTCGTTAGAGCGGGCGCGGGACGAGATCCAGCGCAAGCAGGAAGTGTTGGAACGCGAGTTGGACTCCGCTGCGCGGTATGTCGAGTCCTTGCTCCCGGAACAAGGCCGCATCCTTCCGGGCCTCCGCCTGGGTCATACCTATCGGCCCTCCCTGGCGCTCGGCGGGGACCTCTTCAATGTCGTGGCCTGGAGCGATTCCGTCATCGGGTTGTATCTCCTGGACGCGTCAGGCCATGGCGTGTCGCCCGCTTTACGGTCCGCGTCGTTGTCCACCTTTCTCCGCCCGGACAGTTTGCTTCGCCAGGTGGGATCGCATGATCCCGGGGCCATCCTCACCGAAGCCAACACCCGTTTCCCTCTCACGGAGAACGGCGAGTACTTCACGATCACGTTCGCCACGCTCGACCTCACCGCGAACCTTATGTCCTATGCCTGTGCCGGTCACGGCGGCACACTGCTGCAGCGGCGCCGGGGAACCATGGAGTGGCTCGAAGACCCCGCTTTGCCCTTGGGCTTTGATCCAGGGACGACCTATGTGTCCAGACAGACCTCCATCGCGCCGGGAGATCGCCTCTTTCTCCTGAGCGATGGCGTGTATGAAGTGCCCGGGCCGACCCTTGAGTTATGGGGAAAACGACGGCTGGAAGAGGCGATCCGTCTCCGATGCGACGTGCCGCTTACCGAGCTGCTGGCCGACGTGATGGCCGAAGCCAGTCAGTGGCTGGGCCACGAGCTCTTCCCGGATGATGCCGCCATCATGGGACTTGAACTGCTGACATGATCCATCGTGAGAATGCATCAGCATGAGCACGAACGGCATCTTCAGCCTCGACGCGGCGCTGGCCGGCGTGGACCATGACTGGGACATCTTCACGGCCATGGCCGAGATCTTTGTGACGGTGGGTCCCGAAGATCTGACCGCAGCCCAGGCAGCGTTGGCGGCACGGGATGGCGCCGCGCTCGCCCGTTCCGCCCACCGCCTGAAAGGCGCCCTCCTGCAATTTTGCGCTCCTACGGTGTTGGCCGCCGCGAACGAGTTGGAACAACTCGGGGAGCGGGGACACTTCGATTCCGCAGCCTTGGTCTGTGTTCGTCTAGAAGAGGAACTGCGGCAGCTCATCACGGCCTTGCGTGAGGCGCTCCTCAAAGGACTTACCTCATGACGGCATCCGGCCCCGGTTGTATCCTCCTCGTCGTCGACCCCTGCCCCGAGACGCAGGCGCGGATTGCCGAACATCTGCAAGGAAGAGGATTTTCCATTATTACGGCCACGGATCCCGTCGCCGCCTTGGCGATGGTCGATATGGCCGCTCCAAATATCGTCATCACGGATTTGTTTCTTCCCGATGGGGGAGGCCTGGCGTTGACGAAACGGCTGAAGAGCCGCCGGGAAGATTGTCCTGTCATTGCGATGACCGGTGACGGCTCCTCCCCGACGATCATACAGGCGCTCCGAGCCGGTGCCGTTGATTATCTACACAAACCGGTCGCCGTCGAAGAACTGGCCCATGCCCTCCAGCGAGCACGCCACATCCTTCCCGCCGAGATGACGGACAGCTCGGGTGTCCTGCGTCTGGAACACATCGTCACCATGATTTCGCATCCCGATCATATCCCCCGCACGGTGTCCTGGTTGCTGAAGACCACCGAGGCGTCGCTACCCGAGAACCAGCGCCTGCATGTGCGCGGAGCGTTGCAGGAGCTGTTGCTCAACGCGGTCGAGCACGGCAATCTGGAGATCTGCTATCAAGACAAGCAGCGGGCTATTGCCGAAGACCGGTTCGAACAGTTAGTCGCCCAACGCCTGGCGCGGCGGGCACTCAGCACACGACTCGTCACCGTCCATGTGCTCTATGAACCGGGCGGGAAGAGCCTCCAATTTCGTATTGCTGACGAAGGAAGGGGCTTTCAATGGCGCGCGTATCTGCGCCGTGGTATGGAGGCCTGTCCCTGTGAGAACGCGAGCGGACGCGGCATTTACCTCGTTCATTCGTTTTTTCCGCAGATGACCTACAATGAGGCCGGAAACGAGGTGACGATTACCGTCCCGCTCGAATAGGAACAGGCAAGAAGGTCTGTCTCGTCTGTCTTGTCTATCTGGCCTGGGTCAGGCTGGCCATGATTCTCTACGCTCTTGACGCCGCTCCTGTCTTCAATCTATCTTCTCGCCACACCACCGATCATTCTGGAGGCTATTGCATGAAGACGCTGTCCGCAGGCATCTTGTTACTGGCCACTGCCGCCATGACCGGCTGTGCCTCCACTGATTGGGTCCATCCCAACAAACCCTCATCCGAGTTCACGACCGAATACAATCGGTGTATGAATCTCGTCCTGCGCGATCCGAAGCTTCAGCAGGGAAGCCAGTTGATGATCCTGAATGCCACCGAACGCTGCATGCAAAAAGACGGGTGGCGGTTGATCGAAAAGGAGTAACGACGGGTCGCCGCTGACCTCCGTCCTCGACGCCTCTCAGCAGACACCCCTGCTTGTTGATCTGCTATCCCTCCACGCTTTGATAGTGTTTCAGTTAACTCACAATTAACGCCTCGTTCACAGGAATGGAATACGCCGACGGTAGAGTGTTGCCATGACAACACTTGCTTGGCTCGGCTTTGTAGTCCTGGGGTTCGCGCTCTGCGCCCCGCTGATGTATGCCATCAGAACGCTGCTCGGCATGCGGCACAAGAGGGTCTACCCGATCTTGCGGGCGCGCAAATCCCGGGATGGGGTTCAACCGCTCGTCTACTCGACGGCAACAGCACAGAAAGGAGACCGGCATGGTGACCGTTAACCAGATCATGACGCGCAGCATCGTGCAGATCGAGGTCGGAACCTCGGCCGTCGATGCGGCCAAACTCATGAAGGCGCGCAACATCGGCAGCCTGTTTGTGGCCAAGGCCGATGTCATCATCGGAATCGTGACTGAACCCGACATCGTCCGCAAAGTAGTCGGGACGGAGCGATTGCCGTACTTCATTCCCGTTGAAGAAATCATGAGCAGTCCGGTGAGAGGGATCGACGGGCACCGGCCTATCACCGAAGCGGCCGATCTGATGGAGCAGTACGGCACGAGGCACCTTGCGGTATTTCAAGCCGGCCGGATCGTCGGCATCCTCTCTGTCCGGGATCTGCTCCATCCGGTGTCCATCGACGAGTTCTAGACCCGCCGGCTAGCGGACATACGAAGGGAGCATTGATGATCACTCCATTGATAGGGGAGGCCCTGATCGTGGCCCTCCAGGCCGTGGCCATCGCGGGATTGTTTCGATTCGTGCACTCGCTCTACCGTGACGTGGCCGGCTTGTGTTCGGGAAAGGACCTTCGATGATCGGGAGCCACGTGCCAGGAGATCTCCGCATCCATCTTCCCAAGACCGGACATTGGTTCGGCTCCTCCGAGCTGACCCTTCTCTGGGAGAAAGGCACGCAAGTCGTGCTGAGCCTCCTGATCGTCACGATCCTGGTCGGACTAGCCGGCGGCGTCATGAAGACCTTCATTGGCCTTCGCCTGCTACTGACCGCCGATATCGATCTGGGACTCCGGCATCTGATCGTCAACACGCTCATGTTGCTGGCCGTGGTGGAAGTCTTGAAGACCACGCTCGCGTACTTTTCCGAAGGCCGCGTGCGGGTCACTTTTATCGTGGACACCGTCCTTGTGGTGATGCTGACGGAAGTCATCTCGCAATGGTTCACGGGCGGGGATTGGCAAAGACTCGGCATCCTGGCGATCATTTTGATGACCCTGGGGGCGATCCGGGTCCTGGCCGTCCGCTTCAGTCCCGCGCAACCGGCAGTCAATACTAAGACGCAGCCGATGGGTCTGTCCTCCCCTTCTTGCTAAGGAGAACGTATGTCACCTCGCTCACTGCTCGATTCACATCCAAGTCCTTACGTGGCGGTCAACCCGCTCGAAGACATGATTCTCGATCATCTCGACGAACAGGGCATCATCGGCCTGGATACGCTGGTCGCGCTGTTGCCGGAATACAGCTGGAGCCAAGTCTTTCACGCGATTGACCGTTTAGCCAGACGTGGCCGCATCACATTGCGCCGGCACCGGTCGGAATACACGCTCTTCGGCACCCACTACGCTGCCTAGGTGCCCGAGCGACCGTTCAGTTCCAGTCCTGCGCACTTGCGACTTGTCAGGCAAGGGGAGGGGGCGGGGCGATGTGTCGGACGATCTTACCTTCCACCATGTAAATGACCAATTCGGCGATGTTGGTCGCATGGTCGGCAATCCGCTCGATATATTTGCCGATGAACGTCAAACGGATGGCCCGCGTGATCGTGACGGGATTTTCGACCATAAAGGACAGCAGTTCACGAAACAGCTGATGGGTCAAATTGTCCACGAAGTCATCATCGGCACAGACTTTTCTGGCAAGGGCTGCATCCGACCGGACGAAGGCATCCAGGGCTTCCCGCACCATCTTCATGGCTGCATGGGCCATGCGCGGGATATCGATATAGGGCTTCAACTGCGGCTCCTCGTTGAGCTCAATCACACGTTCGCACAGACTGCCGGCCAGATCGCTCATACGTTCCAGTTCCGTGGCGATCTTCATGGCGGTCGTGACAAAACGGAGATCGCGCGCGGCCGGCGCCTGTAAGGCCAGCACGCGGATGCAATTCTCATCGATTTCGACGTCGTAGCGGTTGACGAGCGTATCCCGCTCGATGACCTGGGCGGCCAATGCGGAGTCCCGGTCTGTCAAGGCCTGGATCGCGCGCTGGATCTGTTCCTCCACGAGCGCGCCCATCTTCAGCAGATGCGTCTTGAGGTCGGCGAGTTCCTGATCGATATGACGTTGCATGGTGCGTTGTGCTCCTGACTGATCAGCCGAATCGCCCGGTGACATAGTCTTCGGTCAGCTTGACCGACGGATTGGTGAAGATCCTGTCCGTTCGGTCGCATTCCACGAGTCGGCCCTCATACATGAAGGCCGTATAGTCCGAGACCCGGGCGGCCTGCTGCATGTTATGTGTCACGATAACGATGGCCACTGTCTGTTTCAATTCGCCGACCAGTTCTTCAATGCGGGCGGTGGCGGTCGGATCCAACGCCGAGGTCGGCTCATCAAACAGCAAGAGTTCCGGATTCGTCGCCAGGGCCCGGGCGATGCAGAGCCGCTGTTGTTGTCCGCCTGAAAGGTTAAACGCCGGATCCTGGAGACGATCTTTGACCTCCGTCCACAAAGCGGCATCACGGAGCGCACGCTCGACCACCCCGTCCAGATCATTACGCGATGAGACTCCCCGGATGCGCATGCCATAGGCCACATTTTCATAAATGGATTTGGGGAACGGGTTGGGCTTTTGGAAGACCATGCCGATGCGCATGCGAATCTCAATAGGGTCTACCTCGGGCCCCACGATATTGATCTTATCCGGATGCAGGATGACCAGACCGTCATAGCGATTTCCCGGATAGAGATCATGCATGCGATTGAGACAGCGGAGGTACGTGGTTTTCCCGCATCCGGACGGACCGATCAGGGCCGTGACGCGTCGATCATAGAGATCCAGCGACAGGTCGTGAAGGGCCCGTACCGCACCATACGAAAAACTCAAGCCGCGCGTTTCGGCCTTCAGGACATGCGGGGGTGGCAAGGCGATCATCGTTACCACTGCATCCGTTTTCTGAATCGCGCGCGCACCATGATGGCCAGTGCGTTCATGGCCAAGGTCATCGCCAGGAGGACCAGTCCGGCCGCCGCGGCATTGACGTGAAACTCCTCTTGCGGTCGCGAGACCCAGTTGAACATTTGAATCGGCATCACGGTAAACGGATCGAACAACCATTGAAACGACACGAAGGGAAACTCGGATTGCCACGGGGGAGCCGGAAGAAAGGCGATGAACGACAAGGCGCCGACGGTAATCAACGGCGCCGTCTCGCCGACCGCCCGTGATAACGCCAGGATCATCCCGGTCAACATGCCGCCCATCGAATAGGGCACCACGTGATCACGAACCGTCTGCCACTTGGTCGCTCCGAGCGCATAGGCCGCTTCTCGAATGTGCGGCGGCACGCTCCTGATGGCTTCACGCGTCGCGATAATGACCATCGGCAGGATCAGCATCGCCAATGTGAGGCCGGCGGTGAGAAAACTCTGACCGAGCTGGAGTCCGTATACTAAGAGTCCGAGGGCCATCAATCCGTACACGATCGACGGCACACCGGCCAAATTCGCGATATTGATCTCGATGATGTCCGTCATCCAATTTTTCGGCGCATATTCTTCCAGGTAAATGGCCGCACCCATGCCCAACGGGACGGCCGCGAGCGCAGTCAGGAACATCACCAGGACGGTGCCGACCCAGGCGCTGAGTATTCCGGCCTGCGCCGCGAAACGGGAGGGAAAGGAGGACAGAAACTGCCAGGACAAGCGCCCCGCTCCATCATAGAGCAACTGGCCGAGCAAGAGGCCCAGCACCGCCAACGCCAACAGCATCACGGTCAGGCCTTCCACGGCAAAGAACCGATCGAGCCGTCTGCCCCTGGAAATGAGTCGGTGAAGCGGACTGGATTTAATAGACTTGCCGGTATCGTTTTTTAAGGACATGGCCCACCAGGTTGAACGCCAGGGTCATCAGTAAGAGGGTCAGACCTGTAGCAAAGATGGTTTGATAGCCCACCGTGCCGTGCGGCAGATCGCCGAGGCTGACTTGGACAATGTACGCGGTCATCGTGGCCGCCGGTTCCAGCGGATTCCACGTCAACGTCGGCTGCATTCCGGCTGCAATCGCCACCACCATGGTTTCACCGATCGCCCGGGACACGCCTAACACATAGGCAGCCGTTATTCCGGACAGCGCCGAAGGAAAGACCACGCGAAGGGCCGTTTGCATGCGCGTAGCCCCCAACGCAAAGGCGCCTTCGCGCAAATGTACCGGGACGGCCCGCATGGCATCCTCGCTGACGGAACTCACATAGGGCACGATCATGATCCCGATGACCAGGCCGGCGCTGAGCATGTTGAAGCCGGGCAGGCCGGGCCAGAGCGTTTGCAGCGCCGGGGTGACGAGCAGCAGCGCGAAATATCCATACACGACCGTCGGCACAGCGCTCAATAATTCAAGGGCCGGCTTCACCGTTTCTCTCAGGCGGCGCGAAGCATACTCGCTCAAATAAATCGCGATGAGACTGCCCATCGGAATGGCCACCGCCAGTGCCACGCCTGTCGTCACCAACGTGCCGGAGACGAGGGGAAGAATGCCGTAATGGGGCTCGGCAAACAGCGGCGTCCATTGACGATCGGTGAGAAAGTCCACAAGGGAGACATGGCGGAAGAACTGGAGCGACTCGTAGGTCAGCACGCCGACGATGCCGATCGTGATCGCCACCGATGTCAGCGCAGCGGCGAGCAAGAGCAGTTCAATTCCCTTCTCCTTCAGGCGTGACCCCATAGAGCGACTTATTGACGACGCTTCGATGTCCCGCACCATACCAGCTTTAAGCACATCGGCGTCCATCGTTCTCATCGTCTACTGCTTGGCCTCCCGCTGCAACATCTCCTGGATCGTCATGCCGATCGTCGAGGCCCCCAAAAACGCCGTGCCGACTTTGCCGGTCCGAAAATGAGCCATGGCCAGCTCGTAGGCCCGCGGGGGAAGCGGAACATATTTCACTTGCGGGACGAGCGTAGGAGCCTGGGAGAGATAAAACTCCACGAAGCGTTTCACTTCCGGCTTCGCCGCCGATTTCATATTCACATAAATAAACATCGGTCGCGACAGCGGCTGATATGTTCCGCTTTCCACCGTCTGGCGGGAGGGAAGCACCGGCCCATGTCCGCCATCCACGGCGACGGCCTTCAGTCGCTTCTGGTTGGGCTCATAATACGCATAGGGGATGTAGCCCAGAGCATGCTTATCGTTTGAAATTCCCTGGACCAGGGTGTTGTCATCTTCGCTGGCGGTGTAATCACCGCGGCTCGCTTTCGCTTTCCCCACGACGGCTTCGGTGAAGTAGTCAAACGTTCCTGAATCCGATCCCGCGCCAAAGAGCTTCAACGGCTGATCCGGCCAGGCCGACCGGATCTGGTTCCACTTCTTCACCTGTCCCTGTGCCGAAGGGTCCCACATCTTTTTCAATTCCGCCACGGTGACGGAGTCGACCCATGTGGCTTGAGGGCTCACCGCGATCGTCAGTGCATCAAAGGCGATCGGCAACTCAACATATTGAATGCCGGCGGCCCGGCAGGCCTCCATCTCATTTGCTGAAATAGGGCGGGACGCATCCTGCACATCCGTTTCGCCGCGACAGAATTTCTTGAACCCGCCGCCGGTGCCGGAGATGCCTACGGTGACTCTGACTGCCCCTCGGGTCTCTTTTTGAAACTCTTCGGCCACCGCTTCCGTGATGGGAAAGACGGTGCTGGATCCGTCAACTTTAATGAGCGCCGCGGACCCGGAGTACCCGTCAGCCAACGGCCATGCCAACAGGCCGATAGTGACCAAGATCATTTGCGTGCCCGACAAAATCAGTGCGGTCATCTTCATAGCCGTCCTTTATCGCATGGGTTGACTGATTATAGGTGGAATCATTGGGGTGCCTCACCAGTAGCTGATGGGGACTTCGTCCGCAATTCTCGCGCAATGTGCGCAAGATCAATCACCAAGAGGCGCCCTGGATCAACATACGGCCACGGGTCCCGCTCATCAGCAGGCACGACCGCGAGCGATGGTGTAAAAGACACGCGAAACCCAGCTCGGGTGATGGGAAGCAGAGGGCTGTCAATGGGATCAATGTGCGAAATCATGTTCTGATTTAATCCCTCGGTTGGAAGGGTCCGGTTGTTGGCTAGGACAAGGTAAAGCCGACCTCGCCGTACAAACATCCCACCAGATGTAATACCCAGCCCCACATCGGCATCGGAGATCCGGCGATAGAACGTCACCAGTTCATCCGGTTTCGCTTGTTCCAGTCCGCGACTGAGTTGCGATGCTAGCTGCTGCACTTCTATCGATGAAAAAGCAGGTCTGCCATCGCCTTCTCCACTCAAGAGTGAGCCGATGATTCCCTTGCGCCCAATGACACGCACCCCCCGGAGGATCGTGGCCATCTCCTCGGGCCTCACAAGCGCTGGATGGCTGTGCTCACCGGACTTCCGGGTATCGGCTTCCAGCCGAATGGAGGTTAACGAATCCACATAAACCTGTCGGGGAGCCGGCGAGCCGGCACAACCTTCCAGCATCAAAAGAAAGCCAACGAGGACGTTGGTCGCCCTCCATCCCGCCACATTCTGCATGATCGCCCCGCTCATGATCGATGGCCGTCGTCGAAGCCTATACTTACTTGCCGATATTCCGCGCTGCGTAACGCTGCTCCGATTCGGCAGGCGACTCGGCCATCGCTCCCTTTACCAGTCCTAGCTCCTGGCGGTTCTTTGTCACTTGCGTTCCACTGAGCGGATACAAGTTCGCGCGCGCCACCGTTTCTTGACCCTGTTGGCTGTTGACGAATGATAAGAATTCCTCCACCAGGGGACTGAGCTTTTCCTTGGAATTGCTCTTCACATAGAGATACAGCGGACGGCTCAGAGGATAGGTTCCTGACATCACGCTCTCCTGCGACGGTAATACTGCCGGATCACCCGCCTTCGCCGCGATCGGCACTGTCCGTACAGAGGAGATTTGGAAGCCGACGCCTGCATACCCGATTCCTAACGGATCTTGCGCAATGGCGATAATTTCCGAAGCAGATCCTGGTTGTTCGATCACCTCTTCCTTGAGTTCTCCGCCTTTCAAGACTGTTTGTTTGAAAAAGGCACGGGTACCGGAGCGGCGGTCGCGGCCGTAGAGGTGGCAGGGTTGTTGACCCAGCGGTCCCTCTGCATTGCCGACCTGTCCCCATTTCACGATGGGGGCATGCCCGCGCTTCGCCTCTTTGCCGAAGATCGCATCGACTTCCTCTAACGTCAGCTGCGGTAACGGATTATCTTTATGGACATAGATGGCCACGGCATCCATCGCGATTGGGATTCCGATCGGCCGGTAACCATGGTTGCTCTCAAACCCCTTGTTCTCCTCCTCGGTCAATTCCCGTGAAGAGGCAAGGAGTTGGACCTGATTCGAACCCCCGGTGCCTCCTCCGCGTACCTTATCGCCGCGGCGTTGATACGAGTGGCCCAACTGAAATTCCCGGATCGCTGCATTCGATCCGACGTTTTCCACGGCAATTTGAATGCCGGAATGGAGGCTGATGAACTGCGCCGCCAGCTTGGACATGACGGCACTCATGGTATCCGAGCCGGCGATGCTCAGCTTTCCGGAAAGCCCGTTTCTATTTTTATACGGCTCGATGCCGGCATCGACCGTGATGCCGCCGGTGAGTGTCATGGCGCCGCCATATTCGGCCCGCACATCGAGGACCGTGCAGACTATTGAAAGAAGCCCAGCCACAAAAACTAGGGGTAAATTGACTATAGATGTGTGTGGTCTCATCTGCGCTTCTCCATGATCATGTTTCCGTAAAGTTAGTGTTTCAGCCATGCGTCATGCAAGTGCCCGGACTAGTTCCAGAACCATTGCATCTGAAAGCGGAGTTGTGAGGCGTCAAACTCATCCTGCGGACGACTCGCCACAAGAGTACTGTTCAACCCGTCTTTAATGACATAATCAGCGGTGAACCGGAGATGGGTGTCCGGTTCCCACACCAAGCCAATGTTCCAGGTCCTCGACTGACCGTCCGGAGCTCCGGTGAGCGACTTGAACCCGCCATAATACTCGCCCCAGCGAACATAGGGAGTCAGCATGCCCACATCGGAATAGCGCCAAGTGTAATACCCCTGTACATAGCCGCCGTGGAGGCTGGATTCATCGATGACCCCGGCGGCATTGCGCTTAGGACCGCGCCCGACGGTGAATTCAGCGAGGATGCCCCAGGGCTGCGGCGGGGTCCAGAGGTACCCCGTCACACGTTGATCTTTGACGTCGCACCCTGTGTTGTTTAATGTCCCTGGGCAGGTCGCCCCGGCGCTCGGCGTCACGGCGAATGTTCCATGAAACGCCAGGACGCCGGCTTCCAGGAGCCGTCCATTCTGAAATTGGAACGGGTAAGCGAGCTTCGCTCCGATGTGTTTGTCTTTATTAAACTCGTCCCGGTTTCTCGTTTGCCCGTTGTACACCATAAGGCCGAACACGCCGTAGTCCCCGGGTCCGTTGTGATAGGCAGCCAGTTCGGAAAATCGTTCTTGTGCAACCTTGGGACTCCAGTAGTAGGCGATACCAAGATCTCGTTCTCCCGGCGCCCCGCTCTGGATGGATTCGTGCCGATCCATTTCCTGTCGGTTGGTACTTGAGCGGTAGGTATCAAATGAATTGGGAACCCGGTGAAGACCCAGCCGGAACCGATGGACTCTATCCTTCGTCAAGTAGTAATCCATATAGGCATCGATGATTTCACGATTCTCGAGCTGCTGTTGGCCCCCTTCCAAAGCGAATTGCGTGAAGAAGGCGACCCGTTCAGACACCTGCCCCTGGAGCACCAATCGCAACCGTCGGACATAGAACTCGTTGCCGTTCTGATCACCGAAGCTATCATTTAACGGAAGATCGAACTTGCTGCTGGTAGCGCCGAGGTTGTAGCGAAATTGGCTGTACCCGTTGATACGGATGCGCTCATACCAGCGGGGGTTGCCGGCCATCTGCAATTCCGCAGACTGCTCGAAGACTCTGCGCTCTTCTTCGGCCTTTAACCGGATCCAATCCTCTTGAGTGATGACACCTTTTTCCAGAAGC
>CBDIWQ010000128.1:0-15386 GCA_965285965.1 uncultured bacterium | reverse complement strand
GCCCGGGCCCACGAGATAGGCCTCGTCGGCCTTTTTGACGTAGATACCGGTTGAGTCGGCTTCGGAATAGATGGCGGCGGTGGCGATATTCAATTCGCGGCAGGCGCGGATGATCCGCATGGCGATTTCGCCGCGATTGGCCACTAATATTTTCTTAAACATCACGCTCCGGATCATGAGAAAACTGCCTGTTCGCCCCCTAGTGGCCGGCGAAAAGGAGCGCGTAAGCTAGCATACGATCAAGAGGTCTGTCGAGGGAGAGCGCTGGCGGGAAGCAAAGAGGAGGGAGGCGGAAGATGATTGATTGCCGGCTCAGGACGAGGGAACGGCGGGGCGTTGCGCACCCGCCGTTTCGCGGACCGTTACTTCGATTGCACCAAGAATCCTTTGGATCGCGCGTTCCCGCCGCCCGCCACCACATCAATGAACGACATGCCGGGCCGCACATCGGGAACCAACGCCTCGATCGTCGTGTCGTTGACGAAGGTGTAGTCGATCTTGCCAGCGC
The DNA here is from genome assembly GCA_965285965.1 of uncultured bacterium. Lineage (GTDB taxonomy): Bacteria > Nitrospirota > Nitrospiria > Nitrospirales > Nitrospiraceae > Nitrospira_D. The sequence continues at coordinate 14,878 of CBDIWQ010000128.1, read as the reverse complement.
CGGCCGCACTGAAGGCCACGCCGTGAAAACATTCCTTCGTGCCGAAATTTTCCCCTTTAATGACTACCTTCTGGCCCGGCTTCGCCTCGTCCGGTTCGACCTTGGCGATCTTCGGGCGTTTGCTTCGATCGCAGATCGGGTCCCGGTCCACCTTGTCGGTATCCGAGCCCTTGATCGACTCCATGTTGAAGAGGGTGAATCCGGCCCCTTCCACCACCGATCCGTCTTCGGCGCGCAGGGATACCGGAGCCACGGCAATCAGAAACAAGACGAGCGAAAGAAAAATGAAAGAACGCATCATGACCTCCTCGATGAACGATTACTTGCTCATCATTGGAATAAACATCTCTGCGATGATCGCTTGACCGGCCGGCGACAAAGCGAATTCGGCAAAGGCATCGACCAACGGGTCCGGGTCTCGTTTCGACAGCATCAATAGCGGGCGGCGCAGGCTGTAGCGGCCGTCTTTGACGGTCGGCACTTCCGGCTCAATCTTGTCGACCGGGAGGAGCCGGACCGCAACGCCGCTGGACACGACGGAGAGACCGGTGCTTAAGGAGATATAAGAGACCGCCGAGAGCGGCGGGAGCGTCCCGACCACCGTCTTGACGACGTTTTCGTCACGGGCGATGACTTTGGCGCCGTCGGGAATCATCCCCCTGATGCCGAGCTGTGCTTCGAAGGCGTCGCGGATATTTTGATGGCGCGGCCGGTCGATGAGGAGAATCTTCGTCTCCGGCCCTCCGAGTTCCGCCCACTCTTTGACTTTGCCGGAAAAGATATCGGCGACCTGCTGCTTGGTGACTTCTTTGGTGTAGTTGGACAAGTGGACCAGAATGCCGATGCCGTCCCACCCGATTTGCCTGGTGGCCAGCGCGGGATCCTCCCCGCCGGCCAATGCGATCTGGGCCTGGCCGGATTTGACCAGTTCCAGCGGCTTTGAGTTATCGTCCCAGAGCACGTCCACGTAGGAACGCGGATTGACCTTTTCAAACGCGCGGGCCAAGGTCTCCATCACGGCGTACTCGGGCCCATTGCCGGCAATCACGAGGCTGCCGGCCACCTCCGCAGAGGCGGCAACCGGCAAGAGAAGAAAGAAACTCAGCACGGACACAAACAGCATACCCGGGATCCTGGCAACGTCCGACAGGGGATCGGCTGTCGATGCGGCGGCGCGGAGAGGGGCCATGGCTTAGGATCCAGACGGCGATCCCGATCCGGGGACGGGATCTGAGGCGGATGACGTGTTCGGGGGCGGTACGTTTCGCTTGGCGTTGAGCGGGGGCAACTTGGCGAATTTTTCCATCCGTTCGTTGTTCATCGCGTTGGCCTTCATTTCGGTGAAGCCGGGCTTATGGTCGCCGACCACTTTTGAGGAGAAGGACGAGAGGAGCCGGGTGGCTTCTTGCGCGTGACAAAACGGGCATTCCGTATCCTCGACTCGGGCATGGACCGATTGCGTCGCTTCAAACTGCTTCGAACAGCGCTCACAACGATATTCATAAAGAGGCATGGCGGCGTTCCTTCTAGGGCTTGGTAATGCTGCGCGCCGATGGCGGGCATATCACTGTTTGGCACGTACATGCACCTTGACCGGCCCAGAACATTTCGCTTATTGTAGCACACTTGCACAGTGAAACTGCTAGCGTAACAGGAGGCCTCGATGTCCGTGTTGATTCGACGGTGGAAGGGAAATAACGGGGTGATGCAGGAAGAGCGGATCGATGAAGAGGACCGGATCGAGCGCTACCTGAGGCTCTTTGAGAAGGACGATGTCAAGAAACTAGAGACCGGCGTCAAAGTCTGGATTGAAAAGGACGAGTGGCAACTGGTTCCGTAGCGCCTGTTGTAACTGCCGGCGTGAATCCTTCCAGAGGGCACGAATCATTTCCAGCCTAGGGTGTGCGGGTTCGAATCGTCCGGCGTCGGAGCACGAGGGACGCTTTGGACGTGGAAGGATGGGTGTGTCGTGATCTATTGGATCCATATAGCCCGGTCGATCGATCGTGTGACGCTCCATCGTGACCGGTGCTCCGAAGTGCCGGCGCACAATACGTCCAGCGATTTTTGGGAAGGCGGATGGTTCGACTATCCCGACAAAGAGCGCGCGCTCCGGGCCATGGAGCAGGCCGGGACCAACGAACAACGCCGATGTCCGCTCTGTAAACCGTGAAACCGTGATGTGATGCGTGATGGGTGGTGAGCGAAGGGGATGATGACCGATCCCAAGCCACTCCTCACTCGCCGCTGATCACTCATCACCCGATCCATGCCGCGTTTGGCACTGCTCCTCACCACCTTGATCTGGGGCGCGACTTTTCCGGCCACGAAAGCGGCGCTGGAACAGATCCCGCCGCTTTCGTTTCTTTTTCTCCGCTTCCTGTTGGGCGCCGTCCTGGTTTGGATGTGGTTCGCTCTGGCACGGCGCAGCCCCGATCACAGCGGCGAGATGCTGGCGGCGAGCGCCATTGCCACGGTATTTCTGTTCGTCGGATACGTGCTCCAAACCGTCGGGCTCTATTATACGAGCGCGTCGAATTCCGCTTTTCTCACTGCGCTGTATGTGGTGTTCGTTCCGTTGATGCTCCGGCGGTTCGATCTGCGCGTGGTCATCGCCACGGCCATTGCTACGGCCGGTCTCTGGTTGCTGGTCAAGCCGAGCGCGATCATCAACATCGGCGATCTCATGACGCTCGGCTGTGCGGTGGCGTTCGCCGGCCATATCGTCTGCCTCGAGCGGTTCACGCGCGCGTTCAACGCCCCGTCGTTGCTCGTTTGGCAAATGACCGCCATGACGTTCTTGTTCATTCCAACCCTGTATTGGGAAGGGGCACCGTCCGCTGCGTTTGCGCCCACCGGGGTGCTGCTGGTCGGCCTGGTGATTACCGGTGGCCTGGCCACCGGCGCCTTTGCGGTGCAGATGTGGGCCCAGCAGCATGTGCCGGCCCAGCAAGTGGCGCTGCTCTTCGCGTCCGAGCCGGCCTACGCCGCGTGGCTGTCCTGGTACTTTCTCGGGGAGACGTTGGACCTGCAAGGCTGGCTGGGAAGCGGACTCATCCTTACCGCCGTCGTGATCGGGGCGATGGGAACCGCGGCCCTGCCGCCGCCCATGAAACCGGTTGAAGCATAGTCGAAGCATAGAGGGGAACCTGGAGAGCTATGGCGCAGAAGTTTGGAAACAGTCGCTGGGTGAAGGAAGGGTTCCTGGATAACCGGATCCCCGGCACCGTCGTCGGCCGGATTGAGTTTGCCGCCGTGGGCCCTGTGGACGTGTATTGGCGTGGAGACTTTCGCGGCGAGATTGCGGGCCAGACGATTCGGTTCCGCAACCGCGGCTATCAGGACGAAGCGGTGGCGGGCGAAGTCATCGGCGAGATGGAAAATCCGCAGATCGGCACGGTGAATCTGATTTCATTCGATCCGCACCCCAACCTTGAGCCGCATCCGTACATCGAATGGTTTTCGCTCCGGAAGAACCACTATCGCATCGAACTGGCGCCCGGGGAGGCATGGATCGTCTCGGCGACGGAGCGGGAACTGATCGACGGGGAGAGCCGGAGGATTCGCGAGGCCCTGGCCGGCCGGGTGCCCGACCAGCCAAGGCCGCGAGAAGAATCTGATTGGGTCTAGAGGCCGGAGTGGACCGAATGTTCGTCGCTAGACGGCGACCGCTTCGTGCTTGCTCTTGCCTTCGCGGACATAGATCGGCACATCTTTGATATCCCACACCAACCCGACCAGTTCCATCGCTTTCAAACAGTAGTAGGTCATGTCAATTTCCCACCAATAAAATCCCTGTCGGGTCGAAGCGGGATAATAATGATGGTTGTTGTGCCATCCTTCGCCCATGGTAATGAGGGCAAGGAGGAAATTATTGCGGCTGTCATCGCCGGTCACATACCGCTGGGAGCCGTACACATGTGAGAGCGAGTTAATGGTGCAGGTACCGTGAATCAATGCGACGGTCGAGATGAAGAACCCCCAGATCAGCATCTGAGGCCCATTGGTGCCGAGGCCCGGTGCGTGGGCTTCCAAGAGTTGGCCCAGTCCGAACATCCCGAATCCGGCGACCGTGGGGGCCACGATATCGAATCGGTCCAGAAACCGCAGTTCCGGATACTTGGCGAAATCCTGGATGCCCTTGAGCCGTGGTGCGAAGTGCGTCTTGGAAGTAAACCAGCCCATGTGTGACCAGAGAAAGCCGCCTTGCCTGGGCGAATGCACATCGTCCGGCTGGTCCGAAGCGATGTGGTGATGGCGGTGATGGCCGGCCCACCAGAGCGGCCCGCGCTGAGCGCAGGAGCCGCCTAAAACCGCAAAGGCAAATTGGACGGCCCGCGAAGTCTTGAACGTCCGATGCGAGAAGTACCGGTGATACCACCCGGTAATGGCAAACATGCGCACGAAGTAAAACGCGACGGCCACGGCGACGGCGGTCCAACTCCATCCCACCCAGATTACGCCCAGACACATGACGTGAACCGAGATCAGGGGGATGCACCGGAGCCAGTCCATCTTTGGCGGCCCCTCAACCTTCATGTGCTCGAGTCCCGCCCACGAGTCGAACCAGCGCAGAACGGTATACCAGAGCTCTTGGGCCTTACTGGGCTGAAGTGCACGCACGTCGGACATTCGAGTACCTCCAGGTGAGGGTCAGGGCTGCGCTACGAATAGTGCAATGCGCCGTGGTCCCGATTAGTTGAATGCTCTCGCGGCGCCAAACATGGTGCAGAAGAGGGAGGGCCGCAGAAACCGAATCACCTGCGCGACGGCGTGATGATTCAGGCAGATAACGGGACCCCATTATACACATTGCGAACGACAAAGGGAAACGTGGCCGAATGCATTGTCCGGTGTCTGCTGCGATTGTACGCAAACAACACGGGCTGTCCATCCTTTTGACGCAGTTGCGAGGGGATGGAAGACCGCCCTCCATCGAGGGCGTAAATTTGACACCCTCGCGGTAGCGTCTCTACAATGCGCGCACGATGAACGATCGTTTTATCAAAGCCTGCCGCCGTGAACCGGTCGATTGCACGCCGGTCTGGTTCATGCGCCAGGCCGGGCGCTATATGGCGGAATACCGCACCCTCCGGGCCAAGCATGCCATCCTTGAAATGTGCAAAACACCCGAGTTGGCCGCGCAAGTTACGCTGCAGCCGATCGAGCGCTTCCCGCTGGATGCCGCCATTATCTTCGCCGACATTCTCCTGCCGTTGGAACCGATGGGCATCAGCCTGGAATTCGCGGAAGGCGAAGGCCCCGTGATTCATAATCCGGTGCGGGACCGTGCCGCGGTCGAACGGCTCAAGGTGGTCGATGGCGATGAACTGGAATACGTGGCCGAAGCCATCCGCCATGCGCGGCGGGCGCTCAACGGCCGCGTACCGCTGATCGGCTTTGCCGGGGCGCCGTTCACGCTGGCCAGCTATGCGATTGAAGGCGGCGGGTCGCGCAATTACCTCCATACCAAGCAGATGATGTATGGCGATCCGACGGCCTGGCACAAGTTGATGGACAAGTTTGCGCGGGTGATCACCGGCTACCTCCGCCGCCAAATCCATGCCGGGGCACAGGCGATTCAGCTGTTCGACAGCTGGGTCGGATGCCTGTCGGCCGGCGACTATGCCGAATATGTGAAGCCGCATGTGCAAGTGATTTTCGATGGCTTGAAACGGGAAGGCGTGCCGATGATTCATTTCGGCACCGGCACGACGGCCATTTTGCGCCAGATGCGGGAAGCCGGCGGGGATGTCATCGGCATCGATTGGCGAATTCACCTCGACGAGGGTTGGGCCATGGTCGGGCATGATCGCGCCGTGCAGGGCAACCTGGATCCGGTCACCCTCTTTGCGCCCATCCACGAAATCGAGCGGCGTGTGGAAGACATTTTGCGGCGCGCCGCCGGACGCCCCGGCCATATCTTCAATCTCGGACACGGGATCCTGCCCGCCACACCGGTCGATCATGTCGCCGCGACCATCGACATGGTGCATAAACTGAGTCAGCGCTAAACCCAGCGAGCCGTCACATGCCACAGTCAGAGAACCCCATCGCCGTTCTTCTCATGGCCATGGGCGGGCCGGACTGTCTCGAGAATGTCGAGCCCTTCCTGCTCGACGTGCGAGGCGGTCGTCCGACACCGCCGGAGCTGGTCGAAGAGATTCGGGAGCGGTATCGTGCAACCGGCGGCAAGTCGCCCGCCGTCGGCATAACCCGGGACGTCGCCCGGAAGCTGGAACAGCGGCTCAATCGATCCCGCCCTGATCGGTACAAGGTCTACGTCGGATTGCGGCATTGGCATCCCTTTATCAAGGACACGTACGCTGAACTGCTGAAAGGCACGCCTGAACAGGTCATCGGCCTCTGTCTGGCGCCGCAGCGGTCGTCGCTCAGCACGGGGGCCTATCAAAAGAAAGTGGAAGAGGCGCGGACCGCATTGCAGAGCCATTGCCCCGTCAGTTATGTCGGCAGCTGGAATCGCCACCCCCTGCTGATTGCCGCCATCGCCGACCAGATCCAACAGGCTCTGCTCAAGTTTCCACCCGGCGTGCGGGCCACCGTGCCGGTCCTCTTCACGGCGCACAGCCTTCCGGAGCGGATCGTCGCGATGAAAGACCCCTACCCTGAAGAGGTCCAAGGCACGGTCGAGGCCGTGACGGCGTTGTTAGGGAATCAGCCGACGCGGTTCGCGTATCAGAGCCAGGGCCGATCAAGTGAGTCGTGGCTGGGCCCCACGGTGGAATCCGCGATCGAGGTCCTGCATGGAGAAGGCCATCGGCACGTGCTGGTCGCACCCATCGGGTTCATCTGCGATCACGTCGAAACGCTGTTCGATATCGACATTGAATTGAAGCAATCGGCGACAAGCAAAAGTATGCAGCTCGAACGAATGGCCATGCTGAACGATGCCCCGGCATTGATTGAAACCCTGGCCGAGGTGCTGGCCGCGCACGAATCATCCCACTGCTTCCAGCCGTGAGCCGTCCCCGCACAGTCGCCATTGTCGGTGGAGGCATTTCCGGCCTGGCCACCGCCTTTTCATTACAGGAACAGGCCGCCGCACAAGGCGTGCCCATCCGCTGCATCGTGCTCGAAGCCGGATCCTCCTGGGGGGGCAAAATCGTCACCCATCGCATCGGCGATCTGGTGACGGAGGCGGGACCGGACTCCTTTCTTTCACAGAAGCCGGCCGGTCTCGAGTTGTGCGCCAAGCTGGGGCTCACCGATCAGCTCATCAACACCAATGAGACGGGGAAGAAAGCGTTTGTCTTGTACGGAGGACGGCTGCATGAGTTGCCTGAAGGGCTGGTCACGTTCGTCCCGAAACAGCTGGGCCCGTTTCTCCGAAGTGGTCTGCTGAGCTGGGGCGGACTGGCCCGTATGGGGCTTGATGCCGTGCTGCCGCGCGGGCCGGCTCAAGGCGATGAGTCGTTGGCCTCCTTCTTTCGACGCCGGTTCGGCGCCCAGGCATTTGACCGTGTGCTGGAGCCCTTGATGGCGGGCATCTATGCCGGCGATGCCGAGCAAATGAGTCTCAAGGCCACGTTCCCCCGCTTTCATGAGCTTGAACAGCAGTACGGCAGCATCATTCGCGGCATGATGGCCGCCAAGAAGGAGATGGTGCCTTCGTCGTCCCACGGTCCCAGGCGCACGATGTTTGTGAGTCTGAGAAATGGCTTGGGCGATCTGGTGTCCGCTTTGACGGCTCGCCTGACGCAAGAGTCCGTCGACCTCCGTCTCGGCTGCCGGGTGGAGGCCCTTCGAGTCAGATCCCATCAACCCGGCCGGTGGATGTACGATCTCATTATGCATGATGGATCGGCCCTGTCCTGTGAAAGCCTGGTGGTGGCCGCGCCTGCCTATGTGGCCGCAGAGTTATTACGTCCCCTTACACCGATCGCCGGCGGCCTGCTGGAGATGATTCCCTATGCATCCACGGCGACCATCGCCATGGCCTTTCCGGCCGCGCTGGTGGCGAGCGCCGTCGAAGGGTTCGGATTTATCGTGCCTCGGCAAGAAGGGCGCGACTTGATCGCGGCGACCTGGACCTCCCTCAAGTGGCCGCACCGAGCGCCGGCGGGCCAGGTGCTGATTCGTTGTTACGTCGGAGGGGTCGGACGGGAGGCCATCCTGCAAAGGGAGGATGCGCAACTGGTCGCGAGAGTCCGTGCAGAGCTGTCGTCGATCTGCGGCATCACGGCGGAGCCCGCCTATGTGGAAGTGAATCGCTGGTGGAAGGCGATGCCGCAATACACGCTGGGACACCTCGATCGCCTGACACAGCTCGACGCGGCCTTGAGCCGGTATGGCGGACTCGTCGTCACCGGCGCCGGTTACCGGGGCGTGGGCATTCCGGATTGCATCCGGGACGGCGCCTTCGCGGCAGAACGGGTCCTGCGGTATCTGTCCCAACCGGCCGCGCCGTTCTAGGGGCGCCTCTTGTCATCGCGTGAATCATGTTCCTATAGTACGATTCCTGTTCGGGGATGGGAGGAGTGTCAGCAACATGCAATCGATGGACAGTAAACTCGTCATTTCTGATGTCAGCGGGCCGTTTCGAGAGCCGCGGGAACCGATTTTTTCCTACGATTACTCCATCCAGCGGCAGACCTGGTCGACGCCGCATGGGGTGCGTGTGAAAATATCGATTCCCGACGAGCTGGATGTGCTGCGGGATCGGTTGCTGGGTCCGGTGACCGGGTCCGCCGGGCAGCAACTGGTGATCGGGAAAGTCCTGTCACGCACCATTGCGGATTGGAAGATCCACATTGCGGAGACGGAAGGAATGCTGGCGGAGCGGCGGGACGTGATGCTCGGGCCCTTCGTCGGGCCGCTCGCTCACCTGTTTGCCAAGCTGGAAGCCTTGTTGGAGCAGGAGAAGAATCAGCTGCGGGAAGAAATCAAGCAGCGGACGGGCATAGCCCTCTCATAGCGATCGCCAGTACACCGGCTCGGCCCCGTCGACCTTAGAAGATCGGGCGAAAGTGTTTGGAATGGATCCCCGACTCGTCGGCAAACCCCAGCGACCCTCTGTCCGGCTTCGCCGTGTCATTCAGATCGATGCGATAATGGCCCCGCACGTGTTCCATCGCGACTTCAAACGGGATGGCCTGGGGATATAGTTCTCCGGGAGCGTGGGCGCCTCTGGCCAAGGTGCGAAGCGTATCAGGCTCCACGTACTGCTTGTCGGAAAAAATATAGATGTCGGCAATCGCGTGGTCCCCGAGTTTGTTGCCCGGCGTCGTGGCCGGAAGATGCTCCCGCAGATTCCCGGCCAGCCGTTCCTGACGCAAGCGCTTCAAGAGGCCGATCACCTGGCTGTCGGTCGCCTGAGGCGGAACGACGACGCCGATGGCATTCATCTCGGCGATGGTCGTGTGTGCCTTGAAGATCACCGGGGCGGCTTCCGGGTCTTCGACGATGGGGGCATTCGCTCCTTCTGTCCCGGCCGCCTGTTTGTTTCGCGAGCTGGGAACGATCAAGGCGACAAAGAGCCAGAGCCCCAAGAGAATCCCGAAGACGACCACGAGTGGATGGGCACCGGCTCGTTTGCCTTCCTGATACGGATTATTGTCGTCCCTCATCCTTTAGTCCTGTCGGCTTCAGTCCTGTCCGGGTGTGCGTAAACGTTCTTTGGCCCGTTCCCAAAGGACATCCATTTCCGGCAAGGTCATGTCCGAGAGCGCGTGCCCCTGTTCCGAGGCTTGTGCTTCCACAAGATGAAACCGGTCCGTGAACCGGTTGGTCGATCCGCGGAGCGCTTCCTCCGGGTTGATTTTGAGGAAGCGGGCCAGATTCACCAACGAAAACAGGATGTCTCCAAGTTCCGCCTCGATGTGCTCCCGGCCGGCGCCCTCCGATGAGGAGGTCTGATCAGCAGCCTGGCTCTCGGCCACCGCCTCGCGTAATTCGGTCATTTCCTCTGCGATCTTGCCGAAGATCTGCTCCAGTCCGGCGGCATTGTGCGGCCAGTCGAACCCCACGCGGGCGGCTCTGGCCTGTGTCTGATAGGCCCGCAACAGCGCGGGCAGGGTCTTCGGCACTCCGTCGAGGGCCGATTGGGTGCCTCCGGCGGCTTGGCGTTCCGCCCGTTTGATCTCCTCCCATTGGGTGAGCACTTGCTCGCCATTGATCGGGTTGCCGTCGTTCTCGCCGTTGCCAAAGACATGGGGATGACGGCGAATCAATTTCGTGGCGAGCACTTCAAGCACATCTTCGATGGTGAAGGTCCCGGCTTCCGCGGCAATCTGGCTGTGAAAGAGGACTTGGAGCAGCACGTCGCCCAGTTCTTCCCGCAATTTGAGGGCATCCTGCTGGTCGATGGTCTCGAGGACCTCGTAGGTTTCCTCCAGGAGGTAGGGTTTCAACGATGCATGAGTCTGCTTGCGATCCCAGGGGCATCCGTTGGGAGCCCGCAGCGCGGCCATGAGTTCAACCAGCTTGGAAAATCGTTCCGACATGCAACCTCAGGATGATCGAATGTCCTTCACTGTATACCGAGTTCCTCTGCCGCTTCAGTGCAGGCGGCTGGCTTGCGAGGCACCGGGCCCAAATGGTAGGGTACCAGCTAGCGGGAGGGACCAATGGCAGACCAGGAGCAAGGATTCGTCATTCGGGATAGACGGGGAGCCGGAGCGGAGAGCGGGTCGGGGCCAGCTTCGGCGCAGAAGCCGGCGACCACTGCCCCGGCGTCGGAGCCGGGCGGATCGAAAGAGCCCCCGGTCCTTCCCGTCACGTTTTCCTCCTTCGTGATTTCACTGGGTTCCTCTTCCCTCATGCTGATGGGCGAGCAGTTGGATCCTCAGCAGCAATCGGTTCCGGTCAACCTGCCGCAGGCTAAGGAAATCATCGATCTCCTGTCGGTGTTGGAAGAGAAGACCAAGGGCAATCTGACGTCTGAAGAGCAGACGGTCCTGCGCGACATGCTGTACGCGCTGCGCATGAAGTACATCACGCTCGCATCGCCGAAATAGCCGCTCACGCCGTCCCTGGTTGTGCCCCCGCAGATCTTGAGGTTTTGAGACTGCCTCGTAATTCCGCTATAGTGAGTGCTCTTTCCGCAAGTCAGCCGCATGGGCGCAGAAGGCGATGAGATGCCCGAGTTGGATCGGTTCAAGCCGGCCATAGGAGCCGCCCTGGCGGCAACCAGCGACCCCATAGCGCTGACTCCAGGTCAGAAGCAGGCGGCCAAGTCGGAGCCGGATCGTAAGCGGCTCCACCTGCGACCGGTCTGGATCGTCCTGATCCTCTTGATCTCGTGTCTGGGCCTGACGCTCTATTACTCGCAGGTCGTCATGCCGGCCGGGGACGAGACCGATTCCTTTCTCCCCACCACCAGTTACGCCTTCGTCCTGCTGCTGCTGAATCTCGACCTCATCGGTTTTGTCGTGCTCACGCTCTTGTTGTCCCGCAATCTGATCAAGGCGTATTTCGAACGGCGGCACCGCCTCGTGGGCTCGGGGTTTCGCACGAAGTTGATTGCGGCCTTCATTGGATTCTCATTGATCCCGACCGTCTTGTTGGCGATCGTCGCCAGCGGTCTGGTCAATAAAGCCGTAGATGTCTGGTTCAACGAGCAGATCGAAAAGGTCATGAAGGATTCGTACGAGGTGGCCCGGATGCAGCATGCCGGCCATATCGCCCTGGCGGTCAACAGCGCCCGGGCCATCGGTCAGGAACTGTTTCGTGAAGACCTGCTGGTCCCCGAACAGCGGGACCTGCTCGTGGCCGCCATGGCGAGAAAGCGCACGGAATACGGGGTCGCCGGGATCGAGGTCTTTTCGACGAAAATGGAGACCTTAACCAAGGCTCTGGACCAGGAGATTCCGCCGGGGGTCCTGGACCTGCCGATCAGCCAGCTCGTGCTGCAAGTCCTCAACGGCAAGCAGGAGTTTACCTCGGTACAGGAAGCGCAAACGGGGCGGTTGGTGCGCGCAGGCATTCCGGTGGCCTCCAGTGTTCGACGGGGAGAACTGGAAGGCGTCGTCGTCGTGGAAGCCTATGTGCCGGAGTCCTTGCTGACCAAGATGGAAGGAATCGGACGCCAGTACACGGAATACAAGCAGATGAAGGCGATGAAAAATCCGATCAAGGCCGGCGCCTACCTCTTTGTCGCGGTCGTCACCGTCCTGATCGTCTTCAGCGCGACCTGGTTCGGCTTTTATGTGGCCCGCAGCATCACGGTCCCCATCCAACGTCTGGCTGAAGCGACGGAGGCGGTGGCCCAGGGCGACCTGTCGGTGAAGATCGAGGCCCAGGCGACGGACGAAATCGGCACCCTCATCGACTCCTTCAACCGGATGACCGAGGATCTTCAGGGCAGCAAGTCGAAACTGGAGGAAGCCAACCTGTCGCTGTGGAACACCAACGCCGAACTCGATCGCCGGCGCGCGTACATTGAAACCGTCGTCGACACCATCGCCGCGGGCCTACTGTCCATCGACCGCCACGGCATCATCACGACCTTCAATCCGTCGGGAGAGCGCATCCTGGGACTGGCCGCCGACCGGTTCCGGGGCCGGTCGGCCAACGAGGCTTTCAAAGAGTTTGGACTGGATCTCTTTCAGACCGCCTATGACCGCATGCTGGCCGATGAACGGGACGATTTGGCCCTGGAAGGACAGTTGGATCTCCAGGGCAAGCTGATGACCATCGGTTTGAACGGCTCGCGGATGCGCGACGAGGCCAATAAGGACCTGGGTTTTGTGCTGGTCTTTGAGGACTTGACGGAGCTGATCAAGGCGCAAAAGGTCGCCGCCTGGCAGGAAGTCGCCCGGCGCGTGGCGCATGAAATTAAGAACCCGCTCACGCCCATCCAGCTCTCCGCTCAACGGCTGCGGAAGAAATTTTTTGAGAAGGCGCCGGATCTGGATCGGGTCTTCGATGAAGCGACGAATGTGATCATTAACGAGGTGGGCAGCCTCAAGCATATGGTGGATGAATTTTCCAAATTCGCGCGCCTGCCCGCGCCGCAGATGGTCCGGCAATCGCTGTACGAGGTGATTCAGGAGGTCGTCACCCTCTATCGGGCGGCCCACAAAGACATCGAATTGTTGGTCGAACTGGACGAGGATCTGCCGCCGATCAATTATGACCGGGAACAGCTGAAGCGCGTGTTTGTGAACCTGTTCGATAACGCGATTCAAGCCATGAATCAAAAAGGGCGGTTATGGGTGAGCTGCAAGTATGACACGAAGCGCAAGCGCGCCGTGGTGGCGGTGGCCGATGAAGGCCCCGGGATTGCGCCCGAGGATCAAGAACGGCTGTTCGTACCGTATTTCACCCGCAAAAAGACGGGCACGGGGTTAGGCCTGGCGATTGTACGCCGCATTATCACCGACCACGAAGGGCAGATTCAGGCGGGCAACAACCATCCCAAGGGCGCCGTCTTCACGTTTGAATTGCCGGTATGATGGGTTATTGTGACCAGTGATGGATGATGAGTGACCAGCGCGGACTGCGCCGCGCCACTTATCTCGGCTCACCGATCACGCATCACGGGGGAAGCATGTCAGCATCGATCTTGATTGTGGATGATGAAGAAGCGATTCGCATGTCTTTGCGGAGCATCCTCGAAGACGAAGGCTATGAAGTGGGGGTCGCCAGTAATGGCAAAGAGGCGCTCCGGATTTATGCGACGGATCCGCCCGATCTGATGATGCTGGACATCTGGATGCCCGAGATGGACGGATTGGAGACTCTGCGCCGGGTGAAAGAGTACGTGCCGACCGCACCCGTCATGATGATGTCCGGCCATGGGTCCATCGAGACGGCCGTCAAAGCCATCAAGCTGGGCGCCTACGACTACATCGAGAAGCCGCTGTCGCTCGAGAACGTCACGTTACGCGTGAAACATGCCCTGGCTCAATATCGGCTGGAGCAGGAAAACCGCTCGTTGAAAACGAAGGTGCAGCGAAAGTTCGAGCTCGTGGGGCAATCCCCCGCCATGCAGCAGCTCCGGCAGCTCATCGAAACGGCCGGACCGACCAATAGCCGGGTGTTGATCGGTGGAGAGAACGGCACCGGAAAAGAACTGGTGGCCCGGGCCATCCATATGCACAGCATCCGTGCCGATCATCCTTTTGTGGCGGTCAACTGCGCGGCGATCCCTGAAACGCTCATTGAGAGCGAACTCTTCGGACATGAAAAAGGCTCCTTTACCGGCGCCACCTCCATGAAGCGCGGCCAATTCGAACAGGCCGACGGCGGCACCCTCTTTCTGGACGAAATCGGTGACATGAGCCTCAATACGCAGGCCAAGGTGCTCCGCGCTCTGCAGGAGCAGCAATTCACCAGAGTCGGCGGCACCAAGCTGATGAAAGTCGATGTGCGGGTGCTCGCGGCCTCCAATAAGGATCTGGAGAAGGAAATCGAGAAGGGACAGTTTCGAGAGGACCTGTACTACCGGTTGAATGTCGTCCCGATCATTGTGCCGCCGCTGCGGGAGCGCCGCGAGGATATCCCCGCCCTGGTGCGCCACTTCATGAAGATCCATGCGGAAGAGCAAGGTCTTCGGATCAAAGAGGTGTCCGCTGAAGCCATGGCGGTATTTCAGCAGTATGAGTGGCCCGGCAATATCCGGGAACTAAGGAATCTCATCGAACGGCTCATGATCATGGTGCCCAGCCCCGTTATTGACGCCCCGCAAGCGGTGACATCTTTGCAGGGACGGGCAAGCAGTCCGGCGGCGGCACAAGCCAGTCAGGCGGCAAGCCCGCTGCTGACGAAATCCTACGATTCGCTGAGAGACGCGCGGAATGCGTTTGAAAAGGACTATATTGCGCGGAAGCTCCGCGAGCATCATTGGAATATCTCCCGCACGGCGGAAGATCTCAAGATTGAGCGGTCCCACCTGCACCGGAAGATCAAGCTGCTC
>CBDIWQ010000127.1:0-24623 GCA_965285965.1 uncultured bacterium | reverse complement strand
TTCAATGGTCAGCCGCCCGCCGGTCGGCATGGCATCCCGCGCGTTCACCGCCAGATTCATGATCACTTGTTCGATGTGTCCCGGATCCGCCTTGATCGAAAGTCGGATCGTAGCCATGTCGTTCTGTGAGCCAAGGAGTTGATCTCATTAATTGTCTTCCTAAGACCGCTTGGCCTCCGACTTAAATCAGAATAAGCTTCGCCGCAGATATGAATTTCCTCTGGGAAATAGAATCAGCTACACCAAAACTTGCCAGCGCAGCGATTGACTGACCAGGGTTTCTTGTTTCAATGGTCAGCCGCCCGCCGGTCGGCATGGCATCCCGCGCGTTCACCGCCAGATTCATGATCACTTGTTCGATGTGTCCCGGATCCGCCTTGATCGAACCAAGGTGCTGATCGAGATCGGCACAGAGTTCGATAATGTCTTCGCCCATCAGCCGGCGCAACATGCCATCCATGTTCATGATGACGGCATTGAGATCCACCGCTTTCGTCGACACAAATTGCCGGCGGCTGAAGGCCAGCAATTGTCCGGTGAGCCCGGCGGCACGATCCGCCGCCTTCTTGACCTCCTCCAGTTCGCGCTGCATGGGATCGCCCTGCCGGAGGCGGCTCAGAATGAGTTCGCTATAGCCACGAATGACGGTCAGAAGGTTGTTGAAGTCGTGTGCGACTCCGCCGGCCAGCCTGCCGACGGCTTCCATTTTCTGGGATTGCCGCAACTGCGCTTCCGTCGTCTGGAGCGCATCCACGGCTCGCGTCCGCTCGCCGAACTGGCCGATCTTGAGTCCGATATCCGCCACCATCTTGAGCAGGTCATCATCGGGTTCACGGACGTGGCGGCTGAAGAACTCGATGACCCCCTCGACTTCGCCGCCCACCAGGATCGGAAAACCGAAGGCACCGTGCAGGCCGCTCTTTTCCGCGGCCTTGGATCGTGGGAAATTCGGTTCTCTCGTCACATCCGTGATCCATACCGGTTGCTCCCGCGCCCAGATTTGCCCCGGCAGGCCGACACCGGCTTTGAAGGATTGCTGCCACGTCGCCGTCACGAAGTCCTCCACGTCCATGGTCGCGGCCTTCCACAGATCCACGCAGCGTAGAGAGCCCGAAGGCTTGTCCACGCGCCAGAAGACGCCGACTTCCCATTCCAGGCTTTCACCGACCGCCTGGATGATGCGGGGAACGGCCTGGTCCAATATGGCCGACTCCGCGAGCACCCGCGTCACCGCGTATTGAGAGGCGAGACGCCGCTCGGTACGACGGCGATCCGTGATATCGCGAATGAACGCGCTGAAAATATAGGCTTCGCCGATCCGTGCCAGCGACACCGACATTTCAACCGGAAGCTCGTGGCCGTCCTTGTGCAACGCCGTCACCTCGATGCGCCGATTCAGCGAGCCGGCGCCGGTCTGAAGCAGTTCCCGCATACCGCGGACGTGAGCCTCGCGGTCCCGGACGGGCAGGATCAGTTCGGACAGGACCCGCCCCAGCGCTTCTGCGCGGGACCAGCCGAAGATTCCGGTGGCTTGCGCGTTCCAATCCGTCACGATACCCGCGGTATCCACTGTGATCACCCCATCCATGGCCGTATCGACGATCGCCCGGTTCCGTTCCTGGCTTTGCAGGAGCGCCGCTTCGGCCGCCCGGGCCCAGGCGCTCTCCTGTTGAGCCTGGCGGTATTCCGAACGCAGGCGAGACGTCGACCAGAGCAAGAGCATCAGCAACGGAAACCAGACAATGGACCCGGCCACGCCGACTTTCCAGAGGACGGATCGGATCGGCTGCAGGACATAATCGCGGTCCATCCGCATGAGCACCGACCAGCCGAACCCGGGAAAATCTCCGAATCCTTTGGACGAGGCATACCCCGTCACGATGCGGACATGGCGTCTCAAGTGCTCTTCCTCAATGAACCCCGGCTCTCCACGCTGACTGGCCAGGGCCGACGGAAGACTCATGGCTCGCAGGTTTACATTGCCCTTGTGCGCAAGATCGGAATCGACGAACACACTGCCGCTGTCGGCTAACATCTGATACTCGATCAAGCCGACAAAGTCGGAGCGGTGTTCCAAGGACCGAATGGTGCGGGTGGTGACCTCTTCGATGGTGTACACCGCCATGCGCGTAGTGACCACGCCTACAAACTTGCCGTCCGAGTCCAAGATGGGCGCCGTGAAGGCGACCGTCTCGGTCCCATGGTCGGTGCCATGGAACCCGACATCGTCGGTGACCAGCTTGCGTTGAGCCCGGGCCTCCTGAAACCACCGGCTCTGCCCATAGTTCCGCCCGAGTAAGGTTTCATCGGTGGCCGCGATGAGGACTCCCTGCTCGTCCGTCACCCCGAGCCACAGATAAAATGGCCCGTAGGCGGTCTTCATCCAATTGAGATAGCCGTTCAGATAGGCCCGATCCGAGGGCCGCACGGAAAAGGCACGGGCCATCATTTTGACGTCACCGTACCGTTCAAAGAGCAGCCGGTCCAGCTTGTCGGCGACCTCGTTGGCCGCCAACATGAGTTGCTCCCCGGAGACCGACACCAGCCGCCGTTCGACATACCGCAGGACAAAGGCCCCGATGCCCAGCGCGAGCAGGGTCATAAAGACGATCAGAAACGGCAGCCAGCGGTAGCGACGCCATTCCTTTACGCCCGGTGAAGTTACAGGAAAGGTCATGTCAACGGCCCGTCACGATCCAGTTCCGCACCGTCATCGCGGGATGGTAGGCTCGTTTGGCGTCCCGGAGCCCGGCCAGGCCGGCATCGTCCATGGCATTGAGGTATACGGCGCCCCGGGCGGCCGCCGAGCGGCACGTCTCCCGGAATAACCGCTGCGCCAGTCCGGGAATGTCACGGTCCGCCACCTCCAGCAGGACGCAATACGTCTGCGGGGTCAGCCAATAGCCGAACGTATAGGCGGCCACCGTCCCGTCCACCCGCGCCACCGTCCCCTGGAGCCCGAGTCGCCCGCTTTCGGCCAAGACCAGCTCATGCGCCGCCGCGGCATCGTCAAGCAGGAATCGTCCGACCTCCTCCAGGCGACCGTTTTGTTTCTGCGCGGCCCAACGGGTACAGAGCGCCCTGCAGGCGGCTGTGTCCCTTTCTCCATAGGGTTCAATGAGCACCGCATGCTCGCGCGCCACCCGGTTGCAGAGTGCACGCTGGGATTTGTAGCGGTCCCCCGTCAAGGCGGACAGGGCCTGAGCGGAATACAGATAATCCCCGTCCTTTTCGACGAACCGGAATCCCGCTCGCTCTAATGCGTGCTTCTGCGGAGTCATCACGTTTTCGATCCGGCTCACCGGCGAAGGCCCGTTCCACTCATCCATCAAGGCAAAGGCTTCGGCCGCCGTCCGGTCGAGCGGCTGCGAGCCGAGCGGCACCAGCGGCATGAACCAGCCATCCGGCGACTGGACGAACAGAAAGAACGCCTGCTCCGTTTCCATCCACCAATAGGGCAACACCGACGTCCAGGCATAATGGTAGGGGAAGGCATAGGCCGCAAGCGCATCAGGACCGAGCATCCCCGCGCGGAGCAGGGCATCGTGGAAGCGCGGCGCCTCGGTGAGGGTCAACCGGCGGAGCCGGGCGTCCATCGGACGGGGTGTGAGGCGGGCCGTGACGGAAGGCAGGGTCTTCAGCGCGATGACGTCGTCTTGATATCGCCCGATCAGGCGGGGATGGGCTGCGAGAGTATCGAGCATGTCCTCGGTTTCAAGGAGCGCGGTCACCCGTTCGGCATGCGCGGCAATAGCCGGAGGCACGGTGTCCCGCATAAACGGACACTTGGTATCCCATCCCAGCACAACCTGTTCATGAGCCGCGTCCCACATGAGAGCCAGCGGGTATAGGCGGCAATCCAGCGGCCGAGCCTCATAAATCCGGCAACGATTCGTCGCCGCATCGAAGGCCGGACAGAGGTATCCCTCGCCGCCCGCGTCCTTTACCAGATCGATTTGAGTGCCGGTGGAGCGAGGGAACGCGTGACGGTCCACTCCGGAGGCGACGGCCCGTGCAATTTCGTCCCGAGTAAAATAGGGACGAAGAAAACTGTCCGCCTCCGGGAACCGGCAGCACACATCGCACTCGAGACAAGCGGCACTGGGAACAAGCTGCGGCAGGGGCTTCGACATGGTGACGGATGACAACTGATTCCACCTTATAGCAGATGCATTCGTTTCGCATCATACGATGCGGCCGGAGAGGTGGCAAGAAACGTTCGTTTCTTACGATGGCCTCGGCCTCAGCGGCTCCCGTGAACGCCTTGCAGCCGGCTGACCTCCGCCGGCCGTCGGGCCGCGACGGGGTGCCCGTTCAGCGTTCTTAAGGCGGAACAGATTCCCAGGAATGAATTTCCGGCCACTTGTTCGGCATTTGAGCAGCGTGTTAGCATTCGTCGCGCCTTCCCGAAAGGCTGACGACAAAGGACCTCTCGTTGGCACAGACCGACTCGTTCTGCCCATCTCTTCGAAGCGACACCGCCCTCAGCCGTTGCGAGACGATTCGCTCACAGCTGAGCCAGGCGGGCCTCTTCGCCGACGCGCCCGGGTCTCAAGCCACCACGTCATGGCGAATCAGTCCCTGCCCGTTTCTGCTGTCCCGGGAAGACTTCGCCTTTTTTACCGCATTGGGCCCGCATCTCCTGAGTTTCTATCGAGCGCTGAACCGACTCTATATCGAGAGCGTGAAAGGGACGCAACCTTCGTGGGCCGCCGCATACCTGGACCAGGGAAAACCCGAAGCCCTCGTGACGTTCAGTCGCATGAAGCGTTTCCGGGACCAGCTTCCGGCAGTCATTCGACCGGACGTCATTCCCAC
Source organism: uncultured bacterium (assembly GCA_965285965.1). Lineage (GTDB taxonomy): Bacteria > Nitrospirota > Nitrospiria > Nitrospirales > Nitrospiraceae > Nitrospira_D. Next base: position 19,805 of record CBDIWQ010000127.1, on the reverse strand, counting down.
GCAAGACGGGATGGTGATCACGGAATTGGATTCGGTGCCCGGCGGCATCGGGTTGACCGCGTGCTTGTCACGGATCTACAGCGGGCTGGATCAGGACCATTCCAGGTGTGTGGCCGGGCCGGACGGCATGCTCGACGGGTTCGCGGCCATGCTTCGGTCAGTGCAAGGGAATCGGGCCGGCTGCGTCGCCATCGTGGTGTCGGAAGAAGCCAAAGACTATCGCCCGGAAATGTCGTGGCTCGCGGCCCGGTTGAGAGAGCGGGCGCTGCCCGTCTACTGCCTCGAGCCGCGGGACCTGCGTTTCACCGAGGAAGGGCTCCGGGTGGGCACGGAAGCCGGCGCACCACCGGTCGCACTCCTCTATCGCTTCTATGAATTGTTTGATTTGATGAATATACCCAAAGCGGAGCTGATTCAGTACGCGGCTAAGAAAGATCTGACGGCCGTGACGCCGCCTTATAAGCCGGCCCTCGAAGAGAAGTCGGCCTTTGCGCTCCTGCATCATCCCGTCCTGCAGCCCTTTTGGGAGAAAGAACTCGGGACCGAGTCCCGGCTGCACCTGACCGCCCTTATGCCAAGGACCTGGCTCCTCGACCCGGCGCCGATTCCTCCCAGCGCGACCATTCCGGGCCTTCAGATCGGAGGCCGCGCAGTCGGCAATTGGCGCGATCTGGCGGCGGCGACCCAGAAAGAGCGCCAGTTGGTGCTCAAGCCGTCCGGTTTCTCGGCGCTGGCTTGGGGGAGCCGCGGGGTGTCCGTGGGACATGACCTGCCGCAGACCGAATGGACGGCGGGCCTTCACCAGGCGCTCGAGTCGTTCACCACCACGCCGTATATTTTGCAGGAGTTCCACAAAGGACGGCTGTTCGAGATGGACTATATCGATACCGCTTCCCATACGATGGTCCGCATGCCGGGACGTGCGCGGCTCTCTCCCTACTACTTTGTGACTGAGGGGAAGGCCCAGCTGGCCGGGATACTGGCCACCCTGTGCTCCGCCGACAAGAAAATTATTCATGGCATGCGGGATGCCATCATGGTGCCCTGCGCCGTCCGGTCGGATGAGACCCTTCCTGCGGGACCCCGGCCCTAAATGATACATTCCACTTTTCTGCTTTTCCTGATAGCCTAAGTCATCATGGCGCTCACTCTCTACCACGTCGATTGGTGTCCGGAATGCGAGCTGGTACGTGAAAAGCTTTCGGACCTGGCCTTGCACTATGAAGACATTATCGTGCCGGACAGCCGCCCCATGCGGACGCAAGTCTACGACGTCTCCGGTCAATATTATGTCCCCGTGTTGAAAGACGGGGATACGGTGTTGAGTGAGACCCATGAGATCCTCGCCCACCTTGATACCCATTATGCCAAGACCCGGTCATAACGGCTCGGCGATGCCCGATGGACTCGGATGTGCGGAGACGGCCTCGCGGCCCTCCCCTCATCGAGGGCCGCGTCTTATCACAAGGAGGCTGTGAAGTCGTGGAGGAATGGCGTCGCATACTCGCACAAAGCATCGTAAAACCCAAAGATCTGGCCGACCGGTTTGGTCTCGATGAAAAGGATGTCGAAGCCGTCGTCGGTCCGTATCCCATGCGCATCACGCCCACGGTGCTCGCGACCATCAAGGAAAAAGGCGATGCCATCTGGAAGCAGGTGATACCCGAACTCACGGAACTCGACGACATCGACGCCGAGGACGATCCACTCGAAGAAGATGTCATGAGCCCGGTGCCGCACCTGGTGCACCGGTACCCCGATCGGGTCCTGCTCATGGTCACCAACCAATGTCCCATCTATTGCCGGTTCTGTACGCGCAAGCGCCTGGTCGGAAAGCCGGGATTTCTCAAAAAAGGCGAGTTGGATCGCGCCATCACCTATCTGCGCCAGCACACCGAAGTGCGGGATGTCATTTTGTCGGGCGGCGATCCGCTGCTCCTGCCGGATCATCTGCTGGAGCGGGTGCTCAAATCGCTCCGCACGATTCCCCATCTGGAATTGATTCGTATCGGTTCGCGGGTGCCCGGGACGTTGCCCGAGCGGATCACGCCGAGGCTCTGCGAGATCGTAAAAAAGTATCACCCGGTCTATATGAATCTGCATTTCAACCATCCGGACGAACTGACGCCGGCGGTGAAAGCGGCCTGCGGCATGCTCGCGGATGCCGGGGTCCCGCTGGGAGCCCAGACGGTGCTCCTCAAGGGGGTCAACGACGATCCGGAGATCATGAAGCGCCTGGTCCATCAACTGCTGCTCGCCCGGGTGAAACCCTATTATCTTTATCAGGCGGATCTCACCAAAGGAACCAATCATTTCCGGACCACCGTCGAAACCGGCCTCCGTATCATCAAAGCCCTCCAAGGCCACACGAGCGGCATGGCCGTGCCGCATTTTGTCATCGATGCGCCCGGCGGCGGCGGAAAAATTCCGCTCCTGCCCGGAGAATACCTCGTCCATATGGATGAGGACGGCGCGTTGCTGCGCAACTATGAGAACAAGACGTTCCATTATCCGCAGCCCAAGCCGGGCGCCGGTCGGGAGCTCCCGATGGTCGGTGCGCCGTCCGCATGGGGCTCCTGTGCCAACGGCGACGGAGGACTCGACGACTTGTGAGCCGGCGCGCCACCCAGGGCATACTTCCCTATCAGGACATCAAGCGGCTGATCGCCGCCGGGGCCATCAGCGCCTCTCCGCCCATTGAGGACCGGCAGATACAGCCGGCGAGCCTCGACCTCCGCCTCGGGCGAAAGGCCTACCGTCTCATCAGCAGCTTCCTTCCCGAACTGTCGCCCATTTCCGCTCGTCTCAATGTCCTCGATTTTTACCAGTCCGATCTCGTGATGTATGAGATGGACCTGACGGACGGCGCGATCCTCGAAAAGGGTCATGTGTACCTGGTTCCGCTCATGGAACAGCTCGCACTGCCCCGCACGCTCCGCGCCCGGGCCAATCCCAAGAGCACGACCGGACGCCTCGACGTCTTTACCCGCGTCGTGACCGATCTGAACGCCGGCTTCGATGAAATCCGCGGCGGGTATGCCGGGCCGCTCTTTCTGGAAGTGGTGCCGCGCTCCTTTGCCGTCAAGGTGCGCACCGGGCAATCGCTGAATCAGATCCGCTTCGTGCGCGGAGCCGCCACCGTCACCGATCCGGCACTGCAGACCCTGCACGGGAAGACCCCGCTGCTGTACCACAATGTGTCGGCCAAGAAAGCGCTCACCGCGCAGGAATTCCGCGCGGAACGCGGGCTTTTTCTCCGCATTGACCTCAAAGGAGAAGAACGGACGGATGCGCGCATCATCGGCTACCGCGCCAAAAAGAACAGCCATGTCATCGACCTCGCCAAAATCGGACATTACGCGGCGGCGGATTTCTGGGAACCTCTGTACCGGCACCGGCAGGACAGCCTGCTGTTGGAACCGGAAGAGTTCTATATCCTCGCCTCCAAAGAACGGATCCGGGTGCCCCCCGGATATGCAGCCGAAATGGTGGCCTATGAGGCGGCCTGCGGGGAATTGCGCACGCACTACGCCGGCTTTTTCGATCCAGGATTCGGCTACGGGGCCGAGGGCGAAATCAAAGGGACCCAGGTCGTCCTGGAAGTCCGCCCGCATGACGTGCCATTTCTGATTCATGACGGGCAGACGTTTTTTAAGGTTGTGTACGACCGGATGCTCGGCGTACCATCCCAACTTTACGGGACCACCTTAGGTTCGTCCTATCAACGGCAAGCCCTCACACTGAGCAAGCACTTCAAAGCGTAATCGCTATGGCACCAACAGATCTTCCGACCAGAGACCCCTCCGACCGCCCGCCTGCCCCGCAGCCCGACGAGGACGGCGGAGGGGATAAACAATTGAGCGTCGCCGGCATGATGACCGGAACGGCCCTGATGTTCATCGGGTTTCTGAACGTCTTTCTCTCCATCAGCGGCGGGTTTGAGATCAACGTCGTGCCGTTGCTCATCTATTTCGGGGGCCTCGCCGTCTGGGCCAATGCCGTCATCGAGAATCCCACGGTGCGATACGGAGTCATGACCGTGGCCGTCGTCCTGGCCTTGGGATTCTTTCACTATGGCGAGGTGCTCTTCTGGCACAAGCAGGTCGTGTTCTGGTCCACGGTCGTCGTGGTCATGTTTTTCATGTTCCGGGAACCCAAAAAACCCGCCCCTTAATGCCTCGATGGCGATTTCCGTCATCATTCCCACGCTCAATGAAGACACGACGCTTCCCTCCACGCTTGCACGCACAGCCACCCTCCACTTCGATGAAGTGATCATCGTCGATGGAGGGAGCACTGACCGCACAGTTCCTCTGGCGGAGGCCTTTTGCGCCAGCGTGCCTTCCGCCCGTCTCATCACGGCGCCGCGCGGACGCGCACGGCAAATGAACGCAGGCGCCAAGGCAAGCCGGGGTACGGTGCTGCTCTTTCTCCATGCCGATACACAGCTGCCCGGGAACGCGCGCCTTGCGATTGAAACCGCCCTGGCCGATCGCCAGACGGTCGCCGGCCGATTTGATGTGCAGTTCGACCGCCGGTCCCGGTGGGGGCGCCTCATCGGTGCACTGATGAACCGGCGGTCTCGGTGGAGCGGGATCGCCACCGGCGATCAGGCGCTGTTCGTGCGCCGCACGGTGTTCGAACAGGTGGGCGGTTTCGCCGACATCCCCCTGATGGAAGATATCGACTTCAGCCGGCGTGTAAAAACCGTGGGACCCATCGCGGCCCTGCGCGAGACGGTCACGACGTCGTTTCGGCGCTGGGAGCGCCAGGGGCCGCTCAAGACGATCCTGTTGATGTGGACGCTGCGATTTCTTTTCTGGCTGGGTGTGAGTCCGTCCCGGTTGAGTCACTGGTACGCGGCAGTCCGGTAAGGATCAAGGATGAGCAAATCTACTCCGGCACCCGTTCACACCGCTTTGGTCGTCTTCGCCAAAGCGCCGGTCCCAGGCCAGGTGAAAACGCGCCTCTGCCCGCCGCTGACGCCGGACGAAGCCGCCACGCTCCATGGCAGTTTTGTCCTGGACACCCTGGAGAGGACGAAAGCCGCGGTATCCAAGTTCCATCTGCCCTTCCATCGCTTTCTCGCCTGCGCGCCTGCCTCCACGCTCGTCTTTTTTCAGATCATGGAGGAACGGCACGGAGTGACCTTGCTCGATCAAGTCGGAGAGCATGTCGGCGCGCGCATGAGCCACACATTTGAGGCGTTGTTCGCCCAAGGTTATCGGCATGTCCTGATCGTCGGCACCGACGTGCCGTCCCTGCCGCTGAACCATTACCAACAGGCGCTGGCGCTGCTCGAGTCCCATGACGTGGTGCTGGGGCCGGCCCTCGACGGCGGATACTATCTGATCGGATTGAACCGCGCCGTGCCGGATCTCTTCACCGGCATCCCCTGGTCCACGGACCGTGTGCTGGCGCTGACCGAAGAGAAGGCGGCGCACCTCGGCCTCTCCACGGCCCTCTTGCCTGTCTGGCGGGATGTCGATACGATCGATGATCTCGCGGCCCTCATGGAGGCCAGCACCGTGGACGCCAAACGGCCGAAGAACGAGCAATCCTTTTCCACCCGGACCGCCGGCACGCTGCAGTTACTCGCAAAACGGCTGAAGACACGATCGGACTGACATGACCCCTGTGACGAACATGAGCGACAACGTCGCGCCGATCACCGGCGGAGCCAAAGGCATCGGACACGGGATCGCGCTTGATCTGGCGGCACGGCAGTGGAGAGAAGACCGCTCAGGCCAGCACCGTGGACGCCAACCGGCCGAAGAACGAGCACCTTTTCGAACCAGGCCGCCGGCTCGCTCCAGGTACTCGCAAAACGGCTGAAGACACGATCGGACTGACACGACCCCTGTGACGAACATGAGCGACAACGTCGCGCTGATCACCGGCGGAGCCAAAGGCATCGGGCATGGAATCGCACTCGATCTGGCGGCACGGCAGTGGAAAGTGGCGATTTGCTATCGAACCAGTGAAGCCGAGGCAGAGAAGACCGCTCAGGCCATCACTGCACGGGGTGGGCAAGGCCTGTCGTTGCGCTGCGATGTCTCCGATCCGGTCGCCGCCAAAGGACTCGTCGCCGAGGTGGAGCACAGGTGGGGGAAAATCGACGTCCTGATCAATGGCGCCGGCCCTTACCACCGGGTGAATTTGTTCGCCGAGACGGTCGAGGGCTGGCACGACATGTTCAACGGGAATCTCCATCCCATTTTCTATTTGGCCCAGGCCGTGGCGCCGGGGATGAAAGCGCGCCAATTCGGCCGGATCATCACCTTCAGCATGGCCAATGCCGATCAAATGGTGTCGCAGCCGGAGATCACCGCGCACTATATCGCAAAAGCCGGGGTGCTGATCCTGACCCGCACCCTCGCCAAGCTCCTGGCTCCGCACGGCATCACCGTCAACGCCGTTTCACCGGGCTTCATCGATTCCGGCAGTGCGCCGGCCGAGGAACTGGCCGGCATGGCAAAACGCATTCCCGCCGGCTACATCGGAACGGTCGACGACACGGTGGCCGCTGTGCGTTATCTGCTCAGTCCGGACGCCCGATATGTCAATGGCGCCAATATCCAGATCAGCGGCGCATGGGGACTATAAGAAGGAGGATCGATGCTACCAGAGCCCGAACGGGACCGTCACCGTCGCTTCGTGCAAGCGTTGCAACACGAACCTGTCACCTGCGCCAAGCCCGGTTGCGGCGGGCCGATGGATGTCACGGATCACACCAGGCACAACGCCCGGATCAAAACCTTTGAAGCACTGTGCGAACGGTGCCACGCGGCGGAACTGATTACGGGCAACGAGCAGACTTCACCGCCCTGGGATGTGGCTTCCATCACGATGATGGCGGAAGCGCATTTGCTGCACGACCAGCCGAACTGTCCCTTCGACGGCACCCCGATCACCTTCACCTCGCTCCCGAACCCGCGCCGCAGGGCCCGCTATCGCCTGTCCTGCTACTACTGCGGGCGGCACACCGAGATGAATTGGCCCCCGCCGGAGGCTCGGCGCTGACCGGGCGCCTTCGGAGCGAAGGCACCCGCTCACTCGAACGAGGCGGGGTACGGAAAGGCTGGGATGGACGGTTACTTGCCGAAGGCTTTCTTGAGCAGCGGTTCGATCTCGCCCTTCTTTTCCATCGGATCGAGAATATCCGTATCACCGTAAAACGTACCGTCGATGAAGACTTTGGGCAGCGTCGGCCAGTTGGTGATCTTGGTGAGCGCCTCGCGCTTGGCCGGCTGTGAGAGCACATCGATCAATTCATACGGATAGCCGTATTTATCGAAAAACTGCATCGTTTCTCTGGTAAATCCGCACATCGGCATGGTTTTGGTGCCCTTGCCGTAGATCAGAATTTTGTGCGCCTTCACTTCCTGTTGGATTTCTTCTTCTATCGTTCCTGCCATCGTCGGCCTCCTTGTTAACGTTCGTCCGTGGTTTGCGCCGTCAACTCCAGCGCATGTATGCGGCCGTCTTTCAGCGGGGCATCGAGCGCCTGATAGATCAATCGATGCCGGTCCAACAGCTGCTTGCCTTGAAACGCGTCCGACACGATCACCACTTTGAGATGATCCATCGTACCGGTCCGATCCATGACCGTGACGACGGCGTCCGGCATGCTTCGGCGGATATACTCGGTTAATACGTCGGGTGTAATCACGGTCTCCTCCTCTGTGGTTCGAGGATACCCTAGCCCTAATCGCAAAGGCAATTCCACCGCTACCTCTCCGACGTCCACCGGGCACCGACGCACCTGGATCTCTTCCCATCCGCGCTGAATCTATTTTGATATCGAGTCCTCTCCCCAACCCCCGTCCGCTCGCCTCGCTCGCACAAAAGCGATTCACTTTCTTGGCTTTGGCGGCCGCCCCGATAAAAGTGTGCGGCGGCATAGCGTTTGCTGATGCCAGAAATAACCGGCCCTCTCTTCAAGGAGTCACCATGTATTTCATCATGCTCTGTTGGGCCTCGGTGGTTATCCTCCTCGCCATCGCTTTCATGCGACGGCTCTGGTGACCGCAAGTCATGTTCGCCGGTTGCTGAGAACCACCATGTTGGTGGTGCATAACCACCAGAAGACCTCAAGCCCCGTGATGCCGGAAGCAGCAAATGCTGAAAAGAAGCCAATCATCACAACAGGAAGAACGGCACGGGCCTTGCGCTCTCTCCGGGTTATGAATGCAAGAACACAAACGCCGGTCAACCGCTCCTCATCATACAAGGAGGTCGCCATGAACGAATTCAAGTCGGGGTTTTTCGTCGGTGGAGAGTCCTGTAACGGCCGGGTGCTCATCATGGACGACGAAGCGGACATCCGCAAGGTCGTCCGCATGACACTGCAGAAGGCGGGCTATGAAGTGCTGGAAGCCGAAAACGGCGAGAAGGCCATTGAGGTGCTCAATAGCGGAGAAAACCGTCTCCTGCTCGATGTGATCATTTGTGATATCCGAATGCCGAAAGTCAATGGCATTGAAGCCATCGCCTATTTTCGCAAACAGTACCCCCGCGTGCCGTTGATCGTCCTTACGGGATTCCCCGACACCGATATGGCCACCTCCTTGCTCCGAGAAGGTGTGCTCGATTACCTGGTCAAACCGGTGGAGGGAGAGAAGCTCAAAGGCGCGGTCGCCCGTGCGATGGAACAGCGGGAATTGGCCCATCTGTGAGGCCGCCCACTTTTACGAGCAGGGAGGGGAAGGGCCGTGCTCCTTCCCCTCCGGTTGGGGATTGCCCGTCCGGCCGGGAAAGGACTGCGTCCATGGCGTCTCCGTCCCCTACCAAGGTGGCGATCCTCGGAGCGGGACGAGGCGGGACTGCGCTGCTCGAACTCCTCCATCAGATCCATACGATTGAGATCGTCGGCATTACCGACCGGAATCCGGAGGCGCCGGGACTCCAACGGGCGCGCGAACTTCATGTCCCCGTGTACGGACGGATCGAAGACCTGGTCAGCCACCACGGGATCATGGTCGTCATGGATGTCACCGGAGATCCCGCCATCGAACGGGCGCTTGAAAAACTGGTGCCTGCGGGTACCGATATCCTGAGCGGTTCCGCGTCCCGGCTGCTGTGGGAGCTCGTCCAACATGAGAGCAAGCTGCAGGCCGAATTGCTGCACGCCGATAAGCTGGCGGGCATCGGCTCGTTTGCGGCCGGCATCGCGCACGACATCAACAACCCCCTCCAGCTCATTCTGGGGCTGGCCGAAAACCTCACGGAGGAACAGGACCTCAGCATCGTGCAGGAGCAGGCGCAGGACATCATCGAAGCGGTCAAGCGCACGACGGCCATATGCCGCGATCTCACGTCCTATTCGCGCCGGGCCTCGACCCTCCAGCACAGCATGATTGCGGTCAACACCAAGCTCGACGAGGCGCTCAGGATCGCCCGGTATGCCGTCGCGCTGCATGATATCGAGGTGCGCAAAACCTATGTCCCCGACCTCGCGGTGAAAGGGAATCCCGATGAACTGCTGCATGTTTTCGTGAATCTCATCACCAACGCCGTACAGGCGATGGAACGCGGCGGCACGCTGACGCTCGAATCGGCGCTCGTGAACGGAGCGACGGTCATCAGAGTATCGGACACGGGGTGCGGGATTCCGGCGGAGTTGCTCGACAAGATCTTCGAGCCGTTTTTCACGACGAAGCCGCCGGGAAAAGGCACGGGGCTAGGCCTGTACAATATCAAAAACGTGATTCATCACATGAACGGAGTGATTCGAGTGGAGAGTCGGGTCGGAAAAGGCTCCACCTTTACCCTGACGTTTCCCGCGCCCGACGCGCCGGCTGACGGAGGCCCGCAATGAGCCTGACCGCCTCGTCCAGCCGACGCTGGGGCCTGAAAGCCAAACTGATCCTGTCGATGCTGGTCGTCGGCGTGGTGCCGCTGGTCGTCGGCCTCGGGATGGCCTTCTGGCAGGGCTCTCAAGAAATCCGCGATGTCAGTGGAGAGAGTTTCAAGGCTTTGGCGACGGAAGCCGCCAGGAAGCTGGACTTGCTGGTGGCCGAGGAGGTGATCCGCACCTCCCGCATCGCCAACGACCCGGCCGTCATCAGGCAGTTGGAAAACCGGCGGGATGCGCTGATTGCCGGGAAGCCCACGGCTCAAATCGCGGAGGTCGAACCGCAGTGGGCCGCCCGCGACCCGGCGGTCGTAAAGGCGATCACCGATAGTCCGTTGAGCCGGCTGCTTCGCGAGTATTACACCGGCACGCGCAGCGAGTCTGACCAACTCATGCCGCAAGTCGTCCGTTCCGCCACCAAGATGCTCTTCCTCACCGATACCCAAGGTCTCCTGGTGGCCGCCATGACCGACAAGCCCGACTTTCGCCATGGCGAGACGGCCTGGTGGAAGGGCGCCTATAACAAGGCCGTGGGACAGCTCTATATCGAAGACGTCCACTTTGATCCCAAAGCCGACACGTACGTCTTCTCGATCTCAGTGCCGGTCCTGGACAGTCTTCGGTACGAAGTAGTAGGCATCCTTCACCGGGTTATCGACGCCAAGGAATTCTTCTCCCCGTCGACCCACGTGATCCGGTTCGGGAAGACGGGGCACGTCATGTTGATCGACAGCCGGGGCACCGTGATCAGCTGTCCCATCCTCCCCACCGGCGTGTCCTTGTCCGACAAGCGTCTGCTCCCGCTCGTCACGCCCCTGCACCCTGGCTGGGTCCAGGCTCCCAGCGATGGCCACGGCGGAGATTCGACCTCCGTCATCGGGTTTGCCCCGCTGCCGGAAACGAGCCGTTCCACCAACGGGATGCTCGAGATTGGATCCTGGCACACATTCGTCTGGCAGTCGTCCGACGAGCTGATTGCCCCTATCCAACACCTGTTTACCTGGATGACGGTCTTTGGGACCGTCGCCATTGCGCTGCTCGCTTCCCTCGGCTATGTCGCCGCCAGCCGGATCGTGACCCCCGTGCGGCAGCTTCAACAGGCGGCCCAGTCCATTGGACGGGGCCAGCTCCGCTCCGAGATTCGCATCCAGACGAAAGATGAACTTGAGGATCTGGCCGAAGAGTTCAACCGGATGAACAAACAGTTGGAAGCCGCCTTTGCCGGGTTGGCGAGCCAAGTGCAATTGAAGACGGAAGAAGTCCACTATCTGCAACAGTCCACCGATTACATCTTAGATACGGTGCCCACCCCCATTCTGTTGATTGATGCGGAGGAGCGACTCGAGTACGCCAATCGCGCGGCGCGGGATGCCTTCCAGATTGACCTGGCCGCCGCCCTGCCCCTCTTCACGCTGCTGTCGGTCAGTCCCGCCATGCAGCAGAAGCTGCGCCAGGAGCTCCATATGGCCGAGGATCCCTCCTGTGTGCAGGCCAGCGAGGCTGCCTGCCCCGGGCCTCGGGATCCGCTCACGCCCATCACCGAGAAGGACACGTCTTCCCATCCGTGCGAGGTACAGATCGCCGCCCGCCAATACCATTATCAATGGTTTCGTTTGCCCGGACGGACCGGGGAACCGGACCGCATCGGGCTGGTCCTCCGGGACACCACGGATGAAAGCCGTCTACAAGACCAACTCGTGCAGGCGGAAAAAAGCGGCAGCCTCGGCGTGCTGACGGCCGGGATCGGTCACGAGCTAAACAATCCGCTGTTCGGAATCGTCGGGTTGGGGGAAGCGATCCAGGAGGAATCCGATCTCGAACGCGCACGCAGCTATGCCCGTGACATTGTGACTCAGGGCCGGCGGATGGCAAAAATAATCCGGGACTTTACCGGAGTGACGACGCAGGAAATAGCCGACCAGCGGGTCTCGGTCTGCCTCGAGGAGGAACTCGATCAGGCGCTCGCCGCCGTGCAGACGACCACCGACACCAAACATCTGGCCATCCACAAAACCTATGTCGGCAACACCAAGGTGTTGGCCCTTTCGGATCAACTCCGGCAGGCGTTGGCCAATCTCCTCACCAACGCGGCGCAAGCGATGCGCGACGGCGGCACGCTCACACTCACGACCGCGGTCACGGGAGGTCTGGCCACGCTGGCCATCAGCGATTCGGGGCCGGGCATTGCGAAACAGCATTTGTCGAAAATATTCGACCCGTTTTTCACCACAAAGGAACAGGGGGAGGGATCCGGCCTGGGACTGACCGTGGCAAGGCGCATTCTCAGAAAGTTCGGCGGCGACCTGCGCATCGAAAGTGTGGAAGGCCGGGGGACGACCTGCTGGGTCAGTCTGCCGGTTCTGGCACCGTCCCCTGAGGAGGGCCCATGGACTACGTCCGCTCCGCAGTCAGAGCCGCAACCGTCACATTCTTCGTAGCGTGCATAGGGGCGACCGCGTGGCCGCTCACCCGGGACAGCCCCGGGTCGTCCGGCATTCCGCCTGAAAAGGTCGCCGACTACGTGCATGCCGTCCTGGAAGCGGATCGGACGATTTACACCACGCAAGTGGTCAACCGTATGCAGGAGAAAGGCATCGTGCGGGCCGCGGAACATTGGGAACAGGACAATGCCCTGCTCCTTCCGGCCCAGTTTCTTCAGCACTCGGGGCGGCTGGTCGCCGAATCAGGACGGGGTATCCGTTACCGGCTCATCGGGCTGTCGCCCATTTATCAGCGAAACGCTCCCGCCACGGAATTCGAGCGCAAGGCTCTCGAGACGCTGCGGGGCCGGCCGGAGCGGCCGGTGACCGGCGTGGTGTCCAGCGGCAAGAAACAATACTTTCAAGCCGTCTATTCCGATCTCGCCGTCTCGCCCGCCTGCGTCAGCTGCCACAACAACCATCCGTTGAGCCCGAAGCGTGATTTTAAATTACACGACGTCATGGGGGGCATCGCCATCACGATTCCGCTCGAATAGATCACCGGCGTGGAAACGCCCAATGCGTCAACAAGCCGGCCCAGAGGGCGGGAAAAAGGAACGGTTCGAACATGAGCCCGATTTGATGGAGCAGCAGCACCAGGACGGAAAAGAAGGCTAGTGTGAACAGTTGCTATCGCGTCATGGAATAGGCGGCACGGACCATTCGACGATCACGAGGTGACAGCCCCAATCCGGGCGGGCCGCCGCTACAGGTCCGCTTCTTTCCCGTTGACGGCCTCCGGTTCTCGCTGACCGGCCGCGTGACGCACGTGGCCCGCCACACAAGGCCCCTCCTCCGCCCAGGCCGTGACGCCCATGTCGCTGAGGCCTTGAAATTTCGCCCCGTCCTCCATGGACATGACGGGACCATGCACTTCACCGATCAGAATGGCGGTCTTCATCAACTGAATGCGTTCCGTGACCGTGACGGTCGCCTTGATGCGTCCGCTGCTGATGAGCGATCCGGCAAAGATGGTTCCCTGAACCAGGCCCTCTTCCCCCACGATGACCTCACCCTTGGTCTGAACCTCGCCCTCGAGGCGGCCATCGATGCGTACCGTCCCTTCCACTTTGATCTCGCCCCGCAACTCGACGCCTTTGGCCAGCAGGGTGATGTTGCCGTCATCTCGGTAGTTGGATGTTTTCATAGCGCTCCTTTGTGTCGTACTGTGGAGGCCAGGATACCGCAGGACAAGACGGGCGCCTAATGGTTTACAAAAACAGCGCGGGAAGCGGCGTGGCTAGGACAACCCTAAGGTCTGCTTCACCCGCTCCCACAAGCCGCCGCCGTGGATTTCGCAATAGACCGTCGGTTCCGTCCCGGCGATGAACACCTCGGGCGTCTTCTCCGGACACCGGGCGGTCGCCAGTTGGCCGGTTCGCGGATCGATGTCGCGCTGGACCATGCCGGGCGGCATCTCAAAATCCGCCCTATGCGGCGCCATCACCCGGCGCGCGAGCAGACTCCAGATCGGGAGCGCAGCCTGAGATCCGGTGAGCTTCACCGGCCGCTCATCGTCAAAGCCGACCCAGACTCCGATGACCAGATCAGGGGAATAGCCGACGAACCAGGCGTCACGATAGCCATCCGTCGTGCCGGTCTTACCGGCGACAGGCCCTTCTACGCCTAACGCGCGCGCCCTGGCGCCCGTCCCCCGCTCCACGACGCCCTTGAGCAGGGACGTCACCAGGTAGGCGGCTTGCGGCGAGACAGCCTGATGCCGGTCCGGCGACAGGGTCCAGAGGCCATCCCCGGCTTCACTCACCAGTTTAAAGAACGCCAAGGGTTTCGTAAGGACCCCGCCGTTGGCCAGACCACCGTAGGCGGTTGCGATGTCGAGGAGCGAGACAGAGGTCGTGCCCAGCGCGATGGACAGATTCTCGGCCCACAGTCCATCCAAACCAAAGCCACGCAGGGTGGTCCGTAAGGCCGGCAGGCCGATCTGATGCGCGACACGGACTGCGGGCACATTGTAGGAATGCTCCAGCGCGCTCCGCACGCTGACTTGTCCATGGAATTGCCGATCATAGTTTTGCGGCGACCAGGGGCCGTTACCGGATTCGAAGGTGACCGGCTCATCCAGCAACAGCGTCGCCGGCGTGTGGGTCGGTCGACCCTCTTCCCGGCTGGCTTCGAACGCCGCCAGATACACGAACGGCTTGACCAGGGAGCCGGCCTGGCGGCGGGCCTGCACCGAGCGGTTGAACTGGCTCATCCGGTACTCGCGGCCGCCGACCATGGCGAGCACATGCCCGGTTTTCGCGGCGAGCACGACGGCGGCCGCCTGCAGCGGATGGTCGCCGGTCTTCAATTGGGGGTAGGTGGCTTCCAATTGCTCCAATCCTTGCTGCAATGAGTCGGTGGCCGCTTCCTGGATGAATGGATCCAGGGTGCTGTAAATTTTGGCCCCTTCGGGAATTCCCATGCCCGTCCCTTCCTCGACCTGCCGCAACAGGTAGTCGATGAAATACGGCGCATCGGTCAGCACATCCTGGGACAGGGTGACCTTGACCGGTCGATTCACTGCCTGCTTCCAGGCATCCTCCGTGAGCCGGCCTTCTTCCCGCAAACGACGGAGCACCACGTTGCGCCGGTGCGTCGCGGATTCCAGGTTTTTTGTGGGCGCATAGGTGTTGGGCCCCTTGATCAGCCCCACGATCAGCGCGATTTCATCGGTCGTCAGGTCCTCGAGCGCTTTGCCGAAATAGCGATGCGCCGCCTCCCCGACCCCATAGATCGCCACGGACCCGGCCTGTCCCAGGTAGATCTCATTCAGATAACTTTCCAGGATATCGTCTTTGCGGTACTTCATTTCCAGGACCAGCGCGGCGACCGATTCCTTGAGCTTTCGTCCCATCGTCCGCTGCGGCGAATAAAACAGGTTCTTGGCCAACTGTTGTGTGATGGTGCTGCCGCCCTGCACGACGCCGCCCCGGACCACATTGGCCCAGAGCGCACGCCCCACAGCGATCGGATCGATGCCGGGATGCGCATAGAACCGGCGATCTTCAACCGCGACCAGGGTGTCGATGACCTTCCGCGGCATCCGGCTCAGGGGGATCCACTCCCGCATCTGGCGTGATCCGCCGCGCATGCCGCTGATGAGCGGAGCCTCGAGCGACACGAAGGATTCCGAGAGTCCACCGGTTTCGAGGCGCACTTCCGTCACGATGCCGTCGGCGAGCCCCAAAGTGATCCGCCGGGCCGGCACATGGCTCTCCTCTTGCGCATGAAGATAGAGATGGAGCGCGTTTTCGACGGCGGCATACTCGCCCGGATGCCGGGGCGGCGCCGCGACCGGCCGGTAGCCGAGCCGGTGAAGGCGATCCAGGAGTCTGGATTCCCTGATCGACGTGCCGGCCTCCAGGAAGAACGGCGCTCCATAGATCAGGAGCGGAGGGTGTTCGTCGCTCTTCGGCAAAGACAGACTCGCGGACAGCACAGCCGCATAGACCAACAGACCCGTGAGACCCAGACCGGCCAACGCCAGACCTGCTACAAGGCCCCGCTTGATCCATGTCCTCATGCCGTCGGCCTCCCAGATCGTCGCGTCTTTA
The DNA here is from genome assembly GCA_965285965.1 of uncultured bacterium. GTDB lineage: Bacteria > Nitrospirota > Nitrospiria > Nitrospirales > Nitrospiraceae > Nitrospira_D. Next base: position 3,912 of record CBDIWQ010000127.1, on the reverse strand, counting down.
AGGGAGGGGGGCCCCCTGACATCGCGTGACTCACAGTAAGCGGGGGCCGGATGGAGTCGGGGAAAAGCGAATGGCTGCTGAAGAGTCTGACCGGGCAAGTGGTGACCACAGGTTCCACGCTACAACGGAGTCCCGCGTTCCCCTGGAAAGCCCGGCCCGGCGGGGGCTCGTTCGAACGGCGTGTCAGCAGTCGGGGGTGGAGGAGTGTTCGGAGGGAGCGTCACAAATCGGTAGCTGCCGCCACGCCATCCGTCCGAGGCTTGGCTGGTCAGGCCATGACGGGTGCTGGCGGAAAACGATGTCACGCCAGTGAGGATCCGGATGGCCACCATCCCGCCGCTCCGTTGACTGATGATGCCTGCATGGACGGCCGCGGAGCAGACAGCGGAGTCGTCGGTGTAGACATCGGTGCCGTAGGTGGTCTGGAGTTGCAGCAGCGGCGGACAGAAAAACGCAAGTACGCGACCCGCTTGCCCGGCCCAGGAATCGACTTGCATGTGGCTGGTCGCCGCGATGGCGGGCTCGGCCGTCTGCCGGTTTCTCACGAAGACATAGGCACCGGTCCAGGGCTCCATCCAATCACCGGTGCGCACCCCGTTTCGCACGCTGCCTCCATACTGGCCGGCGTCCGGACGCATCTCGATCGTGACCGTCCCGCCGTCTTTCGTCGTGAGCAGGCCCGCATGGACCGCCGCAGTGCAAATCGAGGAGTCATCGGTGTAGATGTCGGTGCCCCAGACCCCCTCGATGTGACCGCCACCGGGGCACAGCACCGACTCCCTGCGTCCCCAATAACCCACCCACCTCCCGCCCCCCGTCGCCCAGGTGACGGCCACGGGCCATAGTGCCGGGTCCGGGCCCAATACCGGTGTTTCGGATTCTGAGTGCGCATAGAGCGGGACCATCGCAGCGGTTCCCGGCAGAAGGAGTACCAGCAGCCAGGCCGCAGCCGACAGCCGGCGACCGGGCAATGGCCGCTGTCCTGGACGGACCCGCATCACAGTGAATCCCGATGGACCGTCGATGGTGAGAAGGCCGGAAGACAGACCGCGACGTATTCCGCACCGTCCGGTCCCGGCGTGCCGTAGCGGACCCATTCTCCTTTGGAGGTGAACACCGCCTGTCCTGCCTGCACCTCCAGCACACCGTCCTTCGTCTCGACCTGCAGCATCCCGCGGAGCACGATCGTATACTCGTCAAACTCCGGCGTCTGACCCGGTTCTCGCCATCCTGAGGGGCTCTGCATGCGGGCGATGCTGATCTGAGCAGTCCCGGAATTGACGCGCCCCACAAACTCGTCAATGAGCTTCGGCTTATTCCCCGCCGCTTCAATTCTCGTGGGGGCTTCAATCAGTTTAGCCATGCTTATTTCCTTTGGTTCGGACACTGCACGGTCATGTTGTCGCCCTGCCCCCCTCTTCCGGAGTACTTCCTCCGGGTCTTTCGCGCCGGACGGCTTCCGCTATCCTACTCATAACGGGCAGGGCGTTCCTAGACCCGCCATCAAAAGGAGATGCATCATGAATTGTACCCGCTGTCACGGCCTCATGGTCCCGGACTATCTCTTTGATTTGCAAGGCACGAGCGGCCATATGTGGAGACATAGCCAGCGTTGCATGAATTGCGGCCACGTCTACGATGCGGTGATCGAGCACAATCGTGGAGCAGGGACCACACAGGCAATCGCCGTTTCAAGTGAGCCGGACTACCACGACGAAGAAGTCCATCTAGGCAAGGAATCCTACCTGGCACGCACCGCCTGAGCGGTTGCCGCCGCCTCGAATCTCCGGCGAAGTTCGAGGGAGGTATCACCTGTTGATGCCTCCCTCGTGCCAAAAGTCTCCCCGTACCAGTCCGGCTGGCACCCTGACGAAGTGGAGATCTTTTTACACATCCTGCTAGCGACGGCTCGGAGATCCCTGATACACTCACCCGTTCCAGAGCCGACGGCTGGTCTGACGAACCCCGCCCGGGCCTAATACAGCAAACCATCATCCACCTCTACCGATCGATTGATTGAGGCCCAATGCCCCCTACGATTCTGTTGAGCTGCGAGTCCATCACCAAACGGTTCGGCGTGAAACCCTTGTTCACCGACCTGTCCATCGCCTTGAGTGAAGAGGATCACGTCGGATTGGTGGGTCCGAACGGATCCGGCAAGTCGACGCTCCTCAAGGTGCTGGCCGGTTTGGAGGAACCCGACGAAGGGACCAGATCGATGCGCCGGCACGTGCGCATGGGGTATGTTCCGCAAGAGCCTTCGTTTGCGGAAGGACACACGGTGGAGGAAGCCCTGGCGCAGGTGCTTCTCGATGAGGGCCTGGATCCGCACGAGCATGGCAGCCGGATCGCCAAGGCGCTCAGTATCGGCGAGTTCCCGCAGACCGAACAAGCCGTGTCCACCCTGTCCGGCGGATGGAAGAAGCGGCTGGCCATCGCCCGCGCGCTCATGCTGGAACCCGACGTCCTGCTCATGGACGAGCCGACCAACCATTTGGATCTGGAAGGCATTCTGTGGCTGGAATCCCTGCTCAAAACCGAAACCCGCGCGTTTCTGGTCGTGAGCCACGACCGGCGGTTTCTGGAATCGGTGGCCTCGCGCATGCTGGAACTCAACCGCTGCTATCCCAACGGGATGTTCGAGGCCAAAGGCAGCTACAGCGACTTTCTGGAGCAACGTGACGCGGCCCTCGCCGCCCAGGCGGATTACCAATCGTCGCTGGCGAATCGTGTGCGGCGCGAGGTGGAATGGCTCCGTCGTGGGCCGAAAGCCCGCACGACGAAGGCCAAATCACGCATCGATTCCGCCGGACAGTTAATCGACGAATTGAGCAATCTGGAATCACGACGGGACCAGGGCACGGCGGGGATTGATTTCACCGCGTCCGGACGCCGGTCCAAACAGCTGGTCGTGGCCAAAGACGTCAGCAAATCCCTCGGCGGCCGACCGATCGTGCAGCATCTCGACCTGTTGCTCGGACCAGGCCAGCGGCTGGGCTTGCTCGGTCCCAACGGAAGCGGCAAAACCACCGTGCTCAAGCTTCTCGCCGGCACGCTCGCGCCCGATACCGGAACCATCAGCCGGGCCGATAAGCTGCGCGTGGTGACGTTCGAGCAGCACCGGGATTCCTTGGATCAGCAGGCCTCGCTCCGTCGCTCGCTGGCCCCTCATGGCGATGCCGTCGTGTACCAAGACCGGTCCGTCCATCTGGTATCCTGGGCCAAACGGTTTCTCTTCAGACCCGAGCAATTGGATCTGCCGGTCTCCCGGCTGTCCGGTGGCGAGCAAGCCCGATTGCTGATTGCCCGGCTCATGCTCCAACCGGCAGACCTGCTGATTTTGGACGAACCGACCAACGACCTCGATATCCCGACCTTGGACGTGCTGGAAGACAGTTTGGTGGAGTTCCCCGGCGCGCTCGTGCTGGTCACCCATGACCGCTGGCTGTTGGATCGAGTCTCGACCATGTTGCTGGCCTTGGACGGAAACGGCCAGGCCGAATGGTTCGCCGACTATGCGCAATGGGAAGCCGCCCAGGGGCGTAAGAGCAACGAGGGCTTTTCACCCGCACGGTCGCGCCGCAATGGAGACGCAAACCGCCCCTCGTCAGGAAAACGCAAAGGCCTGACGTACCGGGAACAGCAGGAATGGGACAAGATGGAGCAGAGTATCGCCAAGGCGGAAACAGCTGTGGCGGCCGCCGAGACCGCCGCCGGTGATCCGACCATTGCGTCCGATGCGGACGCGCTTCGCACGCGATACGCGACGCTCGAAGCGGCCCAAGCCGAAGTCGAACGGTTGTATGCCCGCTGGGCTCAATTGGAGGAGAAACGCACTTCCTCCGTCGGCACGGGCCCATCGTAGCCGTCAGAGGACATTGGCACAGTCTCCTTCGGCCTCGCGCCCCGGCA
>CBDIWQ010000126.1:0-7753 GCA_965285965.1 uncultured bacterium | reverse complement strand
TGCGGGACCAGGCTGAAGAGCCGATACAGCGGTTCGCTCAGGCAGGTGCCGATGAAGGCCCTGGCCCGATCCGGCCACGGCATGGTCCGCCGGATCACTTCGTCACGCGGTCCAGTTCAATGCGATCGGCCGGTGTCACGCGGTATCCCTTTTCGTACAATTGCCCCATGCCGTTCATGACGCTCTCGAGGTTCCTGGTGCGATACCAGGCATCGAAGCGCTCAGCCAGCGCGGTGGCATGGACGGCGGTGGAGTGCGCGGGATCATAGGGCAGCGTCAACGATTGAAACAGATCGTCCAGCTCCTGAACGTCGTAGCGGGCATCGTCATCCCGATCGCCTACCAGGGCGTATTCATAGAAGGTCAAACTGACTGAGAGGGAGGTCTGTGTCCGGTGAAAATCCTGACGGACCGACTCGAGACCGCCGGGATAATCCCGCAGACACTCGTCCCGGCTGGGCGAGGTCATGACGAAATCGAGCCGGATGCGCTGGACGTCCGGAGGCGTGGGCTTGTGTTTTTCTTGCTGATAAAACCAATTCGTGCAACCGCTCGCTTTGGCGAAGGCGATTTTGTCCGACTCGACTTGTCGCTGGATATGGCGGCTGAATTGTCCGAAGATGCCGGGTTCTCCGGCGCGCGATTCCTGGCTGGCCACCAGGGGAGCGGGGAGACTAAGCGGGATCAGCATCGCGATGAGGAATGCGGTTCGGAAAAACATAGGAGCCTTCAAGTTGTGTCTCACAACGCCGACGCTCTCAGTATACCATGAGTCGGGCTGCGCATGCCCTTCCGGAAAACAGCCGGAATCACTGAAAGGACAGCCACATGACGAGTTTTCCTGAACCCTTCCTCACGAGTGGGATTCCGGGCATCGGCGGAGTCATCCGTGTGACGCCGGAGGATTTTCGGGTCGAGGAGCGCCCGCTCTACCTGCCCTGCGGGGAAGGCGAACATCTCTACATTAAAATCGCCAAACGCGGCTTGTCGACCCCGGACCTCGTCCGCCGCCTGTCCTCAGCGCTGGGCCTCAGGGCGCAAGCCATCGGGGTGGCCGGCCTCAAGGACGCGAGAGCGGTGACCGTCCAAACGGTTTCGCTTCAGGGTATCGGCGCAGACGTGGTCTCTCGCCTGCAACCCGACCAGGAACTCTTGAGCATTGAAGTTCTCGGGCGCCATCGGAATCGACTGCGCACCGGCCACCATGCCGGGAACCGGTTTCGGTTGGTCGTTCGCGACTGCGCCGCGCATGCCGCAGAATCGGTTCCGGCGGTCTGTGCCGCACTGGTCCGGCGGGGCGTCCCGAATTATTTCGGCCCGCAGCGCCAGGGCAGAGGAGGCGACAATTATCAAACCGGCGCCGCCTTGCTCCATGATGCCCGCCGGCGCGAGAAGATGAGCCGGGCCAAGCGCATCTGGTATCTGAATACGTATCAGTCCTTTCTCTTTAATCGCATGCTGGCGAAGCGCATTGATGGGATCGACCGTCTCTTCCGCGGCGATTGGGCGATGAAGACCGAGAGCGGCGCCTGCTTTCTCGTGGAGAATGCGGGGCAGGAGCAGTCCCGGGCCGACCGCTTCGAGATCAGCCCCACCGGAATCCTCTTTGGATCAAAAGTGTCCTGGGCGAGCGGCGAACCGGGACTCATAGAAGCCTCCGTGATCGCCGAAGCGGGGACCACGCGCGAGGCGCTCGTGACGGCAGCGAAGGCCTGCGGATTTCGAGGGGAACGGCGATCGTTCAGGGTGCGGCTGACAGATCTCGAGTGGTCGCTGGAGGGGGCGACGTTGACCCTGTCTTTTGCCCTTCCTCCGGGGGCCTATGCCACCAGCGTGCTCAGGGAATTGATGAAAACCGATGAGCACCGCGGCCTCGGAGGGCCCGGCTGAAGCACCGTTGCCGCACCGGGGCATGGTGTATGATGGTGGCACGTGCTTGTCGACCTTATGAGGTGTGTCATGCCTCACGCTCAGGAGACCGTCTGCATCAGCGGACATATCATTGATTCCCTGCTGCTCGCGAAAGTTCTGGATATCATCGTGATGATGGGTGGCGCGTTCGACCTGGAAGATGTCAGGATCGGCAAAACGCGGGAGGACGCCTCGCATGCCCGCATCGTGATCCATGCCCCGTCAAGCGCCCTGCTCGACGACATTTTGAAAGCCATTCAGCCGCATGGGGCAGCCGCCGAGCATGAATCGGACTGCCGGACGGATGCCGCTCCCGCGGACGGCGTACTGCCGGACGGTTTTTACGCCACCACCAATTTACCGACGCAGATCCGATGCCAAGGGCGGTGGATCGAGGTCCAAGGCATCGAAATGGATCTCGCCATCACCCTTGATGCCGGCGCCGTGGCGGCACGAACCGTTCCCATGGGAGAGGTGCGGCGAGGACAGCCGATCGTCGTCGGGCGCAACGGCGTCCGAGTCAGTCCCCTTGAGCGTCCCAAGGAGCGGGATGTGTTCGGGTTTATGGAATCGCAAATCTCCACCGAGCGTCCACACGGCCAGGTGATCGCGGACATCGGCGCGCGCATGCGGCAGTTGCGTGCCCGCCAGGTAGAAGGGCGTTCCGGCTCGAAGGTGCTCTTGGCGGGCGGTCCGGCTATCGTCCATTCCGGCGGCCGCGATCCGCTGGCCTGGTTGGTGGAAGAGGGGTTCATTCAAGTGCTGTTTTGCGGCAATGCCCTGGCGGCGCATGATATGGAAGCCGACTTGTATGGCACGTCGCTGGGATACGGACTCACCGCAGGGCATGCCATCCCGCACGGCCACGAACATCATTTACGGACCATCAATCGGATCCGCGCCATCGGCAGTATCGAGGCAGCCGTCCGGTCGGGAATGGTCAAGCAGGGCATTATGGCGGCCTGTGTGCGGCGGCAGGTCCACGTCGTCATGGCGGGAACGATTCGTGATGACGGCCCCTTGCCGGGCGTCATCACTGATGCGATGCAGGCCCAAGCCGCCATGCGCGCCGCTGTGCCGGATGTCGGGTTAGCGTTGCTGGTCGCATCAACGTTGCATTCGGTGGCGACGGGGAATCTGCTGCCCGCCACAGTCCCGTCCGTCTGCGTCGATATGAACCCTTCGGTGCCGACCAAGCTGGCGGATCGCGGGAGCTTTCAGGCCGTCGGGTTGGTGATGGACGCGGCGTCATTTCTCGGCGAACTGGCGCGAACCTTGGGGAGGCCCGCATGAGCCGTCTACTGGTCTGTCCGCCGGAGTTCTTCGGGATCGAATATGAAATCAATCCCTGGATGCGGCTGAGTAACCGCGTTGATCACCAGCGAGCCGTTCAACAGTGGTACGGGCTGATGCGTGTCTTTGAAGAGGATTTGAACGTCGTGCTGGAGCGGATGACTCCTGTGCGGGGACTCCCCGACCTGGTATTTACCGCCAATGCCGGGGTGGTCGTGGGCCGCATCGCCGTCGTGAGCCATTTCCGCTATGCCGAACGGCAACAGGAGGAAGCGCATTTCGCCGCATGGTTCAAGGCGCACGGCTACGACGTGATGAGTCTGGACGAGGGTGTGTGTTTCGAAGGTGCGGGAGACTTGCTCGGGTTGCCTGAATGCTGGTTCGGCGGTTACCGGCAGCGATCGGACATTCGGTCGTTCCCGATCCTCAGCGAACGATTTCACCGGGAGATCATCCCGCTGGAACTGGTTGATTCGCGCTTCTACCATCTCGACACCTGCTTTTGCCCGCTCAGCGGCGGAGAACTCCTGTACTTTCCGGCCGCCTTCGATTCGTACGGGCAACTCGCCATCGCGGAGCGCGTCTCCGATGCCCGGCGTATCGCCGTGTCGGAAGAGGAGGCCCGGCGCTTTGCCTGTAACGCGGTTTGCGTCGGCAAACATGTCGTCCTCCCGGCGGGCTGTCCAGAGACCGAACGCAAGCTCCAAGACCGGGGGTACCAGATCCATGCCGTGGCTCTGGACGAGTTCATGAAGTCGGGGGGGTCGGCCAAATGCCTGACGCTCGTTCTGGACTCATAAGACGCGGCGGCTGATATGGCCTGATCGCTTCGATTCCGCCGCTCACACGAGCCCGGTCGTCTCACCATCCGGCGGCTCGGGGACAGTCGATCCTCCCTAACCTCCCACCTGGCGTCCGGTCGATCCCAGCTTCGCTCCAGCTGTAAGCTTCAAGGCAAGCTCAGGATACTCGATGCGTTTATTTCGTGCGAAAGAGAAACGCCCCGTACAGACCGGCAATGGTAATCGTGACAAGTTCAATCGTGAGCAGCATGCGGCTGACAATGGCATCGGGATCGGGCGGAGCGAGGATGAAGTGCAGGCCCAGGAATTCAGGTGCTTGGCTGGGCGGCGTTTCCCAGGGAGGGAACAGGAGGGCGAGAATGAGCGTCGCGACCATGCCATAGAGGACGTTCAGGTTGAGTTCCTCTGGCGGCGAGGTACTGCGCTGAGCCAGGCGGGGTTCGCCCGGAGCGCCCGCTAGCCGTTCTCCGCAGTGCGTGCAAAACCGATTAATCTCGGGTAACGCGCGATGGCAGGCAGGACAGGTTTGCATGCATCTCACACGATGGGTGATTCGGTTCCTCACCATATCCGGATTACGCCCTCATTTTCCACAGGTGGATGACTGCAATGGACTGGATCAGGAGCAGAGGCACGTGAGGAAGCTTAAAAATGATAGCTCAGCCCCACGGCGGCCAGGAGCGGGCTGTACGTGGCTCGGAATCCGAACGCGCCGCTGGAGGTCCCGGAAAAGTCGAAGCGCGTATAATTCCATTTCACTTCGGCAAACGCGGCGACGTGGCGCGTGAAGAAGTATTCGGCTCCCGCCTTTGCATTGAGCCCCAGGCGTGTGGAGTTCTGAGCGCCGGCAAACTGCGGGATGGTGGTGGTGATGCGGCCCATGAATACGGCCGGACCGAACCCGACGTAGGGCTGCAGCCTGGTCTTATGGTAGCGAAACATCAGATTCACCGGCACCCACGTGATTACTCGAAAGTGATCCCCGCTGATGGTGTCCGTCGCCGTGCCGGGAGAAAACGCGGTCCCGCCGACCACGGCCCCGGGAGGCGGGATCGTCACCGTCGCCAGTTGCTGTTTGATGTGCGGCGTCATGTGGTAGGCCTCGGTTTCGAGGCCGAACCATCGGGCTTGAGGAAAGTAATAGCCCAACTTAAACCCGACGAGTGCGGACGGGGCCAGGGAGCGATCCGACATCGATGCATGGGGAGTAAAATCCGTCAAATCGACGTTGGTGAGCGTATTACCGCTCACCGAAGTCCCGAATTGGCCGCCGATGTACATTTCTGAATACGCAGCCGGCACCATAGTGATACCCACGAGGAGACTAGTCAGGGCGCTCAGTGTGACGTACCGTATGGCTGTCTTGATCGCAGTCATGTGTTTCCTCGAGGGGAGATGCATTACGCCGGCTCTAAGGGGTGAGCAAACAGTATGCCACTCATTCCTAGAAGAACTCCCTGAAGAAACCCGCTGAGCCGCTGGCCCATTTCGTTGACAGGTCAAGGCCTGCTTCCTATAATCCGCCCGCCCGGTCGGTCATCGCCCGGTTGTGCCCCCCGGCTCCATGGAATCTTCCACGATGCAGTCCATTCACAACATCGCCGTCATCGGCGCCGGCGCATGGGGCACCGCGTTGGCGAAACATCTCGCCGAAAAGGGCCTGCAGGTGCGGTTGTGGGCCCATGAAACGACCGTGGTTCATGCGATTAATTCCGCCCATGAGAATGCGACCTTCCTCCCCGGTGTGCCGTTGCCAGCTGCTGTCGTGGCCACGTCGGCGATGGCCGACGCCGTGAAAGGCTGTGATGGACTCGTGTTTGTGGTCCCCTCACACGTCACCAGAGAGGTCTTACAGGCGCTTGCGCCTTGTCTGTCCGGCCCTGTGCCGTTGATCAGTGCCACGAAGGGCATCGAAGAACATACGTCAAAATTAATGACGCAGGTCATGGATGAGGCGCTGCCTCCCGCGATGGCGCCCATGATCATGGCGTTGTCCGGTCCGAGCTTCGCGTCCGAACTGAGCCAGGGAAAGCCGACCGCCGTCTGTCTCGCGGGGCGCGATGCCGCCATTGTGCAGCGCTTTCAGCAGGCGCTGATCACTCCGGTCTTGCGCGTCTATGGAGATGCCGATCTGATCGGCGTGCAATTGGGCGGGGCCCTGAAGAACGTGATGGCGCTGGCGGCCGGGGTGGTCGACGGCCTGGGGCTGGGCCTGAATGCTCGGGCCGCGCTCATCACGCGGGGGTTGACAGAAATCGTGCGGTTGGGCGTGGCCATGGGCGCCGATCCCCGCACGTTTTACGGACTCTCGGGCGTCGGCGATCTGCTGTTGACCTGCACCGGGGCGCTCAGCCGCAACCACATGGTCGGCGTCCGTTTGGGGCAAGGCGAGTCACTCGACACGATTCTCGGGAACATGCAGGCGGTGGCCGAAGGGGTCCGGACGGCGCATGCGGCTTTGGGGCTCGCGCGTCGCCATGGGGTCGACATGCCCATTACGCAGGAAATCAACGCGGTGCTCTTTGAAGGGAAATCCTGCCGGAAGGCGGTGAGCGATTTGATGGAACGTGAAGCAAAACCGGAGAAGGGTGCATGAACCCGGATGAATTGGAGCGGCTTCTCAATCAGGTTCATGAGCGGCGCCTGTCCGTGGATGAAGCCATGGGGCGGCTGCGGACCATGCCGTTCGAGGACCTGGGATTTGCCTCGCTCGATCATCATCGCTCCTTGCGTCAGGGGTTTCCTGAGGTCGTGCTTTGCGAGGGCAAAACCACTGTGCAAATCATCTCGATCGCGCGCGCGCTTCTGAAAAAGGGCGGTCCCTTTCTTGCGACGCGCGTCGAACCGGCCGTCGCCAGGGCGATCCGCCGCCTTGATCGGCGCGCCCGCTATCATGCGGACGCGCGGATTGTGGCCGTTCAGCGCGACGGGCACCCTTTAGAAGGCCATGTCTTGATCGTGACGGCCGGCACGGCGGACGTGTCCGTGGCCGAGGAGGCGCGCGTCACGGCGGAAGTCATGGGAAGCCGCGTGGAATGTCTGTATGACGTCGGCGTCGCGGGATTGCATCGACTCCTCGGCCGAAAAGAGCGGCTGTTTCATGCCCATGTGATCGTGGTGGTCGCCGGGATGGATGGCGTGCTGCCGAGCGTGGTCGGCGGACTGGTGGACTGCCCGGTGATTGCGGTGCCGACGAGCCGCGGCTACGGGGCCAGCTTCGGCGGATTGGCTGCGCTGCTCACCATGTTGAATTCTTGTGCGGCTGGCGTGGGGGTCATGAATATCGATAATGGGTTCGGTGCCGGATGTCTGGCGCATCGGATCAATGTGCAGGGCAAACGCACCGCCGTCAGCGACCAGCAAACGGCGAGGTCGAAGAGAAGTAAGAAGCTAAGCGCTGATCGCTGAGCGCTACTTCACTTCCAGCGTGCCGCGCCTCGGCCAGGCGACCATCATGGTTCGAGGGCCTTTCTCGCCGTCCGCCAGCAGCTTAATCCGCACCTCATAGGCGTAGTGACCGGGACCGGCCAATTGTTTCCGGTGGTCCTGCCCGTCCCATGACAGTTGCAGCTCCAGCTTCGGACGTTCTCCCGACCCGACCGCGGCCGGTTCGGGCACCTGCACCGATTGTCGATGAGAGAGAAAGCGGAGGGAAGTCTTGGACGGCGAACTGATCAAAGAGGACACTTCGAGGATCGTGGCCCCATTGAGTTCTTTGGGCAGTTGCACGGTCAAGGAAAACTCCA
>CBDIWQ010000125.1:0-12791 GCA_965285965.1 uncultured bacterium | reverse complement strand
GCTGCGTACATTTGTCTTCCTAAGACCGCTTGGCCTCCGACTTTTCAGCAGGCGGATCACTGTCAAACCAAGTCCGCGCAGGGTGCCGTAGTGAGTGATCGCATCGATCGCATACTGGGAACAGGTCGGGTCAAACCGGCAGGCGGGGCCGGACAACGGCGAGATGAAGGCGCGATATCCACGGATGAGATAGAGACACACTGTTCGCATCAATTAGCTCTTAGCTCTTGGTTGCAGCACGCCGGTCCGCCGGAGCGCCGCTTCCCACTGCTGTTTCAATTCGGCAAATGGCTGCTGCATGGCTTCCCGCTTCGGAAACACGACGACTCCGTATCCGGGAAGAAACTCCTGACCCAGGGCCCGAACCAACTCACGAAAGACGCGCTTCACCTTATTGCGCCGAACGGCGTCCCCGAATCGCTTCCCCACCACGATGCCCACCCTGGTGGGAGACTGTTCCATCTTGGCCGCCAAAAGATTGAATAGGACGGTAGAAGACCGGCGCCCTTGCCGCTTCACATACTCGATATCGCGTGTGGCCCGCAGGAAGATGCCCTGGTCCTTTTGCTTTGGCATCAACAAGATGACTCCACGCCGGCGCCCTATCCATGAGTCATTCCGTGCAGGAGTGGTCGTGGCGGGAAGGATTGCAATGAAGCGTGCGCCTCTCCGCACGAGAAGCGCCGAAGGGACTGGACGATCGAGCGACCTTGAGTTGGATTGGGGCTATACGGTCAGCCGTGCTCGTCCCTTGGCACGTCGTCGGGCAATTACTTTGCGTCCGTTCTTTGTGCTCATCCGTTTCCGGAACCCGTGTTCCCGTTTCCGCTTCAATTTCGAAGGTTGTTGATACGTAAATGACATGGCTCTCCTCTTTTCGGCGAAATGCCCTCACTTGAAACGAAGTGCGCATTATATGGGCCCGTGAGAAGCCTGTCAATTTAGTACCGGCCGGTCTATTTGAATCGATGCCCAATGAGTCATGGAAAACCGGCTATGGAAAGCTCGGTTTTGAGGCGCTTTTGCTATAATTTGGCCAGACCGCCACAGCCTGCTTCAGGAGCGAGATGATGAAGCCTATTACTCCGTGACTTTTCAAGGCCTTCACAACACCCCCCGCATCGTTGGGATGGCACTGACTTTGCCACATGAGAGGGGTTGCCAAAATCTCCGCACCGCATCCAAACCAGGAGAGAGCACTATGGCGAAGCTTGTCATCAACGTGTTGGCGTTAACGGTCCTGGCCGCTTTTGGGAGCGGCACCGTTGTACTTGCTCAGGAAACCGTTCCGGCAACTCCAGAACTTCCGACTCCTCCCATGGCCAGTACTCCAGCTCCGGCTGAAGCAGAGAAGAAGTTGGGAGGAGAAAAAGAGAGAAAGAGCAAGAAAGGGAAGAAAGCCGGAAGGGGTAAGAAAAAGGGCAAGCACCACGGACAATCCTAGCTCAAGCCGTACTGGAGAGCGGTACAGGGGGATGAGGCCGCCAGATGATAAGGAGAACGACATGACGACGATACGATTGATCCTTGGACCGGTTGCCCTGACCACCTTCTTAGTGAGCGGCTGCGCCCAGCCGCCGTCCGATCAAATCCAGGCCGCAGAAAAAGCGGTGCAGGACGCGCAACAGAGCGGGGCCGCCACCTATACCGCAGATGAATACGCCAAACTCGAAGGTACCGTGGCAGCGCTTAAAAAAGAGGTCGAGGAGCAGGATGGCAAGTTGGCTCTTTTCCGAGACTATGGAAAGGCCGAACAACTGGCCGCTTCGGCGAAGGCCGATGGTGAACGTGTCAAGAGCGAGACGGCTAAGAGAAAAGAGGAAGCACAAGCCGCCGCTCTTCAAGCACAGCAGGTGGCGCAAGCCGCCGTGAAGTCGACCTTGGAGTTGGTCGCGCGTGCGCCGGTGGGGAAAGACCGCGCCGCCCTTGAAGCCATCAAGACCGATGCTGAGGCTTTGAAAGCGTCGTTAAACCAGGTCCAGATGGCGCTTGATAAAGAAGACTACCGGGCCGCGCAAACGCAATCAAAGGCGATTCATGAGAAAAGTCAGGCCGTATCCGCCGAAATCGAGAGTGCGCTGACTAAAGTGGGCAGAGGAAAAACTGGTCCCGCGAAGAAAAGATAGGTGCCCCCTCATGCAAGCTTCTTGGGTTTCACGCTATGCGGTCACCGTCATGGGCAGTCTCTGCGCCTGGCTCATCATGACGGCTTGCGTGCCGGCCGTACCGGCCGATCTCCTGACCGCGATTGAGTCGATCGATCAGGAGTTGATCGCCTTACGGGCTCCCGAGACCGCCTCGGACGAATACGCTCATTTCATCAGGCAATGGGTGTTTCTGAAGGCCCACGTGGAGTCGGAGGATGACGTCATCCGGTGGCCTTGGGAGTCCAATGACATGGAGAGGCAGCTCCGGCGGTTGCATGAGGAAGGCGGGGCCGCGGTCGCCCGCATGCAGGAACGCCAAGCCGCAGACCGCCAGCTGGCCCAGTCCAAACTCACGCTCCTCGAAGAGCGCCTTCAGCTCATTGCTTCCCAAGTCGAGTCCATCGACGGGCGTATCGTTCTCGGGGACAACCCTATTCAGGCCGATCTTTTGCTTAAACAGGCGCGCTCCTTCTATGAGCAGAAAGAGTATCGGCGATCGATCGATGCGGCGGATCAGGCCGGCCAGGCCCTCCTCGCTCAAACTGTCGTGCTGACACGGGAGCTGGGGCGCTATGCGGACGACAAACGCATCGCTCACTGGCAGCTGCTGGCAAAGCAAACGATTGAGTGGTCCAGGGCTCATCAGACCACGGCCATCGTGGTCAGCAAAGCAGACCGGGTCTTGACGCTATACAAAAATGGTCACAAAATACAGGCGCATCCCGTTCGCCTCGGCTTTAATGGTATCCGGGAGAAGCAATATCAGGGCGACGGCGCGACACCCGAGGGGCGGTATCGCGTGGCCGCCAAGCGCGGCCGTGCCCAGACACAATTTTACCGCGCGCTTGTCCTGGACTATCCTAATGCCGATGATCGACGCCGGTTTCACGCGGCCCAGACCTCAGGAAAGATCGCGACCGGCAAGAGCATTGGCGGACAGATAGAGATCCATGGCGTCGAGAATGCACTCATGGCACAGACGCTGGGCTGCATCATGCTGGATAATCAGCATATGGCCGCATTGTTTGAGCGGGTGGCACCGGGCACCCCGGTGACCATCGTGGGGGCCTTGACCGGGCGGAATTCCGTCGCGCTGGTCTTGGCTCAATTAGGGACCGGCCAAGAAGAAACATAAGTGACGCGCTATGCGACGGGTGTTCATCGGGCTTTCAGTGCTCTTGGTCAGCCTGTTGATGGCGATCGCGGCCTACAACCGTCCTGCAGCTACTTCCCCGGAGCCTCCTGCCCTCGACGATGCGGCTCTGCATAAGCTGCAATCCCGGTACAAAAGCCTCTCGAAGCAACTCGCTCTCTTGATGCCCCAGCAGACCTATGTCGTAGTCGACACCGCCCGTAATCATCTCTATCTCAAACGCCGGCAGGAAGTCGTCCTCGATGCGATCGCTTCAACGGGCAGCGGTACTATTCTCACCAAGCCGGGAGACGGCCGTGACCAATGGGTGTTCGATACGCCGCGCGGAGAGTTTTCCGTACAATCGAAACTGACCCGTCCCGCCTGGGTGAAGCCGGATTGGGCCTTCATTGAAGAAGGACTCACCGTGCCGACAAACGCGGCCGAACGAGTCGAGCAGGGCGTGCTCGGAGAGTATGCGCTGGGCTTCGGCAAAGGTTACTTCATTCATGGCACGCTCTATACGCGTTTACTCGGCAAAAATGTGACGCA
Source organism: uncultured bacterium (assembly GCA_965285965.1). Taxonomy (GTDB): domain Bacteria; phylum Nitrospirota; class Nitrospiria; order Nitrospirales; family Nitrospiraceae; genus Nitrospira_D. Next base: position 8,960 of record CBDIWQ010000125.1, on the reverse strand, counting down.
TGGTTGCATCCGGCTCAACGACGGCGACCTCAAGAGCGTCTACCAGCTTGCACGGGTCGGGACCCCCATCATCATTTTCTAAGCACGCCGAGTTGGCGCAGACACCCCATGAGACGCTGCGTTTTCTTTCTCTTCCTCTGTCTCTCCGCGTCGCCTGCCTGGGCTGCGGATCCGGACGCATTCACCGATCTGAACATCCATGATGCCGGGGTGGTGCGCGAAGCGTCCCGGGTCCTGGAGGAAGAGCTCAAGCTGGCGGCTCGGCCTCAGACCTATGTCTTGATCGATCTCGTCATCGGTGCCATTCACATCAAGGGTCGTGGAGTGGAACTGCATCGTATGGCGATCGCGCGCTGGTCGGCTACGGGGACGACCTCGATGACGGGAACGTTTCGCTTGCAGGCCCGCCCCTCGGTGGCCCGACGAAAGGTCGACCCCGGGATCGCGGTCGAGCACGAGCCCATTTCGCTCGCCGATATGCCGGTCCAGTACGCACTGTCGTTGGTCCCCTCGTTGACCGTCGAAGTCCATCCTGCCGCCATTGACCATCCGTGGCTCTGGTCCTTGGCATTAAGCCGCATATGGTGGCGTCACATGAAAGAATGGAGGGCCCGGCTCAGTGATCGGCGGCCGCCTCAACCCTGCCTGGAACTCACCTTATCCGACGAACAGGCCCAATCCTTCGCCTGGTCCCTGGTCGATGGCATGCCAGTCGTGATCCGTCGACCAGCGGATCAATAGACCCCTAGGTGGACGTTGCCTTTTGTCTGGAGGGCACCTAAGATGAATTTGCGTTGCGGGCAGTCCCTTCATTGTTTCTGGGAGCCTCCATGTCCAAGCCTTCCTTCGACACTCTTGCGCCGGCGTTCAATCCCGAGATCGCGACTACGCTTCAGGAACTGACTCACCAACAAGTCATTGAACGACTGTGGGCGAAGGACCACCGACTGTGGAAGCCGGAGCCACGAGAGATCGCCGACCGGCTCGGCTGGTTGAGTTTGCATGAAACGATGCCGAATCAGCTGGTCGATCTGGCCCGCTGCACATCGGCGGCCAAAGCAATGGGGGTCAAAGATGTGGTGCTGCTCGGCATGGGCGGCAGCTGTCTGGGCCCCGAGGTTCTTGCCAGGTCGTTTGGCCCCCAGCACAAAGCCCCGCGGTTGTGGGTGCTCGATTCGACCGTTCCCGGATGGGTGCGTCAGGTCACGGAGCGCATTGTTCCCTCGAGGACACTGTTCCTGGTCGCCAGCAAATCGGGGGGCACCATTGAGGTGCTGTCGCTGTTCGCCCACTTTTGGAAGTTCGTGGCAAAGGGGAAGGGCCATCAGGGCGGGAACCAGTTCGTCGCCATTACCGATCCGGGAACGAGTCTCGAGCAACTGGCACGGGACTATGGCTTCGGGCAGATCTTTCTCAACCCACCCGACATCGGAGGACGGTATTCCGTCCTCTCGTTATTTGGACTGGTGCCTGCCGCCCTGCTCGGGCTCGACATTCCCCGGTTATTAGAACGCGCCGCCGGCATGGCCGAGCAGTGCCGGCGACAAACCCCCATCGACTCGAACCCCGGCGCCTATTTGGGAGCCGCAATGGGATCCCTCGCCAAAGCCGGACGAGACAAGGTCACCGTCATCACGTCCTCGACCCTTTCAGCCTTTGGCCTGTGGGTCGAACAACTGCTGGCCGAGAGCACGGGTAAAGAAGGCAGAGGCCTGATCCCCGTCGCCCAGGAGCCGCTGCTCACGCCGCCTGCGTACGGAAACGATCGGTTCTTTGTGTATCTCCGGCAACGAGGCGAGAACAATGAGCCTCTAGATCGCCGAGTAGGCGCGCTCGTCCGTGCGGGACATCCTTTGCTCCAGCTGACCCTTCACGACCGGTATGATCTGGGGGCGGAATTTTTTCGCTGGGAGTTCGCCACGGCTGTCGCCGGGCACGTGCTCGGCATTCATCCCTTCGATCAGCCCAATGTCCAGGAAAGCAAAGACAACACCACTCGGGTTCTGGGCGCCGTTCAATCGGCCGGCCGCATTCCCAAGCAACCCGACAGCACTCCCGCAGAGGCGGCAGCGGAGCTTGCGCGCCATGTCGCGCCCGGTACCTATGTCGCCCTGCTGGCGTATACGACGCCGTCGCGTGCGTTTGAAACCGCGATCCGGCAGCTGCGCCGCCGCCTGCTGACGCGCTATCGGATCACGACGACGTTCGGCTACGGCCCGCGTTATCTCCATTCGACGGGGCAACTCCATAAGGGCGGGCCCAAGACCGGCCTCTTCTTGGAAATGGTGGATCGCATGAAACCGGATCTGCCCATTCCAGGGAAGCCGTTCACTTTCGGTACCTTGGCCCTGGCACAAGCCGCGGGCGACCTGGAATCACTCCGTTCCCATGAGCGAAGGGCTGTTTACATCCAGCTCGGAAAACATGCGGCGGCGACGGTCGATGCATTGACCGCGGGCTTGGCTTCACCGGAAGGTGCTCGCCCCGCTTCGGCGCGGCGGCGCCGGACGTCACGTTGATATGCCGACCAACCCTCACCTTCGCATTGCCCCCGACCAGGCGTGGGCCCATGAGGCCGCGGCGCTCCTGCATGAGCTGATTGAAGAGTCGACGGGTAGCCCCGGTCAGTGTCTCATCGCCTTATCCGGCGGATCAACGCCTGCTGCGCTCTATCGAGCCTTGACGAGTCCCCAGTGGAGACAGCAATTCCCGTGGCCGCAGCTCCACTTTGTCTTTGGAGACGAACGGTGCGTGCCGCCTGAGCATCCTGAGAGTAACTTCGGAACGGCGCGACGATTGTTATTTCTTCCGCTGGCGATCGATCCTGCCCGCATCGACCGGATGAAGGGCGAAGCAGCCGATTTGGAAGGCGCGGCTCGGGAGTACGAAGAGAGGCTGAGGGTCTTGACGGCTTCCCCTCCCTCCGTGTGGCCCACGATTGATGTCGTCCTCCTCGGCCTGGGAGACGACGGCCATATCGCGTCCTTATTTCCTCAATCCCCGGCTCTTGAGGATTCCACTAAGGCCGTAGCCGTCACGCTGTCTCCCAAGGGCATTCGCTCCCGCCTCACGCTGACCCTAGGTGTGATCAACCGGGCGACTGTGGTACTGTTTCTCGTGACCGGTTCCGGCAAGGCGCCGATCGTGCGCGCCGTTCTTGAACCGCGGTCTGCGGCCGAGCGAAGCCTGCCGGCAGCTCTGGTTCGCCCGCACCCCGGCCGGGTGATATGGATGCTGGACCGCTCGGCCGCCCAAGAGCTGCGTCAATCCTATTAATGGGAACATTTCAATGGGAACATTTCAGAGGACACTATGATTCTCGCAGGCGATATCGGTGGCACGAAGACTACGTTGGCCTTGTACGACTGGACGACAGAGCGAACAGAGCCGCTTCGCCTGGAATCGTTTCATAGTGCCGATTACAAATCTCTCGAAGAGGTGTTGACCGAGTTCTTGACCCCGCCAAAACCTCCGACGCCGCTGGACGAGCTGGATATGGCGGATAAAGAGGCGGAGGAAGCGCTACCCCCGGTGGAACCCATCAGGCTTTCGGCGGCCTGCTTCGGGGTGGCGGGGCCCGTGATAGAGAACCACAGCCGTACCACCAACCTTCCCTGGGTGGTGGACGGGTCTGCCATCGCCAAACAATTCGACATCCCGCGGGTGCAATTGCTGAATGATCTTGAGGCGACGGCCTACGGCATTCTCTGGCTGCGGCCAGATGAACTCGAGATCCTGAATCCCGGAAGTCCCCCGCGCAAGCGGCAAGCCTTGGCCCTCATTGCGGCCGGTACCGGATTAGGCGAAGGGATCCTATTCTGGGACGGCAAGTCCTATCGTCCGATGCCGTCGGAGGGCGGACATGCGGACTTCGCGCCCACCAACGACTATGAGATCGACCTGTTGCGCTACCTGCGGACCCAATATCTCCATGTGAGTTACGAACGCGTCGTGTCGGGGCCCGGGCTGCATGCCGTCTATGAATTTATCCGCGATAGCAAGCGCAATGAGCCGACGTGGCTGGCCGAGAAGATCAAAGCCGGAAACCCGGCCGCGGAGATTGCGGCGGCCGGTCTTCAGGGACAAGCGGAAATCGCAGTACAAGCCCTCGATCTCTTCGCTTCCGTTTATGGAGCCGAAGCCGGCAATCTCGCGTTGAAGGCGCTTTCGCTCGACGGCGTCTATGTGGCGGGCGGCATTGCCCCTAAAATTATCACCAAACTGAAGGACGGCACCTTTCTCAAGGCGTTCACCAACAAAGGCCGCTACAAACGCCTGCTGAGCACGATTCCCGTCAAAGTTGTCATGAATCAGGAGGCGGGTTTACTCGGCTCGGCATCCGTCGCCAGCGCGCTCGCTCACGTCCCGATATCATGATCAGCCCGGATCTGGACTCCCTGAAACGGGCGGCTGCCTTGAAGGCTGTGGAATTGGTCCGCGACGGCATGATCGTCGGGCTGGGCACCGGTTCGACGGCCAAGTACATGGTCATGGCCCTGGGCGAGAAGGTGCGAAGCGGCATGAGGCTGCGCGGAATTGCCACGTCACGGGACACCGCCATGCTGGCCGCGCAATCCGGCATCACGCTCATCGAAGCGGACGACCCGTGGGACATTGACGTGGCCATTGACGGGGCGGACCAGGTCGACCCCGCCTTCAATCTCATTAAGGGCGGCGGCGGGGCGCTCCTCAAAGAAAAAATCGTGGCCGCCTCAGCCAAACAGTTCATCGTCCTGGTGGATCACACCAAGCGCGTCCCCGTCCTGGGCGGTTCCTTTCCCTTGCCGATCGAAGTGATTTCCTTCGGATGGGGCAGCACTGCGCGGGCGATTGGAGCGGTGACCGGTGGCCGCGTGGTCCGGCGGGAACGGGAGGGCGTGCCTTTCAGAACGGAATCCGGCCACATGATTGTGGATGTCCACATTGAGCGGATTGAGCGACCGGAAGCGCTTGAAGCGGCGCTGAATCAGATTCCCGGCGTGGTCGAAACCGGGCTCTTCGTCGGACGGACCACCATGTTGATCGTCGGCACGCCGGGCGGGGTCGAAACGCACCGGGTGCGAGGCCATGAATGAGCGGGTCGGCCGGCGTCGGTTCCTCACCGTCCTCATTGAGTCGGCCGGCCTCTGGCTGGCTCTCCCGCTGACCCAGCCGTTCACATCCTTGATAACCCCCGCAGCAGCCAACGCCGGGACCGCCAGACCGATAGGTGAAGATATGCACACCGAGACAGACATATACATTGTGGATCCCTATCGCTTGCCGCGGCACGTCGTGCCCCATCGCTATCAACTCCGCTTGGAGCCGGACCTCGTCACCGCCCGGTTCACCGGCCAGGAGACCATTACGCTCACAGTCATACAGCCCACCCGGTCGGTCATGTTGAATGCCGCCGACCTGGCCATTTCATCCGCCATCGTTCGTGGCCCGGCGGGTCAACGTCTTGAGGCCCAGATCGAGATGGAGGCCTCCTCGGAGCGCGCCCGGTTTATGTTCCCGGAGGCCCTGACTCCGGGGGAATGGCACCTGGACCTGCTGTTTCAAGGCACGCTGAACGATCAGTTGAGAGGCTTTTATCGCAGCACCTATCGCGATGAAAGTGGCGACCCGAGGGTTATGGCCGCCACGCAATTTGAGGCCACCGATGCGCGTCGCGCCTTTCCCTGTTGGGATGAGCCGGATTTCAAAGCGGTCTTTGCCACCACCTTGGTGATCGATCCCGTGCTCACGGCGGTCTCGAATACTCAGGTGGCGACCGAGTCGGTCGTCGCCGGCAAGAAAGTTATCAGCTTTGCGGACAGCATCACCATGTCCACGTATCTCGTGGCGTTTGTGATTGGCCGGCTGGAAGCCACGTCGCCCGCCTATGTGGCGAAGACACCGCTCAGATTGTGGACCGTGCCTGGAAAACAAACGCTCACATCCTTCGGACAAGAGATCGCCGTCGCGTCCCTGACCTTCTTCCAGGATTACTATGGGATGGCGTATCCGGGCGACAAGCTGGATCTGCTCGCCATCCCCGACTTCGCCTCCGGCGCCATGGAAAATCTCGGCGCCATCACGTTTCGTGAGACGGCACTCCTGGTGGATCCGGTCACGGCCACCCATGCCGAATTGGAACGGGTGGCCGACGTGGTGGCGCATGAGAATGCGCATATGTGGTTCGGCGATCTGGTCACCATGTCGTGGTGGAACGGGCTGTGGCTGAACGAGGCGTTTGCCACCTTCATGGAGATGCTGGCCGTCGATGCCTGGAAGCCGGAATGGAAACGCTGGGACTCCTTCAGTGTGTCCCGGGCGGCGGCTTTCTCCGTCGATGGCCTGTTAAGTACGCGGCCGATCGAATTTCCGGTTCGCGCACCCAAAGACGCCGATGCCATGTTCGATGTCTTGACCTATGAAAAAGGCGCCTCGGTGCTGCGTATGCTGGAGCAACATCTCGGGCCGGCCGTGTTTCGCGCCGGCGTCCAGGATTACTTGCGGACGCACGCCTACGGCAACGCGGACACCACAGACCTGTGGGTGTCGTTGGGGAAAGCGGCTCACCAGCCGGTTCCGGCGTTGATGGATGGCTGGATCTTCCAGCCCGGCTTTCCGCTCGTGACGGCCGTGGCGGCTACATCCGGGCTCATCCTTACACAACAGCGGTTCAGCTATCTCCCGCATCCCCCGGCCGCCGAGCAGCACTGGCAGGTGCCCGTGCAGATTCGCATCGTCAGCGAAGGTCAGACGGAGCATCGCCGGCTGCTCCTCACCGATGCTCAGACGACGGTGCCGCTCCCGGCCAACGTTCAACAGGTGATCGTCAACGAGGGGGGCCATGGTTTCTACCGTGTCCGCTATGATTCCGCGTTGCTCCAACGGTTGCTGGATGCCGGGCTCGATCGCCTGGCTCCCGTCGAACGGTTCAATGTGGTCGGCGATGCCTGGGCGACCACGGTCGCGGGCCACACGCCGCTCAACGAGTATGTCAATCTGACCGCGCATTTTCGGCATGAGCGAGACAAGAACGTCTGGGCCGTGTTGCTGGACTCCTTTTCGTTCCTTAATCGCATCGTGAAGGATCGTGATCGTCCTGTCTTGGAGGCCTTTGTCCGCTCCCGGCTATCGCCGCTGGTCACGGAACTGGGGTGGGAACCGGCGGCCGGCGAGGATGACCTTATTCGACAACTTCGTGGAGAACTGATCGGCGCCCTGGGGAAGCTCGGCAATGATCCCGCGACCCAGCAGCAAGCGGTCGAGCGCTACCGGCGCTATACCGAAGATCCTGCAGCCGTCGATCCCAACCTGCTTCCGGCCATGGTCATCATCCTCGCGCACATTGGAGACACCGCCCGGTATGAAGAATTTTCCGCCCGCTACCGGACCGCAGCGACTCCGCAAGAGGAACGGCGCTACCTCTTCTCGCTGGCGGCCTTCAAGGAGCCGGCGCTGCTGGCCCGGACGTTGGCCCGCACCATCAATGGTGAGCTGCGAACGCAGGACGCGCCGTTCATCGTCGGCGCGGTCCTCGGAAACGTGTACGGCCGGGAGGTGGGCTGGAATTTCGTGAAGACGCATTGGGATGACATGGATCGATTATTCCCGAAACAAGGTCTGCGCCGCATGTGCGGAGGTATCGTCGCGCTCGCCACACCGGAGTTGGAGCGAGACGTTCGCGACTTTTTTACCACGCGCAAGATCGACCTTGGCGGCAAGACGCTCGCGCAGTATTTGGAACAACTGCGTATTGCCGTCGCCTTCGGTGAGCGTGAGGCGGACGGCTTACCGGCACATCTTGCTCGGTAAAGGGTAGACGCCTGGGTAGGTGATTCCCTAGTTCAACCCTGGCCGTTGCTGCCGTATTGATTGACAGGGATAGGTTGACCGGTGCGGCTTCTTCCCTGAGGCTTCGATGCATATAGGTGACCGACTTCGGGGCCTCGTGGGCGCTCTTCTCTGTGTCTTCCTGTACTCGTGCGGCGGTGGAGGCGAGGAGAATCATCAGGATGGGGGTCCGCCGGCCCCGTCTTCCCAGGCGCTCAGGCTCCAGGGGCTGTCCAGTACGCTGAACGCGCCGGTTTTCCTGACGTCGCCTCCGGGTGATGTCACGCGATTATTCGTCCTGGAACGTGCAGGATCGATCCGGATCCTGGACGCCACGTCAGGTGCCACGCGTTCAGTTCCGTTCCTGGATATCCGCGGTCAGGTGTCCACCGATGGAGAACGGGGGCTCCTCGGACTGGCCTTCGCCCCGGATTATCCCGCCTCTCGGCGTTTTTTCATTTATTACACAGACCTCGCCGGGAATCTGACGCTCGCCCAGTACCTCAGCGCCGCGGCGAATGGAGAAGTGGCCGATGCCGCTTCGGCCCGGACGGTCCTCTCCATTCCACATCCGACGTTCAACAATCATAATGGCGGCATGGTGGCGTTTGGGCCTGACGGCTGTCTCTACATTGGCACGGGCGACGGGGGCGGCAGCGGAGATCCGGCCAATAACGCCCAAAACCCCAACGTCCTGCTCGGTAAACTGCTTCGTCTGGACGCCGCCACAGGACAAGCCTGCGCGAACCTCGTCCCCAATCCTTTTGTGTCCGGGGGAGGCGCGCCGGAAGTCTGGAGCCTGGGTCTGCGCAATCCCTGGCGGTTTTCCTTCGATCGCCAAACCGGCGATCTCTACGTCGCCGATGTCGGGCAAAACCAGCGGGAAGAGGTCAATGTAGTGAGCGGTCCCACGCCGGGGCGCGGCGTGAACTTCGGATGGCCGCTGATGGAAGGCTCTCTGTGCGTCGGCTCTGCCGGCAACTGTAATCCCGGAACTCTGATGCTCCCCGTGCTGGACTACTCTCATGATACCGGGGGCTGCTCCATCACCGGCGGGTATGTGTATCGCGGCCTGCAGAACCCCTCAGTGGCCGGCACGTACTTCTATGGAGACTTTTGCGCTGGATTCGTCGACAGTTTCCGGCTGGTGAACG
>CBDIWQ010000124.1:0-6006 GCA_965285965.1 uncultured bacterium | reverse complement strand
GGTCCGGATGGCCCAGGACTTCAACATGCGCTATCCCCTGGTCGACGGCCAAGGCAATTACGGCTCGATGGACGGCGATTCAGCCGCGGCCATGCGGTACACCGAAGCCCGCATGACGAAGCTCGCCGAAGAGCTGCTCGCCGACATTGACAAGGAAACGGTCGACTTCGGTCCGAACTACGACGAGTCGCGGCAGGAGCCGCTGGTGCTGCCGACCAGAGTTCCCAATCTGCTCATCAACGGCGCCGGAGGCATTGCGGTCGGCTATGCCACCAATATTCCGACCCACAACATCGGCGAAGTGATCGACGGGCTGCTCCTCCTGCTGGAGAATCCGGACGTCACGATTGCGCAGTTGATGAAGAAGATCCCCGGTCCGGACTTCCCCACGGCGGGCTTCATCTATGGGATGAGCGGCATCAGGGACGCGTACGAAACCGGACGGGGCCTCTTGAAGGTGCGTGCGAAGGTCGTCGTTGAAACGGATGAACGGACGGAGCGCGAGCGTCTGATCGTCACCGAAATGCCGTATCAGGTCAATAAGGCGAAGCTCATCGAGAAGATCGCCGACCTCATCCAGGAGGACCGGCTGAAAGGCATTTCCGATTTGCGCGACGAATCATCCGATCGTGAGGGCGTCCGGGTCGTGATCGAGCTGAAGCGCAATGAGATCCCGCTGATCGTCCTGAACAACCTCTATAAACATACCCAGCTGGAGACGACCTTCGGCGTCATCATGCTGGCGCTGGTCAACAACCGCCCGGAAGTGCTCAATCTGAAGCAGATCCTGCATCATTTCCTGGAACACCGGCGGGAAGTGGTCGTGCGGCGGACCGCATACGAACTGCGGAAAGCGGAAGAACGCGCCCACATTCTGGAAGGATTGAAAATCGCCCTCGACAATCTCGACGCGGTGATCGCGCTGATCCGGCGGTCGCAGTCCCCGGATGTCGCCCGCGCCGGCCTCATGCAGCAATTCGGGCTCAGCGAGATTCAGGCCACGGCCATTCTTGAGATGCGCCTCCAGCGGCTCACGCAACTCGAGCGGACGAAACTGATCGAAGAATACGGGGAGGTCCTCAGGCAGATCGAATACCTGAAGTCCGTCCTGGCCAGCGAAGCCTTGGTGCGGACGATCATCAAAGATGAACTCACGGAAATCCGGGAAGCCTACAAGGACGAGCGGCGTACGAAGATCGTCAAGGAAGAAGCGGAGATCAGCCTCGAAGATTTGATTGCGGAAGAAGAAGTCATCGTCACGATCACGCACACCGGATACATCAAGCGGAATGCCGTCTCCCTCTACCGCGCCCAGCGGCGGGGCGGCAAGGGGCGAATCGGCTTGGGGATCAAAGAAGAGGACTTCGTCGAAACGTTATTTACCGCCTCGACGCATGACACGCTGTTGTTCTTCTCCGATGCAGGGAAGGTGTTTTGGCTGAAGGTTCATGAGCTTCCGGAAGCCGGCCGGGCGGCGAAAGGCAAGGCGCTGGTCAATTTGCTCGCCCTCTCGAGCAATGAAAAGGTCACGGCCACCCTGCCGGTGAAAGAGTACCGGGAAGACCGGTACATCATCATGGCGACGAAAAAGGGCATCATCAAAAAAACCGAGCTCTCCGCCTACAGCAATCCGCGCCAGGGCGGGATCATTGCGCTGGGCCTGGAAGACGGAGACAAGCTCATCAGCGTGCACCTCACGGACGGGCAGCGCGAAATCTTGCTGGGGACCAAACAAGGTCTCACGATCCGCTTCAAGGAAGAGGAAGTGCGGCCGATGGGACGGACCGCGTACGGCGTCAAAGGCATTGCGCTCGAGGAGGGCAATGAAGTAATCGGCATGGAAACCATCACCCCGGACAGCACCACCGCGATTCTCACCGTGACGGAAGGCGGCTACGGGAAGCGCACGCCGGTCGGTGAATATCGCATTCAGGGCCGGGGCGGCCGGGGAATCATCAGCATCAAGACCAGCGAACGGAACGGCTTGGCGGTCGGCTTCCTGCAGGTTCGTGACGGAGATGAAATTATGCTGATGGCGGCACAAGGCAAGGTGCTCCGCTGTAAAGTCGACGACATCCGGGAAGTGAGCCGCAACACGCAAGGCGTGCGGTTGCTGGATCTCGAAGGCGAGGAGGACCGGGTCATCGGTGTGGCCCGGCTGGCGGAAGTGGTCGAACGAGAGGATGCGGCGCCGAACGACAGCGCCGGCGCCTAGGCCGCAAGGCGACTTCACCGTTCATTGTCTCAACCGTCCTTCCATGGATGACTCGAAGCGCAAGGCCGCGGCGGCTCCCCCTTCCAAACAGCCGCTCGATACCGTCGTCAAGCTTGCGCTCATGGTCTTTTTCGGTTCGTTCGGCCTGATCTGGGGCGGCATGTACCTCAGCCGGCCCGACCGGTCCATCCCTCCCTATAGCGTGGGCTCGCAAGTCGACCACTTTGTCGCGACCCATGTGCCCGGCGGGACGACGGATCAGCAGCTCGAGACGTTGCTCAGGCGCTTTCAGAGGGTCGGGCACCGGACGCGCGATTTCGCCTCCATGAAAATCCAACCCACGACGCCCAATGATCCCACCGGACGATATAACCGCATCGTGGTCTATGTGTTTGACGATTACGGATGGACGGAGCCGAATGTCCTGGCCAAGTATGTCGCGGGGGATCCCGCCATGGCCAAGGATTTTGAACAAGCCATGCGGGGATACTATCGGCTCCAGGATGGGGATGAAGAAGGAGGCGTTGGGCCCATGCCCAGAAATGGCGCGCCCTCGGATCGCGTGCGACTGCTCTTCCAGGGACGCATCACGGATCCCCTTCCGGTGGAATCGGAGCCGGAGCCGGATACCTCGATATCACCTCTGTGAACCGCTCCCTGAGAGCCCGATCTTGTATGGCGGCGGTATGTGACAGCGCTTCCGTGAGCTGAGCCTCCGGGATGAGGGCGACTGAGGCGGCTGAGGCGACGGCCTCGGTGGATGCACACGCCGGGATCTCCCCCACGCGGAACACGATGTCGGTGATCAAATGGGGTCCCGTTTCCTCATGCAGTTTTGCCAGCAAGGCCGGCTTCAAGAAGGTCAGTTGCTGGAGCCACACTGAGTTGCGCACGATCAGGTAGAGTTTTTTGAAGCGGATCTGATCCGGCCAGGTCTGCGAGCCCGTCGGCTCGCCGAGGAGGTCGCGCCACTGGTGCTGGAGCCGCAGTTCAACAAGGCGCGATTCCAGGCCAAGGCGCTTCGCCAGGCCTGAGAGGATCGCGCCGAACGAATCGAGCCGATGCGGACCGTTCATAGACGGCATCTTAGTGGCAAGGTATGGACGGGTCAAGACGGCCCACAGGGAGCTGCAGAGTGAAGGACCAAAGCGAGAAGGCCGTGGTGACGAACCGCAAAGCGTACCACGAGTATTTCATCGAGGAAAAATATGAAGCGGGCATCGTCTTGAAGGGCACGGAGGTGAAATCCTTACGGGATGGGAGGGCCAACCTTCAAGACAGTTACGCGTCCGTACGCGATGGCGAAGTGTTCTTGCACCATTGTCACATCAGCCCCTACAGCCACGGTAATATCATGAATCATGATCCGATCCGGGTGCGCAAACTGCTGCTGCATAAGAAAGAAATCGATAAACTCCTCGGCAAGACGCAACAGAAGGGTCTCACGCTCATTCCTTTGCGGATTTATTTTTCCGAGCGCGGACAGGCCAAGGTGGAACTGGGACTGGCGAAGGGCAAAAAACTGTACGACCGGCGCGAGTCCATCAAGACCCGCGAAGCCGGCCGTGAAGTGGAACGGGCCATCAAAGACAGACGCTGACACCCGCTGCCTTACCAGGCCCCTTTGCTCCTCTCCGGTACCGCGATGCACGGGAATCTCCCACGCATCATCACTTGACTCAGTTCTAACCAGAACTATCTTGTAAAGCTCAGCGGGGTTCCTTGCCCTTGTTTGCGACCCGGCGGGTGGTGGCCGTCTGGCTGCAAGACAACGAGCGACTCCGGAAATTTCCTCGTGATGACGCCAGTGGAATACTGGCAGAACAGAGAGGTCATCGTGAAACATCTCAAGAAGGTGACAGGCGTGTATCAGCCTGGATCGGCCCATATGGTGGGAGACGGGTTCCCGGTGCGCAATCTGTTCCCCAGCAATGATCTGGATCGTGAGCTCAGCCCCTTTCTGATGCTCGATTATGCGGGACCGCACGTCTTCCCGCCCACGGAACACCCTCGGGGCGTCGGGGAGCACCCGCATCGCGGCTTTGAAACGGTGACCATTGTCTACGAAGGCATGGTGGCGCACCGCGACTCGGCGGGGAATGCGGGCGTCATCGGCCCGGGAGATGTGCAGTGGATGACTGCCGCAGCGGGCGTGGTGCATGAGGAAATGCATGAACAGGAGTTTGCCCGGAAGGGCGGCACGCTGCATGCCATCCAACTATGGGTGAATCTTCCCCAGGCGCTCAAGATGTCCGCTCCCCGGTACCAAACGCTGCTGGATAAAGATATTCCCGGCATCGAGCTCGAGCACGGCGCCGGCCGCTTGCGCGTCATTGCCGGAGCCTTTCGCGGATCGCCGGGACCGGCCCGGACGGTTACGCCGCTCCACCTCTATGACGTGACCCTCTCTGCCGGTCATCGGGTGCCGTTCACGCTGCCGGAAGGGCACAATGCCGCTGTCTTGGTGCTGCAAGGGCGTGTCTCCGTCAATGGCGCGCGGCCGGCTGAAGAAGCCGAACTGGTGGTGTTGGACAAATCAGGATCGGAGATTGACGTGGATGTGCTGGGCCCGAGCCGTGTTCTCCTGATGAGCGGAGAGCCTATCGAGGAGCCCATTGCCCGCTACGGGCCCTTCGTCATGAACACGCGCGAAGAATTGGTGCAAGCCGTGCAGGATTATCAGGCAGGCAGAATGGGTCATTTATCATGAGCGGTCAGGAGCTGACGATCGAGATCTATTCCGATGTGGTCTGTCCATGGTGCTACATCGGCAAACGACGGCTGGAGCGCGCGCTGAATCACATGAGCGAGGTGCGCGCGCGCGTCCTCTGGCGTCCCTTTCAGCTGAATCCCACTATGCCGCAGGCCGGCATGGATCGCACGACGTATCTCGAAACGAAGTTCGGGAGTTTGGATGCATTCCGCCCTATGGAGGAGCAGATGCTCGCGGCCGGGGCGGCCGAGGACATTCCCTTCGCCTTGGAAAAGGCCGTGAGAACGCCGAATACCTTCCTAGCCCATCGGCTTATCTGGTACGCCGAGCAGCAAGGCCGGCAAGAGGCCTTGGTGGAATCCTTGTTCCGTGGATATTTTGTCGAGGGCGAGGATATCGGCGCTGTTTCCGTTCTTATTAGGCTGGCCCAGCGCGCGGGAGTAGAGGCCCAGGTGGCAGAGCGCTTTCTCGACGGGGACGAAGGAGCGGCGGAGGTCAGGGCGGAGGAAACGGCCGGGCACAGGCTCGGTATTCGAGGCGTGCCCTATTTTGTCCTCAACCGAGCGTATGGGATGTCCGGGGCTCAGCCGGTGGAGGTCTTCCTCTCTGCCATCGAGAAAGTGCGAGGCCAGGTGTTTACGACGGACCAGAAACCGGGAGGGAGATGACCATGGCCGTGCAGGTCTACGGATGTAACCATGTGGTGATCGAGGTCACCGATGCCAAGAAGGCGGTCAAATTCTATTCCGACGTGTTCGGTCTCACGATGCTGCGCGGCGGCGAAGGGGCCGCCTGGTGCAAGCTCGGAGAGCATCAATTCATGGCGATCTTTGAAGTGGAGCGGCTCCAGCCGGATCGTGTGAAGCATTTCGGACTGATGGTGCGGGATGCCGGCCAGATTCGGGAAGTCCGCCGCAAGCTGACGAAGAAATACAAACTCAAGCTCCATCCTGATTTTCGCTGCGACTTCCGCGATCCCTGGGGTAATCGCATCCAGGTCGGGGATCTTTCCGACGAGTCATTGGTCTGGCTCCTCCCCTATCAGGAAGTCCAACAGGCAGGGATCCGGTTTGGGAAT
>CBDIWQ010000123.1:0-3589 GCA_965285965.1 uncultured bacterium | reverse complement strand
GGCGCATTGTCTTCCTAAGACCGCTTGGCCTCCGACTTCGCGATCTCATTGCCTTCCTGATTCAAACAAGCCACCGCTTCTCCACGCTCGAAATCGCCTCTGACCTCTACCACACCGATCGGTAACAAGCTTTTTCCTTCCGTGGCAAGTGCTTTCATGGCGGCCAGCCGCCGTCCGGCAATTGCATGGCCTTGAGGTACTGCACGGCCCTCTTCTCCCGCTCCGGATCCACGCAATCCAGGAATCGCCGGAGCATGAGGTATTCGGAGGTCAGGGTGGTGTCGGCTTCAAGCTCTGCCACCCAATACCCTTCTGCATGCTGTTTACTGAAAAACCAGGCTTGACTCCGCCGGATCGCATCGTCAATGGAATCCGGCTGACTCACCGCATGACTCAGGGGCCGCCTTGTGGTGGCATCAAGCGGAGGAAACACGGTGGTTTTGTCCGAGACCAGCCGAAGCGGCGGCGCTACCGACAAATCAGGCGCCGGACTTAAACGTCCGGGAACACTGGCCAGCAGGCTGTCAGACAGGCGGTGCAATAACGCCTTAAGCCGTTTCATGAATTCCTAGAGGCACCAGTGGACGGATAGTGAGTCTCTATGGGAGACCCCCTCATCATAGAGGCGGTGAGTTGCCATCGGTCGTCGGTGTATAACAGAGCCTCAATGTTGAGTCAAGCAACCGAGCGGTGAAGTCCTCTGAACTATTCAGGTTTTTGCCCTTAGTCAAGTGCGGGGCGATAGTCTTACCGAGCGATTACGCCGGTTGGAGGTCCGCCAGCCTGACCGAGACGATTTTGGAGACGCCCGGGTCTTCCATCGTAACGCCAAACAAGGAATCCGCGATCGCCATCGTCCGCTTGTTGTGGGTGATCACCAGAAATTGGGCATTCTCGGAGAGATCCCGCAACACGCTCGTGAAGCGCCCGATGTTTTCTTCGTCCAAGGGAGCGTCAATTTCATCCAGAAGGCAGAACGGGGTCGGCCTGATCAGGAAGCTGGCAAAGAGCAAGGCCATCGCGGTCAGGGTTTTTTCTCCCCCTGACAGCATCGTGATGCTCTTGAGGCGCTTCCCCGGAGGCTGCGCCACAATGTCGATCCCGGGTTCCTGCCCGCCGGCGTACTCGCCGTTCTCCGGCGGCGGCTCATCCACCAACTGAAGTTCGGCGCGCCCGCCGGGGAAGAACTGGCCGAAGACTTCGGTAAACTTCACTTGCAACTCGTTAAACGTGGACACGAACATTTCCTTCGTCGTCCGGTTGATGCGCTGGATGATTTCCTTGAGCGACGTGATCGACGTGGAGAGATCCTGCTCCTGCGCCGTCAGGAAGGTGTAGCGCGTGTCCAATTCCTGATGTTCACTGATGGCCGCTAAATTGATCGGGCCCATCCGGTCTAACCGATCGCGCAATTTCTGCAATTGTTCTTTCAATTCGGCATCCGGGCGACCGCTATGGTCATCCTCGGCCGGCACCGTCTCCTGTCCCAACGCCAGCTCCGTCGGCTCGGCGCGAGCGTCCAACAGCGCGAGCGGATCCAGCTGATAGGTGCCTGACAACGTTCCTTCGACGGTGCCGAGCTGCGTCCGGATCTCGGCGCGGCGCACTTCGATCTTCATCCGGGCATCGCGGACGACGGAGCTGTCGCGGCGGAGGTGATCCAGAGCGGACTCCAGCGCCTGGCACGCGGCCACATCCTGCGTCTGCTGATCTTGCGCGGCCAGAAGCTCCGTCTTCACCCGGGTGGCGTTGACGCCGACCTCCTGACAGAGGGCTTCCTGCCGGAGCTGTTCGGCGCGACTCTGTTCAATGGCTTCCGTCAACCCCTCCAAATGCGTGCGCAGGGCATGCCGGCGCTGCTCCATATCCTGCGCCTCGCGCCTGATTCGTGCCTGATTCGCCTGCTCATGCTCCCGTTTCGCGCGCAGCCCTTCGGCCGTGAGCCGGGCGTTCGTCACCTGTTCCTGCACCGCCCGCACCTTGCCGTCGATTTCTCCCAGTTGCTCCCGCGCACGGCCGAGCGCGTCTTCCCGTCCATTCTTATCGGTCACCCATTGGGTCAATTGGGTGCGCAGGCCCTGCGCTTCCTCTTCGAGTCGCTGGCGCTCGATCAGCCCTTTTTGAATGTCGCCCCGCATGCCGCCGAGCCGGACATCCAAATCAGCCAAGACCTGTTGCAGCTTTTCTTCATCCTTCCGCAAGGACAAATCCTGCATTTCGGCTTCGCGCAGCGCGTCGGCCAGTTGCTTTCCTTGTTGGACCAGGAGCTGCGATTGCTGTTGGAGTTCTTCACGATGCCGCTTGTCCTCCTCCAGCGTCACGCCGAGCGACGCGTGCTTCGACTCGAGCTCCAGCACCTCCCGGCGGCGCTCCAACAACCCCTGTCCCTCTTGGATTTGCCCCCCGGTGAGCAGCCCCGATGGATCCAACACTTCGCCGGACAAAGTCACGAGAATCGGTCCGTCCGGCGCGGTCCACGATTGCCGCTCCCACAACTCGACGGCGTGATCCAACGATTGCACCATGACGACCCGGTCAAACAGACAGTCGCGGGCGGCGGTCCGCGCGTCGTCGGTTTGAATCAACTCCACGGCCCGCCCGATCACTCCCGGTTGACCGGCCAAGGCCGGCCACCAGTCGCCACCCTGCCCGCTGTTCCACCGCGGCTGCTGAGGGATAAAACTCCCGCGACCCAACGCCTTCTCCTGAAGAAATCCAATGACGCGCCGGGCGACCGACGGCTCGTCGACAAACCAGCCGCGGACGCGTTCCCCCAGCACGGCTTCAACCGCACGATCCATCCCAGGGGGGATCACCAGCCATTCGGCCACCGCATCGCGGACCCCCTCACAGGACTTCAGGGCGGTGCCCTCATCGGCGCCTTGACGCCCATACCCCATTTCTTCCCGAACCACTCCTTGCAGCGCCTCCAGCCGGGAGTCCACTCCGGCCAACTCTTCGGAGCGTCGGAGAATCCGTTCGTCCAGGGACTGTATTTCGGCCGTCACGCGGGACGCTTCCTCCTGGACGGATTGTCGCTGCGCCTGAAGTGTGCCCACCAGGCGGTTCGCTTCACCATATTGCTGCCGCAGAAGGTCATGCCGGGTGACGGCATCCGCCCGTTGGGCCTCCAGTTCCTGCTGCTCCGCTGACAGCCGGTCCCCGCGCTCCATGATTTCTTCCACCCGCGTCGCGAGTTGGGCGATGCTCTGCTCGGTATTGGCGACGAGCACGGCAAGCTGCAGAATGTCCTGGCGCCCGCGTTCTTCTTCCTCGACGGCCGCGGCGCGCTGATGGAGGAGGCCTTGTAATTCCTGATCCAGCTCGGTAAGCGCCCGTTCCCGGGCTTCCATATCTTCATCGACGGACGCCAAGGACGCTTCCAGGGCCGTGAGCGCGCCGGCCAGCCCGTCCTGTGACCGGACCAGTTCGTCCAGCTCCGTCGATTCCTGGACTTGCTGTTGTTCGAACAGTTGGCTTCGATTCCGTTCCACCTCTGCCGCGGTGAGGGCCTGTGCTTGCTGCTGCTCCACCCGGGACAGCTCTTCAAGTCGGATCGTAGCCATGTCGTCCTGTGAGCCAAGGAGTT
>CBDIWQ010000122.1:0-3695 GCA_965285965.1 uncultured bacterium | reverse complement strand
AGCTGACCTATGCCTCGCCCGGCGTAGGGTCGGTGCAGCACGTCTGGGGCACCATACTCTTCAAGAGCCTGGGGCTCGACCTGCTGCACGTGCCGTTCAAGGGCGCGGCACTCGGGCAGATCGTCATATCGCGACGTGACCAACTGAAGCATTTTCTTCCCGAGTTCGGCATCAAGCGGCATTCGATTTCTCCTTGGACAGAATCTGAATTCTTGACGTGCTCTTCACAAACAACCCCGGCGCGTCCGCGGTTCACCGCTTACCATCGGCTTTGAGCGTCATCGCCCATACTTGGCCGTGAAGGAATCCTTTGCCAAGACATTCTGGTTCAGATAGAAGCCCGCCATCGCCCCGGAGGCGTCCTTCTTTAACGGAAGCCGATCCACTTTCAGCGCATACACCGTAAAGATATAGCGATGAGGGGTATCCCCCGGCGGAGGACAAGGACCGCCATAGCCGGGTTGACCAAAATCGGTCATGCTCTGAATACTTCCTGGTGGTGCGCCTTCGCCGTCCGGCTTTCCCGCGCCAGCCGGCAGCGAGGTCGTATTAGGAGGAATGTTGAAGATGATCCAGTGCCACCAGCCGCTTCCAGTCGGCGCGTCTGGATCATAGACCGTCACGGCGAAACTTTTCGTGTCTTTCGGCGCCCCCTCCCACCGCAATGGGGGCGATACATTGTCGCCATGGCATCCGAATCCGCTGAACACGTGCTCATTTCCTATGGTGCCCTGGTCCTTGAGCGAGGGGCTGGTCAGCCGAAAATCGGCTGCCGCGCTTACGCCAGGCAGTACTGCGATCGCCAGAACCATCGCGCACCATACACGTCCCATACGCTGCCCCCTCTAATCAAGGTAGAAGTTCTGCCTACCATCGTCACGCGGCAGGCCGACATCGCCCCGCGAGGCGACCGATTTCACCGGCCCTTTTGATACGTCCCCATCAGATGGGCCTCGCCAATAACATGGCCTTTCATTGCCTCTTCCAGCTGGGCTTTGTTCGGCCGGTTTAAATCCGGCAGCACAGCATCCAGCGCATAGAGCTTATGAAAGTAGCGATGGCGGCCGATGGGCGGGCAGGGTCCGCCATAGCCGGTTCGCTTCCAATCGTTTAAGCCCTCTTTGGTTCCGGCTGGCAGTGCCTTGCTGCCTTCGGGCAGTCCACCATCCGTGGGCGGCAGGTTGTACAAGACCCAATGAACCCAGGTCGTTTTCGGCGCCGCCGGGTCCGGGGCGTCCGGGTCGTCGACTATCAAGGCCAGGCTTTTCGCACCAGCCTGGATATCGGCCCAGGCCAGCGGCGGCGATATGTCCTTCCCCTCGCAGGTATACAAGCTCGGAATGGCACTCTCGTTACTGAACGCCGTGGAAGTGATACGCATGTTCCCCTCCCGCGAGCCCAGGCAGGCACGGCGACGCGGCCGCCTATCAATACCGGGAAGCCTGATAGGGCCGTCGCTCAGAATATGTTTGACTCGACCGTCTCAATTTCCTGCCACCATCATCTCTGCGATCTTCAGCGTGGGGCTGGCGATGCGTCCGCGAAACACCAAATCACTCCCCACGAGTTCAATGTCCTTGAACATTTGTTTCAAGTTGCCCGCGATGGTGATTTCTTCCACCGGATACGTCAGTTCTCCATTTTCGATCCAAAATCCGCAGGCCCCGCGCGAATAGTCACCGGTTACCATATTGATGCCGAACCCGATCAACTCGGTGACGTAGAGGCCCTCCTTGACGGACCCGATGATCTGCTCGGCCGTCCTCGTCCCCGGCACCAGATAAAAATTCGTGGGACCGACGGAAGGGCTGTCCCCCACGCTCCGGGAGGCATTTCCCGTGGAGGGAAGGCCCAGCTTCTTGCCCGAATAGGTGTCGAGCAGATAACTCTTGAGGATGCCCCGTTCCACGATCGTGTTTTTCCGGGTGGCGAGTCCTTCGCCATCGAACGGCCGTGACCCCAGTCCGCCTTCCATCCGGCCATCGTCGTGGACGGTGATGTGATCGGACGCAATGGTGTGGCCGAGCTGATCCAGGAGAAAGGAGGCCCGCTTGTAGAGTCCGTACCCGGATACGGCACTGCAGAGATTCGCCAGGAGGCTGCCTGCCGTCTCTTGATCGAATATGACCGGCACTCGTTTCGTCCCGACCTTGCGCGCGCCTAATCGGCGAACCGCACGGCGGGTCGCCTCTTGACCAATCGACTCCGCCGAGGCCATTCGGGAAAACTTACGCTGCACTTCATACCAGGAGTCGCGCTGCATCGCGCCGGTGCTTGGTTCGGTCGCAATGGGTGACACCGAGAGGGAAAAGCTGGAACTCTTGTAGGATCCGACAAATCCGTGGGTGTTGGCGAGGACGACGCGGCCGGACGAGGAATCGAACTCCGCCCCCTCCGAATTCGTCACCCGTTGATCGGCAGCAAAAGCCGCCGCTTCACCGCGCTTGGCCAGATCGATTTGCACTTCAGTCTGGAGTTGCGTGCCATCGTACAAATCGAGTGTCGGCCACTCCCTCGCCATCTGAGACTCATCCGGCAATCCCGACACCGGATCCTCCACCACGGCTTTGGCGAGAGTACAGGTTTCAGAAACCAGCCGATCGAGCGAGTCGCGGGAAAAATCGGAGGTCGAAGTGGTGGCGGACCGCTTCCCGACAAACACTCGCAACCCCAAGCGCTTTTCTCTCGCCTTCGTCAACCGGTCGACCGCACCGACACGGACCTGAACGGAAAACGTTTCCCCATCGGCCACCACGATATCGGCTTCAGTGGCGCCGCAGGCCTTGGCTCGCGACAGCACGTCTGCCGCGAGTTCCGCATAGCCATTGGCGGCTTCAACCGCGCGATCTGCTTGCTGCTTCTCAATCACGATGTACTCCCGTCCCCTTGACCCGTCTCGTCATTCCTGGGTTCCTCCCACCGTGATTTCTTCGATTTTGATGGTCGGCAGGCCGACCCCCACAGGAACGGATTGACCATCTTTGCCGCAGGTCCCGATGCCATTGTCCAGCTTGAGGTCATGACCCACCATGGACACCTTCGTCAGAATTTCAGGACCGTTCCCGATGAGCGTGGCGCCCTTCACCGGCCTGGTGATCTTCCCGTCTTCGATGAGATAGGCTTCGCTCGCCGAGAAGACGAACTTGCCGTTGGTGATGTCCACCTGGCCACCGCCGAACGACACGGCATAGAGCCCCTTTTTGACGGAGCGGAGGATGTCCTGCGGATCCGATTCACCGGCCAGCATGAAGGTGTTGGTCATCCGTGGGAGCACCACACTCTGATAGCTCTCGCGCCGGCCGTTGCCGGTCAACGGAATGCCCATGAGACGCGCATTCAGCTTATCGGTGATGTACCCGCGGAGGATGCCCTTTTCAATCAAGGTCGTGCAGCCGGTCGGCGTGCCTTCATCATCCATATTCAAGGAACCGCGCCGAGAGGGTAATGTCCCGTCATCCACGACAGTGCAGACCTCTGAGGCGACACGCTTGCCGACTAAGCAAGAAAACGCCGAGGTTTTCTTGCGGTTGAAATCCGCTTCCAACCCGTGCCCGATCGCTTCGTGCAATAGAATTCCGGGCCACCCGCCGGCCAGGACGACCGGCATCACGCCGGCCGGAGCTTCAATTGCGGATAAATTCAGGATCGCTTCCCGCGCGGCCTCTCGTGCGTAATCCGCATACCGGTTCTGCTCC
>CBDIWQ010000121.1:0-16255 GCA_965285965.1 uncultured bacterium | reverse complement strand
TTTCCCTACTTCGCTCCCCTTGGCGTCACGGAATATAAGCAACTCCACGTCGGTGCATTTCCCCTTCGTATCAACCCCAACCATATAGGTCATCGCTTTATACTTGCCGATAGTGTGGTGAATCACGGCGTAGCCATCGGTCTTGTTTTCGGATTCACCGATGTAGACCTCAAAAGAGTCTTCCGGGAACTTCCAGCCAATCCGTTGCTCGATCAATTCCTTTTTTTCAGAAGAGAGGCGGAGGAGTTCCTTGCGGATGCGTTGGGACTTCGGGAGGATAATCTTGACCGCTTCCTCTTCCGTCATGAATTCTTCGTACTTAAAATCGTCTTCTTTCAGATATCGGCGCAATTCGCTGTCCCACACCCGTTCAGCAGCGAAGGCATCCGATGCCATCACACAAGACAGGGCGAACAAAAGCGGGGTGAATCTTAAGTGAGCGTACATCCGTGCTCCTTTAATTTCCGTTCAAGCCGTGCATCAATATCAGACAAGACCTCTTGGGAGGGGTCGGTATAGGTCCAGCCAAACAACCGAGATCCTCCGCGAAACGCCCATTTTTGACGATCTTCGACAAAGGTGACCTTCGTGACATCACTCAGGCGCTTCACAGTCATGACAATCCTGGACCGATCTTTGCTGTCACCCATATCTCTCTGGAGGGCACCAAAGGTCCGTCCCGGCATAGGAATCTCAAGCCAGCCAGTTTCAATCTTGCCCTTTTCCTTATCTTTGACTGTGAGGGAACGGTCCTTGATGGCATCAAGAGCGGCGTCCCACGCATGCTCATAGTCGCAAACGGCATACCGTTCTTGTCCGCCGCTCAAAGTGGCACAGGCAGTTAGGAAGAACGTCGCGAGGCAAGGACTAACTCGACTGAAAAACCAACGCATAAATCTCCACCGTTATAGGTGCTGTCCCCGCCGAGAGACGGGGACAGCACGATGTCTAGAAGTAAGTCGCAGCTTGGATTAAGAATCCATTACCGTTTATGGGGCTCGTAGCGGTTCCAAGGTCTCCAGCTGGTACTAGCCCTTGTGCGTTCTTTTGTGTATTGAACTGCCAGTCGAACTTGAACACTGTGTCTTCAATCGGACGGAAGTTGAGACCGAGAGTCAACCGCTCTAGCTCGCGGCGATTTCCCAGAGTATTGAGCGCAGTGCGGGTGCGGTCATCGGTGTCGGTGTCTACGTGTTCCCAACGGACCACAGCTGTGAAGGTAGAAGCATCCGTGAAGTGGCTAGGCGCCCATCTTTTGAGGAAGTCGGGCATGAAGTGGTAGTTGCCCTGAATGTAGTACCCGTGCATACCAGCGGGTCCGATTGGATTGCCTGCTACTCCTGTGGCATTGTTGTTACTGATACGGGACCAGGCCGACTCGCCGATGACTTCGAATGGGCCTCTCTGAAGAGTCCAGTCAATCGCAAAGACGTCGATGTACCCGGATCCCACCGCACCAGCCGAGGGTTTGTATTGGCCGTGATAACCGGATCCTGCCACTTCAATGCCCAGCATAGGGCTGAACGCCAAGCGTCCAACGACGGCTTTGTTATCGTCGCGGTCTCGAGAAACGCTCCCGCGTGCGCCGCGTACTCCGGCGTCCGTGATAGCCCCGGCGGTCTGGCTCATGCCGTTGACGACATACAATTCATAGTCGAGCTTGGACAGCGAGGTTGGGTACAGAGTTCCATAGATACCGGCACCGGCTTCAAACCAGGTGCTCGGTATCACAATTCGTGACACCATCGGTCGGTCTACGAGGTCGTTCAGCGGCGAATCATGCAGCAAGTTAAACTTGCCCACCGGCATGAGCAAAATACCTGCGCGAAGATTGATCGCTTCCGTGATCAGGTAGTCTAGCTGGGCGAACTCAATCTGAATTGACCCATCAGTGCCTTGAGGAGCATTTGGGCCGCCACGTTCTATCTCAATTTCCGTGGCGAACTTGATATGATCCGTAATGTCGGCGTAGATGAACGGAACTAACCGCTGTTGTCCGAAGGTGTTCCGGCTCGGGTTGTCCAAGTTCTGTCGGGACAGATTGTTGTACATTACGTCGGCATAGCCGCCCAATGTGGCTTTAGGTGCACTCAAGAATGGCTTGGCGTAGATCAGTTTTCCTGATCCGGTGGAGCCGAAACCCAGGGGAACTTTCTCCTCGCCCTTTCGTTCGACACGGATGTCGGTCATCGGTCCCGTCGCAGTGGGATATTGAGTGGCGCCGGGCTGCACCTGTCCTTCTCTTCCTTCCAAGGCGCCTTCTCGACGTTCTCGCTCCTGGATTCGCTTTTCCACTGCGTCATCGACCATCTTTTTGATTTCATCCGGGGTCATCTCCGCCCAAACCGGCGCAACCGGCAAACTGGCAATGATTAAAGCCCCGAGGATTGACCTGATCCTCATCTTAGAACCCTCCATGAGTGAAAGTGGGTGAATGGTCTGACTCGGGACTCAATGGTCTCTGGTCTCTGGTAGCAATAATGTGGAACGTACATCGTTGTTCGTGGTTGAAAGTTCGTCGATGACTCCTCCTTTCCTTAGACGAATCATGATGCGACTGTGTTCCATCCTTCGATTGATGAGAATGGGATGACGACAATGCGCTTGCACCGCTTGCATTTAAGCTCAATGCCCATCCCGCAAACTTTAGCGATGAGTTGCCCACATTCACAGCGGGTTTCCCGATTATGCCGTGCCGAAGCTATGGATGCTTGTGAGGCCATATATCATCCGCCTTGGTTGAAATTGAGAACGATTATTAATATCTCGAGGCGGGGGGGCAAGTCAACGGAAAAATATCGAGGAGGCTCCCTGTTTGGCGGCTGTGCAACCAGATTTCCGGTGCCTATAATACTTCATGAGGTGGCTATGATGGATTTTCGTATCGTGTCGGCCATCTGCGCCATTGGAGGCATGTTGGCTAGCTGCTCGGTACACATCCCGGCCTTATTGGACGATTCTGACGTGTCGGGTCCGACTGTAGTAGGCCGAGCGATCGTCGTGCTAACTGGAGAGTCGAGCCGTCGGTATCCACCCAAAGTAAGGTTTATCGAACTCGAAAATCGGCAGACGGACCGGCGAATCACCGTTGATATCGACTCGCACGACACGCATTTTGCCTTGCCGCTTCCAGCAGGCGAGTATCGAGTAAATCGGGTTCAGATTAGTGAGGGACCGTTCATGTCGATGGCCGATGTCGCGAGTTCCTTTTCCGTCGGAACCGAGCCGGTGACCTATGTCGGAATTTGGCGCTTCGGGGTTGATTCACCCCGCTATGGACGTATGGTAGCGGTTTCCATGGTCCTTGATGAGGATGAACGTCCACGCATCCGGGACCTATTCAGTGAACAATATCCCGACCTGGTGGACGAACCCATGGCTGAAGTGTTGCCTCAGCCGGCTCACATGGAAACGCGACTGTATGAGGTCATGCCCTATCCCCGGTATCCACGCTATTTCCGCCGACATCTCTGGTAACGGCACGGAGTTTAATGAAACAAGCACGAATGGCGTTGTTGCTCATTGCCACGCTTCTGGGCACGTTGTGGAGTTGTAGTGGCATGCCTTCTGCCCCTCAACCCGTCGTGGTGAAGCGCGTCCAGATGCACATGGGGACGCTGGTGACCATCACGGCGGTTGCCGGGAACGAAGGCTTGGCACAGGCGGCCGTCAGCGCTGGGTTTCAAGAGATTAAGCGGCTGGAGCAATTGCTGAGCACCTGGATCCCGGAAAGCGAATTATCTCAGGTCAATCAGTCCGCCGGGCAACGAGCCGTGACCGTGAGCCGTGAAACGGTGGAATTGGTGTCTCAATCGCTGGAAATGGCAAGAATAACCGATGGCGGATTTAATATTGCCGTTGGACCGGCTATCGAAGCCTGGAGCGTGACGGAACGGCAGCGTATTCCCGATGACAAGGAATTGGAGGCACTTAAGCCTCTTGTGGACTGGGCGAGCATTGAGGTGAATGAAGCGGCACATACTATTTATCTACCTCTGCCTGGTATGCGGATCGATGTTGGAGGGATTGGCAAAGGATACGCGGCCGACATGGCAGTCGAAGTGATGAAACGAGCCGGCGCTCGGGCTGGTGTCGTCGCTCTGTCGGGAGATATCAAGACTTTCGGGTCTCTTCCCGATTCGGCCGGCTTTCCCGTCGGCATCAAACACCCACGGCAGGACGGTGCGGTGCTAGCTGTTGTTGAGTTGAAAAACGAGGCGATTTCTACGGCTGGGGACTATGAGCGATTTTTTGAGCAGAATGGTATCCGCTACCATCACATCCTGGACCCGCAGACCTTACAGCCGGCACGGGATTGCCAGAGTGTGACCGTGATTGCAAAACAAGGAACTGTGGCGGACGGGCTGGATACGGGAATTTTTATTCTGGGACCTGAACGAGGCATGGCCCTGGTTGAGCGGTTACCGGATGTCGAAGCGATCATTGTCGACCAAGATGGAAACATGACCGTTTCGTCAGGTCTTCTTGGACGGCTCCATCTCCCGTCAGACCAATAGGAAATGATGCGCTGGTACGATCTCTCAATTTCTTTGTTCGTTGTCACGGTTGCAATCGTCGGCGTCATAGGGTGTACCGAGTATGAAACAGGGTATTACAAGGGACGAGTTAACGAGGCGACTCAGGAGGTCGTGGCACGCCGATATGGTATGCCACACGACAAGCATGAGATGGAGGACGGCCGGACGATCTGGACTTATTTCGACCGGGGAAGCGGAACCAGCGGGTACACGGGATACGCACGATCGAGTTACTGTCGGGCGTACGTGCTGACATTTGATCAGCAGGGTGTCCTCCGTGATTGGCGGCAGGATGATTGTAGTGGAAGAGGCCGTCCAGCTACTGAGTCGTCGTCAGATCGTAAATAATGGAAAACTTCACCGGCATCTGCGGCTTGTCCAGCGCATGGGATAGTCGAACCGGCGGGCCTTTTCGCACATCTTCTACCGCGATCTGATCGAGCATGGGATTGCCCGAGCTCTTGACGATACGCACATCGCTCAGCATGCCATCCTGGTGCAGTATCGCCGTCAAGGTGACTTTCCCTTGCACTCCTTCCGTGCGCAAGATGGCGGGGTAGCGCTTATCGAGATCCTGGATCCATCTGGCCATGAGCTCTGACAGCCAGACATAATCCGGTTTCATCGCCTTGGGTTGAGCGGCAGGTGGAACGATAGCCACTTGTGGCACCTCCTCGACTGAGGGCTGTGTGCTCGACCGCTGAGGCAGGTCCGATGCAAGCTCGGGAGTCCATGCTGATGACTGCTCTTGTGACGGCAACTTCGGCGGCATGATCTGCTGTGATTCCGCTTGAGGTGAAAGGACCGCTGTGTGGCGCTCTTCGGCAGAAGGCTTCCACGCTGGTGGCGGCGGTGTGGCTGCGTGTTGCTTCTTCTCAGCCATCGGTTCATTTGGGATCGGTAGGGGCGGAGACAAAGCGGTGGGTTCGGTGAGGGCTGTACGGGTTGCTTCCTGAGGCGGTGCAGGCTGGGGAGCGGGTGCACTGCTGGCCGGTGCCGATGGCGTCGGAGCGGGTGGGACGATCGGTGCCGGCGACATTGGTTTCGGGGCTCCGGTCGTATCCGAGCCAGCCGCGGCGGGAGACGATTCAATAGATGGCGTGGGTCGTACGGGAGAAGGCCGGCTGGCCGGTGACTGTTCCGGTTGCTCAGCCACCATCGCTACATTCCAGGTAAACGGCCGCAGATCAGGCTCCAGCTGGATGCCCTGCAGAACCACGAGCACCCCCAGCGCGATGCTTCCGTGCAACAGAAAGGACATGAGCCAGCCCGTTGCATGATCCCCCGGTCGCATGAAATGAACGCTCTATGTATGGATAGTTACAATCGAATGACTTCGAGGCTCACCTGGTGAAATCCCAAACCACGGATCTCGTCTACGACGGCCACAAATGTTTCAAGGATGGTCACTTTATCGGCCCGAACGACGACCGCCGAGTCACGAGGCTCATTCGACAAGGCCGACGGCAAGCCGCCGTCTTGTACAGGACGGTCATTTAAGAACAGGCCGCCCTCCGATGTCAGCGTGATTACGAGGGGCACATCTTTTCGATCGCCGGCAGCTTTGGCCTTCGCCAAATTGACGGGGACCTGACCCGTGCTGATAAAGGTGGCCGTGGTCAGGACGATGACCAGCAATACCAGCATGACATCGACTAAAGGGATGACGTTAATCTGATCAATGTCTCGTTCCATGGTCCGCCTTGTATTGGGTCAGCAATTCGGTCACACGCCGGCGGAGTACATTGTTCATCACTACGCAGGGAATGGCAACGAGCAATCCGACCGCGGTCGCTTTCAGGGCCAGACTGAGACCGATCATGATCGTGTTCACCGCCATCGTTCCGGACGTGCCCATGGTATGAAAGGTGAGCATGATTCCGAGAACGGTGCCAAGCAGACCGATGTAGGGGGCGTTCGCCGCCACGGTGCCGATGATCACGAGGCGTTTGGTGAGCGCCATTTCGAGGTGTAAGGCATTCGGAAACACCTTGACGTCGACTTGACGATAAAACAGCCAGCGCTCCACTGCGACGGCGACCGACCATATGCTGAGGACCAGCAAGAGACCGATAATCCCGTAATCAACCGCGTGTTTCAACGCGTCCATAACGACTCCTTAGAAAATGGCGAGGGCTGTGTGTGAGCCCATCAATGCCAGATACTCATGAAACGTGTCAATCGCCGCATAGCGGCCGTATCAGGAGGAAAGGTCTGTATCGGGGAATATGACAGTATGTGTCGCCGAGACCCGTAGCTCAACCGCTGTGCCTTCGTGGTAGACGGTGGTCGAACTTTCGCTGCTATGCAGGAGTTGACCGGATGGGAGCCGAACGGTATACAGATTTTCAGATCCCCTGAACTGGCGTGCCACAATGCGGGCATGAGCGGACGTATCCGGCATGAGATGGATGTCGTCCGGGCGAATCATCACCACTACCGACGCACCTTCTTCCTTATTCAAAGGATTAGGGAATGGGCCCAGTTCCGTTTGCACCATGCCTTGCTGAATCTGGCCGGGAATAAAGTCCGCTTGCCCGACGAAGTCCGCGACGAATGGCGTCGCGGGCATATGGTAAATCACTTCCGGCGTGTCCATTTGTTCAAGATAGCCCTTGTTCAGGACCGCGATTCGATCAGCCATGGCAAAGGCTTCTTCATGGTCATGCGTCACCAAAATCGTCGTGGTTTTCATGCGCCGCAAGAGCACGTGCAGGTCTTGTCGCATGCGGCTGGCCATGTCAGGGTCCAAGTTGCTGAACGGCTCATCTAATAAGAGGACGACCGGATTTTGAACCAGCGCCCGGGACAAGGCCACGCGTTGCTGTTGTCCGCCGGACAATTCGTGAGGATAGCGTCGTTCAAAGCCTTCCAAGCCCGTGAGCCGTAGCATTTCTTGAACACGGCCGGTGCGCTCGGCGCGCGGCAGATGTCGCAGTCCGAACGCAATGTTATCGGCGACCCTTAGATGGGGAAAGAGGGCGTACTCCTGGAACACCATGCCGACGCGGCGCTGTTCGGTCGCCACTGTTTCGCGTGCCGAGGAGACCTGCCGTCCGGACAGGTAAATCTCGCCGGAGCGCACCGGTTCGAACCCTGCGATGGCTCGAAGGATGGTGGTCTTACCACACCCCGAAGGACCGAGCAGGCAGAGGATTTCCCCTTCCCGGGCTGAAAACGAAATGTCCCGTACGGCCGGGCGGCGTGGCTCATAGGCGCATGACACCGAACGCAGCTCCAGGATGGAAGACTCGGGGGTGTACAAGTGTACCTGTCCCTTCAGGTGATCGGCGTCCACATGTGTCAAGTGTGTGTCAGTCGCCATGAATTTCCTCAGGCCGCGCGCCAATCACGGGAGAGCAGCAGAACGAGTGCAGGCAAACCGACGAGCACGATCAGTAACGCCGACGGGGCGGCCAGCTGATAATATTCTTCACTGGCTTCCAGCCAGACGCGAATCGCCAGGGTATCGAAGCCCACCGGCCGTAACAGCAGCGTGGCCGGCAACTCCTTCATTGTTTGAAGAAACATCAAGACCCAGGCCACGATAAACCCGTTTCGAATGAGCGGCAAGGTGACGCGGCGCCACGTTTCCCGGACGCCCAGCCCGAGCGTGCGCGCGACCTCTTCCAGATTGGGGGTGATCTGTTGAAGCGAGGGCTCAAGCGACTGCAGTCCCACGGGAAGAAAATGAATGACATAGGCGACGACCAGCACAATCGCGGTTCCATACAAAAAAGGCAAAATCTTGAGAAAGAGCACAAGGACGGCCAGTGCGGCCACCGGCCCCGGAAGGACATATCCGGCATAGGCGGCTTGCAGGCACCCGATGTTCAGGACGGTTGGTTTTCGATTTGCCAAATAGGCTAACGGGAGGGCAATGATGACACCGGCCGTCGCGGCCGATGCAGAAAGCAGAGCGCTGTTCCAGATAAAGCCGAAGAAGCGATTGTCCAAGATAGCTTGCGCTTCCGGAGACCAGGTCCATTGAATCAGCAGATACGCCGGCACGCCGAACGACGCGGCGACGATCGCCGCCAGATAGGCGGTTATCCCCAGAGTCCGCATCCATCCGCTGGCGGCTCGTTGGGGAGTTCGGTAGCGTCCGGCCGTTTGATAGAAGCGGCTTTTGTGGCGAAACCATCGCTCGGTTACCAAGAATATCAGGGCGAGCACCACCAGCAGGATGCTCAGAATGCTCGCCGCCATATTATCCGAGCGGCCGGTCATTTGCTGAAACACCGCATAGGTCAACGTTTGATAGCGCAAGAGAGAGACGGCGCCGAAATCCGAGACGACATAGAGTATCACCAGGGCGACTCCCGCCACGATGGAGGGGCGTAAAAGGGGCAGCGTGACGCGCCACATCGTTTGGAAGCGCGAGGCGCCACATGTGCGGGCCACCTCTTCGAACGAGACGTTCAAGCTGAGAAGCGCGCTCCGGGTCAATAAATACACAAAAGGAAAGGTATCAAGCGTCATCACGAGTGTGACGCCCCAAAAGCTCTGCGGAGAGAAAATCCTGGCTTGAGGGCCGGCTATGGATTGCCAAAGTTGTTCAACCGGCCCACCGAAGCCCAGGATGTGGTTATAGACGTAGGCCAGGACATACGTCGGCATGGCCAGCGGCAGCACCAGGGCCATCTCCCAAAGTGGGCGTCCCGCAAAATCGAAGCGTGTCACAATCCAGGCGGTCGAGATCCCAAGCAGAAGCGTGAGAATCGCCACTGCGCCGGCGAGCGACACGGTATTGGTCAACAATTCAGGAATGCGGGTGGCCCATAGCCGGTGCCAGACCGCCGGATCGGCTGACAAGGCGAGCGTCGTCACGTACCCCAGCGGCAAGAGGATCAGTGCGGCGCTGGCCACGGCCATGACCTGTACGGGTGACGCGAGTTGGTGGCGTATCGTCATCACAAGCAGGTGCGTGTGTTACCGGAGACCCACTTGTTCGATCAGGGTGAGGGTCGGTTCGCGCAATTCCGCCAGCTTCGTCAACGGTACGAGAGCCGCACGGAAGCTCTTTCGCTCGATCAACGCCGGATCGGCTTTGACATCCGGATGGAGAGGATACTCCTTGTCGAGGTCCGCAAACATTCTTTGACCGGCCTGAGCCACGAGGAACTCGACGAGCAGCTTGGCGCTGTCCAGGTTGGCGGTGTGTTTCAGGATGCCGACCCCGGCTACATTCATGATGGCGCCTAGGCCGCCTTCCTGCTGGTCCGGCATGAGGACGGCGATGGGCGACGAAGGTTGGGTGGCCAGGTGACGATAGACGTAATAGTGATTGACGATGCCCATGGCCACCTGACCTTTGGCGACGGCCTCGACGATTTGGGAGCTCTTCTGATACACCTGGGTTCCGGCATTGTCTCGCAAACCTGTGAGAAACTTTTTGGTCCGGTCATCGCCGACCGACGCACGGATGACCGACACGCCGGCTTGGAGGTATTCGCTGCCCGAATTGGGAATCGCGATTTTATCCTTCCATCGAGCGTCTGCCAGGTCGAGGAGAGACTTGACCTCCTCCGGCTTGACCATCGTGGTGTTGTAGACGATGATCCAAAAGCGGCCTGATAAGCCCACCCAACTGTTGTCCGGGGCGCGGAATTGCGCAGGGATGGCGCGTTCGACCTCCCGCATATTTATCGGACGGAACAGCCCGGCGGCACGGGCCAATTCCAGGCTGCTGGCGTCGTTGGTGATCAGCATATCAGCTTGGGTGCGGTCGCCTTCGGCTTTCAAGCGATTGACCAATTCCGTCGTCCCGGAGGAGAGGAGTTCGACCTGGATGCCAGTTTTGGCGGTAAATGCGTCCAGCACGGGTTTGATCAGCCGTTCTGCGCGTCCCGAATAGATTATCAGTTTGTCTGCCGCCGGCGCCTGAACCGGCGTCGCCAGCCAGGTAGCCAGACAGAGGCCTGCGACTACCGCGCCCATCCCTATCAGTCGCGGCAGAATAGCGGGCACACGAGGCAAGTTAGGCATCGGTCGCTTCCTTTGTCGAGCATTTGAAATTGATAAGCCGTCTCAAAAAAGATACCAAATAAAAACGGTAGGGGTCAATGACGACAGCGGGAACAGAGCCCGTAGAGTTCCAGCCGGTGGGTTTGGATAATGAAGCCGTTATTGGTGGCGACCTCCTCTTGGAGGCGTTCGATGTCGCAATTGGAGAACTCCACGATCTTGCCGCAACTAGTGCAGATGAGATGATCATGGTGTCCTTTATGAGAAACGTTGTCATACTGGGTCTGCGTGCCGAAATGCCGCGCTTGGGCCAACCCGGCTTCGCAAAACAGGTTGAGAGTACGATAGATCGTCGCTAGGCCCAAGTGAGGGTCTTTTTTTGCCAGTTGGTGATACATCTCCTCGGCCGTGATGTGCTCCTGCTTCAAAAACGCATCGAGGATCAGTTCGCGTTGGCGGGTGAACTTTAACTGATGCTTGCCGAGGTGCTCTTTGAGCGCCTCCATCTCTTTCGCATGTCTCATGATAGCGGCCCTTTCCCAGAAGAACCCATTAAAGACGAAACCTCTGCTCGGGGTCAAGGGCGCTCACGGGGCGCCGCAGGGTGACCGTCGGTTTGACGGCGGTCTTCTTCGCTGTTTATAGTGGCGGCGGTTGCCACCTGAGCGGAGTTCGCGATGAGAAAACCGAATCAAATCACCGTCGATCGCGCCCTCCTGCTCTACGTGCTGCATCTGGCGGAGCCGCACGGGCTTCTCAGTGATGTAAAGCTCCAGCAGCTCTGTTTTTTGTGTGAACTTCAGATGTTCGGCAAGGGGTTTAAGGGATTGCATTTCGAATTCTTCCGGTTTGCGTACGGGGCGTTCAGCAAGGATCTCGATAATGATCTCACGTCGCTCCGGCGGAAAGAGCGGGTGGAGAACTTTACCTTGTCGGATCAAGCCAAAGAGGACGTGATTCCTCTCGTGCTCAAAGGGATGGAGGGCATAGAGGCGAACGAAAAGGTCAAGGAAATCATCGACGCCGTGGTGGCGACCTATGGCCCTCAGGATAGCGGAGCCATTACGAATTCCGTCGAAGCGGTGGAACTGAGCACCCCGCAGCAACCCGAATTCAAGATTCCCATTCGAGACATTGTCTTTCACACGACCTTGCTCGTGCCGCATCGGATCGACGTGCAGGCCGAGTTCGTCTTTCCGCCGGTGATGCTCGCGAGGGTCAATGCGGCGATGGGCTACGACGGCACGGCAGGCTTAAGCACTCAAAGCTGGTAAAGTTCGCCATATTTCTTTTCCAGATAGCCAAGGAACGGCTCCGGGCTGATGCTTGTGCCCGTGACCCGCCGGGCAAGGTGGTCCGGCGTAAAGGTGCGCCCCCACCGGTGGATTTTTTGTTCCAACCATCGGCGCAGCCCCAGGAGCTGCCCGGCGGCGATGTCCTCCTCGAGGCGAGGCATCTCCAGTTTGGCCTGCTCGAAGAACTGGACGGAATAGAGATTGCCAAGCGTGTAAGTGGGGAAATAGCCGAATGCCCCCAGCGACCAGTGCACGTCCTGTAACACGCCGTCGGAGTCTTGCTTGGGCGTGATCCCGAGATACTCTTCCATCTTCTGATTCCAAAGGCCGGGCAAATCGTCCGGCTGTGTCCGATCTTCGATCAGCTCCTGTTCGATCTCGAACCGCAGCATGATGTGCAGGTTGTACGTCAACTCGTCGGCTTCCACGCGAACGAACGACGGTTTCACGCCATTGATCGCCGCATAAAATTGCTCGCCGTCCACATGGCGCAATTGATCGGGAAACGTTTGTTGCAGAAGGGGATAGAAGAACCGCCAAAAAGCGCGCGATCGTCCGACGCAGTTCTCCCATAACCGGGATTGGCTTTCATGGATGCCGAGCGAGACCGAATCACCCAACGGGGTGCCGAAATACCGCTGATCGAGTCCTTGATCGTACAGCCCGTGGCCGCCTTCATGAATGCAACTGAACAGACAGGACTGCAATTCATGCTCATACACCCGCGTGGTCACCCGCACATCCGTCGGATGAAAGGACGTGGTGAAGGGGTGGGCCGAGAGGTCCAGTCGTCCCCGTTCGAAGTCATAGCCCATCGCGATCAGGACCAGCCGTCCGAACTCCAACTGTCGGCTCTGATCATAAGACCGGCGAAGAATGCTGTCATCGATCCGCACCCGGCTTTCAGTGATCTTCTTCAACAGTGGGACCAGGCGCGCTTTCAGCTGTGCAAAGACCGGCCGGAGCCCCGCAATGGTCGATCCCGGCTCATAGACATCCAAGAGCGCATCGTACGGCGAGTCCTTGTATCCCAGATACGCCGCTTCTTCGCGTTTGAGCGAGAGGATGGTGCGGAGATGGGGGAGGAACAGGGCGAACTTGTTCTGTGCCTTGGCTTGAGTCCAGACCTGCTGTGCGAGGGAACATTCCCGGCTGAGCGTGACGATGAAATCGGAAGGCAATTTTTTGGCGCGGCTGTAGTCGCGCCAGACTTCGCGAAGCAGGGCCCGTGACGGCTCATCCCAGGCCTCGCCTGGCTGCTCGACCGCCAGTCCTGTGGCGGGGTCAACCCATTGAACCAGTAATTTCTCGATTTCGGGAGAAATCAGTTTTCCGTGAGCCAGACCTTGCAGCACGGCGATCTGTTCGGCCCGCGCTTCACCGCCTCCGGCGGGCATGTACGTTTCTTGATCCCAGGACAGCACTGAGGCGGCGCTATTGATACGTTGGATTTCCAGCAGTTTCGTTGTCAGGGCGTCCAGGCTCGCAAGGGTCTTCACGCGGGGCTCCTTATGGATAGAAAGGCCGGAGCAAGGACATCATCTCGCCTCGCCGGTCCATGGTATGGTCAGTCTACGTAACCGCCTCGCTGTTTTTCAAATCAGGAGGACCACATGAAGACGCTTGTCCGTCCGGACATCGAAGCCTATGCCCAGGCCCATTCCATGCCGGAGTCAGGGATCTGCCGGGCGCTCCGAGAAGAAACGCAGCGCACGATGGCCTCTGCTCGGATGCTCGTCGGCCCCCTCGAAGGGGCCTTTCTGAAGATGATGACCGGGCTGGTGGGCGCGAAGCGGGTGCTCGAGATCGGGATGTTTACCGGATACAGCGCCCTGTGCTTCGCCGAAGCGGTCCCGGACGATGGACGGGTCATCACCTGCGAAGTGGACGAAGAGTCGGCAGCGGTGGCACGGCGATATTTTGCACAGGCGCCGGTTGGCAAGAAGATCGACGTGCGAATGGGACCGGCCTTGGACACCTTGCGTACGGTGAACGGTCCCTTTGATCTCATTTTTATCGATGAAATTCTCTCTCCTAAGATGAAATGCTCAGTATAAGAGCGCAGTTTTAGTTGTCGCGTACTTAAGGGTAAGATTCTGGCGGGGCCGCCTTCAAATTGTTCACTACTTTCAGTGCTCACTTCAGAGGAACCTATAGGTGGATAGATGAAGAACTTGGTGTCCCCAGAAATTGAAGCCTACGCTGAAGCCCACTCCATGGCTGAATCGGGTATCTGCCGTGCGCTGCGTGAAGAAACGTATCGGCGAATGGAATCACCACAGATGATAGTAGGTCCGCTTGAGGGCGCATTCTTAAAAATGATGGTTCAGATTGTCGGCGCCCGCCGAGTTCTGGAAATTGGGATGTTCACGGGATACAGTGCTTTATGCTTTGCAGAGGCGCTTCCCCAAGATGGAGCGGTCATCACATGTGAAGTGGATGACGACTCGGCAGCTCTTGCTCGCAAATACTTCTCCCTGTCACCCATCGGGCATAAAATTGAAATAATGATGGGGCCTGCACTCGAGACGATGCAGAATTTAAGTGGAGTGTTCGATCTGATTTTTATAGATGCGGACAAGAAAAATTACGCTCATTATTTTAGACGTGCTTTGGATCTGCTGTCAGCAAGTGGGGTCATCTTAATCGATAACGTGTTGTGGAACGGTGAGGTTATAAAACAGCCACCGCCCGATGAGCAGACTTTCGTTATTCAGGAAGTTAACCGAATGGCTTCTACAAACGCCGGCTTATCTGCGGTTCTGGTAACGATTAGGGATGGGATCTTGGTGGTGAAGAAGAAGGGGTAAGATTAACCGTACGGTCCGAGGCGCCCACTCTACCCACTCTAATAAGTGCGGCATAAATGACAAGCTCTGATGAACCGTAAGGGCCTTGACTGTGCGAAAATAATAGGATACGCTAATCCGCATATTTGCGATTTGGAGAGGGGCATGAGCGCTAAAGACTCAACAACCACATTTGGTCAGGCTATCGGTCGGGCTCGAAAGGATAAGGGATGGGCTCAAAAGGATCTGGCCTCGCGTATATTGCGCGAGGAGGATGGGCAGGCGATATCTCCGCAGTACCTGAACGATATAGAACATGACCGGAGAAGCCCTTCTTCGGATCACATGGTCCAGCAGTTCGCCGAAATTCTCGAAATCGATCCTGACTGGCTATATTACCTCGCAGGGCGGTTCCCGGAAGATGTGCGGATGAAACAACTTTCTCCCAATGAAGTGGCTCAGGCGATGGTGGCCTTTCGAAGCGGTTCGAGAAAAGGGCGGCGGTAGTGGTTAAACAGGTTCCCGATAGGACCGGCCGCTTCGCACAGCGCCCTCATTACGACCCGGAGGATCTCGATCGAGACTGCGAATCGATCATCAACGCCTTCCTGAAAGATTGCTATGGGGAGATCAAGTTTCCTGTCTCGACGAGCGATTTGACGCGTCTCATTGAGCGGGAGGCCGACGACCTTGATCTCTATGCTGATCTTTCCGAATACGGGTCGGACGTCGAAGGTGTCACGGAATTCTTCCGTGGCCGGAGGCCGTGCGTGAAGATATTGCGTGAATTATCGGAGGATGAGCGGCGTGAGAATCGTTTCCGCACAACCCTCACTCATGAATACGGGCATGTCCATTTCCATGCGTATCTCTGGGAACTGGAGCCGCCGCGGAAGGGCCTGTTCGCTTCGCAGGACAACCGCAATCGCCAGATTTGTAAGAGGGATAACATTATCGATGCCGCTCAAAGCGATTGGATGGAATGGCAGGCAGGCTACGTGTGCGGCGCTATCCTAATGCCCTTGATGGCTGTGAGGCGGCTTGCGGGTGAGTATCAGGAATCGCATGGCCTGTACGGTGTCATCGGCGCCGATGATACTCATGGGCGAAACCTCATTGAATCAGTTCAGTCCCGTTTCCAGGTATCGGCAGACGCAGCGCGTGTCCGCCTGACCAAGTTGAGGATTCTGGGCGCTGTCGGCGCCGGACCTTCTCTATTCAGCCGATCCGCATCCTGAGAAATTTTATGTCGGAATCGATTGCATTTCTCTTCGGGTGGTGATACGCTAATTAGCAGATCGGCTAAATGGCGTTCAGACTTCACAAGAACAAGGAGGAAATCATGACAGACGAAAAGGCAAAAGCAGAGCATGGCAGCGACAGTTTCGAAATCATTGTCGATCAGAAACCGCATAAATGGCATGAGCCGTTTATTACTGGCCTGCAGATCAAGAAACTGGCAGGCGTGGATCCGGCCGCCTATGATGCGTGGCAGGACGTCCGGGGACCGGAAGACGTGCTGCTGAACGACGATACGAAGGTCGATCTTCGGAAACCGGGCGTCGAGCGGTTCTTCACAGGCAAGAAAACCACCACGGAGGGCCTGATTGTGAGCAGCTTCCTGCCTGAAGCGGATCGCGAGTACTTTGCCGCGAAGGGGATCGTG
>CBDIWQ010000120.1:0-6503 GCA_965285965.1 uncultured bacterium | reverse complement strand
GGCCGCCTTGAACGGCGTCTTGCATTTCAGCGTGCTGGATGGGTGGTGGCAGGAAGGCTACAACGGGGCGAACGGATGGGGCATTCAGCCGTTGGACGAAGTCGCCGATGTCCAGACACAGGATCGTCATGACGCAGAACAGATCTATCGCCTCCTGGAGCAGGAAGCCGTTCCCTTGTATTACCAGCGCGACCTGGACGGCATTCCGCGCGGCTGGCTGCAGATGATCAAAGAGTGCATTCGCACCATCCCCCCACAGTTCTGTACGAAACGGATGGTCAAAGATTACGTGGGTACGATGTACAGCGCGGCGACCGTGCGCGCACCGACAACATGGTAAGTGTCTCTCGGGTCACGGCGTTTCTGCTGGCAGGCGTGCTTCTCATTTCGGTTCCCGGTCCGGAAGAGCGCGCCTGGGCAGGCGCCGCGAATGAGCGTCCCTCCTCGGCGGATTCGCAAGCGTCCGCTTTCTTCAAGAGGGAGGACTACGCAGCGGTCATCGCTCTCTTTCAGAGCTTGCCTGCGGAGACGACGCCCTCCAAGGAATTGCTCCGCCTGGCGCTCTTGAGCTTTGTCCGGCTCGGGCGGGCTGACGAAGCGCTGTCCCTTTACACCCGGCTTCACCAGCCCGGGGAGGCGCCGGATCCTGCACTGCTCCGTCCGCTTGCGCTGAGCGTCATTACCAGCCGCGTCCGTGATCCGAAGGAACACGTCCGCATCGCCGCCTATACCGCCCTTGCCGAACTGGCCCTCAAGGAAACCGCCGCCATTCTCGAAGATGGCTTGCTCGATTCTTCTGTTCTCGTGCGGGCGCGAGCCGCGGAGGCGATAGGAAGGGCGGGACTCGCGGACAAGTCAGGCCCGTTACGGCGGGCGTTGAACGACGAGATGCCGACGGTGCGCATCGCGGCCATTAATGCCCTGGGCGAAGCCAAAGCCGGGGACCTGAAGCAGCGTTTTGTGGAAATCGGCCGTACCGAAGAAGGCCCGGAAGCCATTTTTGCCTATGCGGCGCTTTACAGAATGGGGCAGACCGATAGTCTCATCGACATCACGAATGCCTGTACTCTTCCCGATGCGGAAGTGCGCATGGCCGCCCTGGGCGTGCTCGGCCGCCTCAAACGTCCGGCCAGCCTGGCGGTGCTCAGCCAGGCCGTCTATGATCCCAATCCGTCCGTGCGGGCCTTTGCGGCCGGAGCGCTTGGCGAATTCGGTTCTCCGGGTGGTGTCGCTCCGCTGACCCATGCGATCGGCGACGACATGGCCATGGTCCGGAGCGTGGCTGCCGGCAGTCTGGGCCGGCTGGGCCTCAAAGACAATCGCCCGCTGCTTCAGGCTCTGACCAGAGATCCCAGCCTTCAAGTCCGCGCCAGCGCGGCCGAGGCCCTGCTTCGTTTGGGAGACAACTCCGGTATCTTGCTCGCAGCCGACTTGGCGCGGCACGCGGATCCTTCCATTCGCGGGGCTGCAGGCCAGGCCCTGAGTGCAACCTCGGACAAACAGGCGTTGTCCATCCTTCAAATGTTGCTGCAGGATCAGCAGCCGCTGCCCCGACTGATGGCCGCCAAAGCTCTCGGCAAAAATTCAGGACCGGCTGTGCCTTTGCTCCTGAAAGGACTCCAGGACTCCGACGAAGCGGTCCGCATTGCCGCGGCCGGAAGTCTTTTGCACCAATTGACGCGGACGAACCCCTTACCGCGTCGTCCGTAACCTCAAAGGATCGCAATGCTGAAGTTTATCGGCCTCATGGTAGTGATCAGCGTCTCCTTCGCCGGCGGGTACTATTTCGGTCAACGGCCGGTAGGGACGTTGCTCCAGACCGTGTCCGATTTGCAGCATTCGCTCAAGGAGCTGTCACGCAGTGTGTTGGATACCACGACAGGGATCGAGCGCGATCTCCGCCGTCGCCAAAGCCTGGTGGAGGCCAAATCGAAGCTCGTCCAGGCAAGAGCCGCTATCCTCGAACACAATTTGGGCGAAGCGGCGAAAGACCTGGGTGAAGCGATTGCGGCGTTGGATGATGCGACGAAGGGAGTCAAACAAGATGACGGCGTGAATGCCGTCCGGACCCTGACCGGGTCGCTTCGAGACCTGCGATCCGATGTGACCCAGGGGAAAGCGATCCCGCGCAAGAAACTGGATGCGGTGCAGCACCGGCTCGATCAGTTACTGGAAAAGTGATTCAGGCATTGGCCGGCTGAGAAACCGGCTGTTTCTTCCACTTTGCCAGGATCCGTTCCACTCTCATTTTGACCACCATGTCCGGATCCTTTAGGAGCGGCTTGATCGCTTCCCGGCCGCGCTCGTCTCCGATAGATTCCAGGGCAGCCGCCGCGGTCAATCGCGTGAACCAATCCTGGTCGCCCAACATCTGGATCAGCGGATCGATTGCATCGTTGGTCTTGATGCGGCCCAAAGCCAGCACGGCGCTTTTCCGGACGTTTTCATCCCGGTCCTTCAGCGCGGCGATCAACTTCGGCACCGAAGGTTCCCCCAACTCGACCAAGGCGTTGATCGCGTCGTCTTTAAACTCATCGTTGCGGAGCTGGAGCATCAGGGGGTCAAGGACGCGCTCGTCCCGGATCTTGCCGAGCGAGAGAATCGCATACTTGCGGACATCCCAATCCCGTAAGAGCCTGAGAAGCGTGTCGACGGCCGGTGAGCCCACCTGTCCCATCGCTTCAATAGCCACTTCACGAACTTGCCAGTCGCCGTCGCGCAGGGCTTTCGCCAAGGGCTCGACACAACGCTCATCCCCCATCTCGCCGAGAGTGATCACCGCCTCGCGGCGGACGACCCAATCAGGATCGTTCAGCAGATCGATCTGAATGTCGATCTCGTCCTTGACCTGCTCTTCTTCGAGCGCCACCGCCTCCTGCGCGCCTTGAGGCGCGGTCTCGCCGGGCGTCACATCGCCCATCAGTTCGGCGGCCACCTGATCCGTCAATTCTTCGCTCGCCGGTTGAATCTCCGTCGACGCCTGAGGATCCTTCTGTTCCTGTTCCATATCCATCCTACCGGTACGATAATGTGAGAGGAAGGTTTACTTGGCAGGTGCTGCTGCACCCTTCTTTCCGCCTGCATTCTTCCTGCGCAGGGCGAGGGCCCGTCGCTTACGTTGTTCCCGCTTCAATCGCTTCCGGAGCGCTCGCAGGGGGGCATCCCCCTTCGGATTACTATGTCCAGCTCGCTTGCTGGACACCTTTTGCTTCAATTTCGCTTCCTCGGATTCTGCGGCCTTCTTCTTTGCCATTCCCCCTCGCTCCTTCTCCGGTAACTGTTTGAGAACCTGTTCGTGCGTCGGCACGAATCTCGTCAGTCTAGAGGAGAAATTCCTGCACTGTCAACCGGCGTGGCAGGTCGATGGAATTCAATCAGGCGAGCACGAGCGCCGCAATGTCACGGTTTGCTTGATCTGCGGCTAGATTGGAAGGCGATGACCTCCAACGTCGCTGAAGGAGGACGTCATTCGGCGAGAGGCGATGCAGAGGCGTCATGGTGGCATTGGCACGGTCCAGGGAGCGCGTTGGCACAGGAGTCATTTCCGACCCGTCCAACTGACGGAGGGCAATCAATACGGCATGGGCCGGCATGGCATCTTCCGCCTCGAAGAGAAAGCCCGGACGATGGTCTCCGATGACTTCCAGTTGGATGGCCGAAATCCCGCCATGGACCATACCTAACCGCGCGGCAGCCGCGTAAGAAAGATCAAGGATGCGCCCGGTGACATAAGGCCCTCGATCATTGATGCGTACGCGCACGTGCTTGCCGTTCTGCAGGTTGACCACCCGGACGATGCTACCGAGAGGAAGGGTCCGATGAGCCGCGGTCAGTGCGGACATATCGAAAATCTCCCCATTCGCCGCCTGCTTGCCGTGGAACTGCTCTCCATACCACGATGCCACGCCGAGTTCCTTGATCCCCACGTCCATGTCGCTCATGCCTTTGGGGATCCACGAACAGGCGCCTAATGACGTGCACATCACCAACGCCAGGATCTGGATGGATCGTGACCCGATATGATGATCTACTGTTTGTGTGTTCATACTGTTTTCCCTCCTGAACCATACACCACAGTGCGTAGAGTCCAGACTAGGGAACACCCGCGCGTCCAACAATACCGAATGCGTATCCCTCTCCCCTACCTCAGTATGGAGGGTATAAACCCGTCCTCTTGATGTGCACGTCCCAAAATGGACAGATGAGGGAGCGTTTGGCCTGGTGGGTATGTCTTATATATAAGGTAGAGACACCAGAGTCAACCCTAAGAGACCGCCCCCGGTGAAGTGAACCCTTAGGACCGAGCCAATACGGCGGTCCAGAAATGACCTGGCGGCGGTTCTATTTGAACCGAACAGTCGACCCCTCTAGCTTGGTCTGACTGACGAACTTGTCAAAATTCCGTTCCATGACCTCACTCAAGATCTCTTCGGCATCCTCCGGCGCAAACCAAAAGACTGAATAGGTCCCGTTATGGCTGACCGTATGGGTGATGGAACTACCATCATGGATGTTCTTGGCATGCACCAAAACCTTGCTCTTGGCAAGAATATCAGTGGATCCCAGACTGCCATGCGCATCGACGGACGATTCCAAGACCTTACCCGAGATCAAAATATCCCCCTCCGTCGGGGTCTCACCCGAGGCCAGATAACGGACTTGCCACCCTTTCCGTTCGAGATAATCGGCAAACGCTCTCCCGGTCACATCACCCACCGTGCCAAGCCTCAAGGTCACTGGCTCGCTGGATCCCCACAGGGTCTTATGGAT
This sequence comes from uncultured bacterium, assembly GCA_965285965.1. Classification (GTDB taxonomy): domain Bacteria; phylum Nitrospirota; class Nitrospiria; order Nitrospirales; family Nitrospiraceae; genus Nitrospira_D. The sequence continues at coordinate 1,733 of CBDIWQ010000120.1, read as the reverse complement.
GCCCAGCTTCGTCCGGTCGGAGCGATCGTCGGCAAACGGTGTGACGAGCACCAGCACCCGGCTCTTGACCGGCTCGGCCGCCGTCTCTGCCGCAGGCCTGAGACTGAGATTAATCGGCAATGGTTCTTGGCTGGTACAGCCTTGAAGCCCAACGAGAAGCCCAGCGACGATTACAGCGATACCGTGGTGTTTCACAAATGCCCTCCATTGCTGTGGTCAATCTTATCGAGAGGCGTGCGGCCCCTCCTCAAGATGCAGCGAAAACTTAGCAGGTCCCGCCAAGACCTGTAAAGGAGCCCCGGTCGCGTATTGACGCGCCAGGATGGACTGGGTAAGATCTCCAGCCGCAGCGGGCGTGAGTGAGGAAAAGCGACCGAGCCGCGCCTCCCCACAGTTGATCGTCCTGAACCACAGACATGATTGAAGTTCAGAACATTACCAAACGGTACGGGCAGCATACGGCTATCGACCGGGTGAGTTTTTCGGTGGCCAAAGGCGAAGTGCTGGCTTTTCTCGGTCCCAATGGGGCTGGAAAAACTACCACTATGCGCATCCTGACCTGCTTCATGCCGGCAACGGAAGGCACCGCCCGCGTCGCGGGATTTGATTGTGCCGACCAGCCTCTTGAGGTTAAACGCCGCATCGGATACCTGCCGGAAACCCCGCCGGTCTATCAGGAACTGACGGTGACGGAATACTTGACGTTCGTCGGCCGGTTGCGGGGCCTGTCGGGGCAGCCTTTAACGGCGGCACTGGGACAATCCATTGAACGTTTGGAATTAGGCACTGTCCGCCATCGGCTGATCGGCAACTTGTCCCGCGGTTATCGTCAACGCGTCGGTCTCGCCCAGGCCCTCTTGCATGATCCGCCCGTCCTTATTTTGGACGAACCGACCGTCGGGTTGGATCCCAAACAGATCATCGAAATCCGTGAGCTCATTAAACGCCTGGCCGGTTCACATTCGGTTATCTTGAGCACCCATATCCTTCCGGAGGCCACCGCCGTCTGCCAACGCGTCGTCATTATCAGCGGCGGTCGCATCGTGGCGGAAGACACACCCGAGGAACTGTCGGCACGCCTGCGTCATTCTGAAAAGATCTCCGTCACTCTGAAGTCGCCGCCGCCGGATTGCCAGACGCGACTGAGGACGATTCCCGGTATTCTCAATATCTTTGCGGGGCAGACCGACGGACAGTTTGTGATTGAATGCGGTTTAGGGCAGGACCTGCGGGAAGAGATCGCCCGGTTTGTCGTGTCGCAGCAGTGGGGGCTGCTTGAGCTGCGGACAGTGTCCATGACGCTGGAAGATGTGTTTCTTCAGCTCACCCGCCATGAAGAGGGACTGTCGCCTTCCATGGAGCCTCCGGCCACGATGGTACGCGACTCGGTTTCCATCCAGGATACGGCCTCATGACACCGGTTCAAGCGATCATTGCCAAAGAGCTCCGCGGCTACTTCGTGTCCCCTATCGTATATGTGGTCGGCGCGGTCTTTTTACTCATCTTCGGATTTCTCTCCTATTTGTACATCGTCTTCGCCGGCGCGCAAGCCATCCAAATGATGCAGATACAAGGCGGCATGGCGCAGATCAATTTGAACGATCTGGTGTTCCGGAATCTATTCGCCAGCATGCGCTTCGTGCTGCTGATCGTCCTGCCGATCCTCACGATGCGGCTCTTCGCCGAAGAACGGAAGTTGCGGACGTTTGAATTCCTCATGACCTCGCCCATCG
>CBDIWQ010000119.1:0-11726 GCA_965285965.1 uncultured bacterium | reverse complement strand
GCTGGCGCCCGCTGAGGCGAAAAAGAAGATCGCCGACCAGGCCAGCATGTGAGTCGTGAGCGTGAACCACTCCTGAACAAAACCGTACCCCGTCAGCCCGAGCAGCACGCCGGCCAATGCGTACGTCGCACTGATCATGGGCTTCCGGCCGATCGTGTCAAACCACCGGCCGAGCAACAACGGACCCAAAAAGTTGCCCAACGCAAACGGCAGGATGTACAGCCCGATCATGCTCGTCGGCACGTCGTAGTATTTGGTCAGCACGAAAGGGAAGGTGAAGGACACCGCGTTATACATGAAGGATTGGGTCACCATGAGTGCGATGCCCAGCACCGTGCGCCGGGGATAGGAGTGAAACAATTCACGGGCCACTGTGGCAATGGTGATGTTGTGGGCGGCATGCACGGTGATGGAACCCTGCGCCCTCGGCAACGGGCCGTGGTCGGCCGATACCTGCGCCTCGATCTCCGATACCACGTCTTCCGCTTCCTGCACCCGGCTATGGGTCATCAGCCATCGGGGACTCTCCGGAATAAAGCGCCGCACCAGCACGATCGCCACGCCCAGCACGGCGCCGAACAGGAAGCACAGCCGCCAGCCGAGATACTCCGGAACAATCAGCGGATTGAGCAGAAGAAGCGAGAGGAGCGCCCCGGCGGCCGATCCCAGCCACCAGCTGCCGTTGATGGCCAGATCGGTATGACCCCGCCGGCGGGCAGGAATCAGTTCATCGATCGCCGAATTAATCGCCGCATATTCCCCGCCGATGCCGGCGCCCGTCAGGAAACGACAGAGCATCAAACTCGTGAGGTCCCACGCAAACGCCGTCATCACCGTCGCCGCCAGGTACAGCAGCAGCGTGATCATGAACCACTTTTTCCGGCCTTGTCGGTCGGTCAGATAGGAAAAGACGAGCGCGCCGAGGACCGAGCCGGTCAAATAAGCCGAGGCGCTGAGACCGACTTGCGATTCTGTGAGGTGCAGCGTTCCAGGATGGGTAAGCACAGGGCCGATGGCCGCCACGATCGAAACTTCAAGGCCATCGAGCACCCACGTGATGCCGAGCGCCGTGACGACCAGCCAATGCCACCGCGACCACGGCAACCGGTCCATGCGCTGCGGGATGTTGGTCGTGACGGATGCGCCCGGTTCCGCGGCCATGGGCCATCGTACCACAATGCGCGGACGGCCCCTAAACGGCGGGCTTGATCCATGCCAAGGCCCTTCGACCTCAGGAAGGCAAGTACGCCCCTTCTCCTAAGCCTCTTTTCCGCGCCACTTCGTAAGCTTCAGCGGAGTCTGCGGCGCCACATGCCGACGCCGGTTCGAGACGGTCGCGGATCCGCCCATAGGGGATAGCAGAGGATCTTACTAATGGGAGTGACGACGGATTTCGCGCGGCGGCCGGCTTACCAGCCCAGTTGCCAGTGATGTCCCTGACGCTCGACCAGCTCATCGGCTTCGACCGGGCCCCAGGACCCGGCCGTGTAGAAATGCACCGGCCGTTCACCGGTCAGGAGGGGATCGTAGAGCCGCCAGGCGGTTTCGGTGAAGTTGGCCGTGACGAACAAGGTCTGGTCCCCGATCATGATGTCCCGCAGCAGCGTCTCATAGGCTTCCGGCAATTCGCCGCCGAAGGCCTTGGCGTAATCGAAGCCGAGCGCGCGATCGGCGAAGCGAAAGGGACGTCCCGGGGTTTTGACGGAAAAGCAAAGCGAAAATCCTTCGCTCGGCTGCAGGTTGATCAGGAGCTTGTTGTGACCGATGTGCCCGGGTTCCAACGAGCGAAACACCTGCGTGGGTGCTTCGCGGAAGGTGACCGCGACTTGTGTGATCTTCCTGGGGAGCCGCTTCCCCGTCCGCAAGTAAAACGGGACGCCTCGCCAGCGCCAATTGTGAATTTCCGTCTTCAACGCCACGAACGTCTCCGTCGTGGAGTCCTTCGGCACGCCCGGTTCTTCCCGATAGCCCGGAATCACTTCACCCCCGACCTGCCACGCGGTGTATTGGCCGAACACGACATCCTGCGGAGCAATCGGCATCAGGGAGTGCAGCACTTTCAGCTTCTCCGCTTGCACGGCGGCGGCATCGAAGGAGACCGGCACTTCCATGGCGACCACCGTCATCAACTGCGTGAGATGGTTTTGCACCATGTCACGGAGCGCGCCGGCTTGCTGGTAATAGGCGCCGCGGTGCTCGACGCCCAGATCCTCCGCCACGGTGATCTGAACGTGCTCCACGCTATCGCGGTTCCAGAGCGACTCAAAAATCGGATTGGCAAAACGAAAGGCCAGCATGTTCTGCACCGTTTCTTTGCCGAGATAATGGTCGATGCGATAGATCTGCGATTCGTCCAGATACCGGTGCAACAGGGTGTTGAGGGTTCTCGCCGAATGGAAGTCGTGGCCGAAGGGCTTTTCAAAGACCACCCGCACCCACCCGCGACTTTTCAGTAAACAGGCCCGGTCCAACTGCTCCACGGCCGCCGGCACCGTCGAGGGCGGCAACGCCAGATAAAACACCCGGTTCTCCGGGAGGTTCCTCGCCGTTTCCAACCTGCGGATGAAGCCGGCCAGGGCCTCGTAGTCCTCCCGCCCGCCTTCGCGCAAGGTTTGATAATGGAGCGAGTCTTCACACCACTTGTGCACTTCGCCGGTATTGCGGTTGCCGGAATTCCGCAGCCCTTCATACGCCCACAGACGAAAGGCCTCCTCGCTCATCTCCGGAAGGGACGCGCCGACGATGAGCGTGTTTTGCTTCTCCAATTCGCCGGAATTGCGCAAATGATAGAGCGCCGGCAGCAGTTTGCGGCGGGTCAAATCACCGGTGGCGCCAAGGATGATAAAGAGATGGGGTTCAACGGTCTGATCCTGCATGCGCGGCGATCCTTTGATATCGGATGGGAAAACGCGGAGGATTCTCCGTCTCTTCGTTAGGCTACGACCTGCCAGGCCGACTCGTCAACCCGAGGGAGGGCCCTGATCGGGCGGCACAGGTTGGAAGACCGTTCGAAGGAGGAGGAACGAGAATCACTACACCGCCCAGTATCGCAACGGGCCAAAGGTCAGCCGGCAGCCGACCAGATGCAACTGATCATGGAGGTCGGCACGGACCGGCTTCGTCCAACGCACCTCCACCAGGGAGACGGATCGATGCAGCGTGGAGCCCAGATGCACTTCGAGGACTTGGCCGCAAGCCGGCGCCACGCCCAGCAACAACTGCATGCCGGAAGGGCTCAGGTTCACGGTCATCCCCGCCCCTTCTTCACAGACGATCTCGCTCGGATCGGACGCATGGGTCAGCGCAAAACCGCAGGCTTCCTGCTTGGCCACGCGCGATTCGCGTCTCGGCCGGAGGCCGCCTGATTCGGGACGCGCGGCATGGGCCGGCTCAGGCCGGTGCCGCAGCACCCCCGCGCAATAGTCCTGGATCCGCTTCCAGACAGATGCCATACGGCAGCCTGCTCCTGACGCTGGGTGCCCCTGCCTCGCGTCTTAGTGAGGAACTATTTGCTAATGCCCGCAGGATGCTTGAAATGGCCACTCTCTCACCCGCCCAACCCCGGCGCCCCTTGACGCGCCTCTCCACAGGCAAGGCCGCAGCGAGACGCACGGCGGCACGAATAAGTGGCGCCAAGGCTGTGCGCGCCGGCGAGATGGTGAGCCGGCAGTGTCTTGGCCCGAGGCGTCTTTTTTCACCGCCCGCCCCGAGCATCCTGCTAGTCCCGGAACACCCGGACCGGGACCTTGCGCCCCTTGATCCGCGACTGGCTCAGCGCCTCGATGATGCCCATCGCCATCGCGGTGGGCACGTCCACAATGGAAAACCGTTCTTCGATCTCGATGGCGCCGATTGATTTCGAATTGATTTTGGCTTCGTTCGCGATGGCGCCGACCAGATCGGCCGGCCGGATCCCTACTTCGCGGCCGGCTCCGATATAGACCCGGATCATGCCCGGCTCCGCCCCTTCCCGGCGCGGGGTTCTCCCGGAAGCCGCCCGTTCACCGGTGCGGGCCGGACCGCGATGGCGCTCCTCTTGATAGCTCGCCGGCCGATGGAGCGGCCGGGCCATCTCGGGCGCGCGCATGGGCATCGCGGGAATGTCCTGCTCGGCCCGTTCTCCGCCCTGGACCCGATAGATCAGTTTCATCGCGGCGGCGGCCACCTTGAGCGGATCGGCCGACCCGGCCAGCGCCTCCGCCGGGCCCATGAACCGATCCAGATCGTCTTCTTCGATGGCTTCCCGCACGCTGTTTTGCATGCGCTCCAGCCGCTTGCGTCCGAGATCGGCGACCGTCGGGACCGGGGCCACCGTCACCTTGGCTTTCGTATGCAGTTCGATGCTGCGCAGCAGCCGTTGCTCGCGGGGATCGAGAATCGTGATCGCCATGCCTTCCCGTCCGGCCCGGCCGGTTCGACCGATGCGATGGACATACACTTCCGCCGACGACGGCAAATCGAAATTGATGACGTGCGACACCTGAGGAATATCGAGTCCCCGCGCCGCCACATCGGTGGCGACGAGCAGTTCAGTCTGCCCCGACCGGAAGGCCTGCATGACACGATCGCGCTGCTGTTGGCTCATGCCGCCGTGGATGGCTTCGGCCCGATGGCCCCGGCCGTTCAACATGGACGTCACTTCATCGACTTCCAGCCGCGTGCGGCAGAAGACGAGCGCCGATTTGGGCGCCGCCATGTCCAGAACCCGGGCGAGTGCGGCGTTCCGGTGCTGGCGGGTCACGATATAGGCGGTTTGCTGGACGCGGGGCGCCGCGCCGGCTTTGACCGGTTCTTTGGCAATAGTGATCTCGACGGGATTTTTCAGGTGCCGATGGGCAATCGTCTTGATGCGGGGCGGCATGGTCGCCGAGAACAACGCGGTCTGCTTGTTCTCGGGCGTCTGCTGAAGGATGGCCTCGAGATCGTCGGCGAAGCCCATGTCCAGCATTTCATCGGCCTCGTCGAGGATGACGATCTGCACATGCTGCAACTTCAGCGTCTGGCGCCGGATGTGATCGAGAGCCCGGCCCGGCGTCGCCACGATCACGTCCACGCCGCGTTTGAGCGCCTGGAATTGCGGACCGATCGCTTGTCCGCCGTAGACCGCCAACACCGACATCCGGAGTTCCTTGCCGTACCGTTGCACGGCCTCTCCCACCTGGATGGCCAATTCGCGGGTCGGCACGAGGATGAGCGCCGCCGGCCGTTGTTTTGCGCCATGGGCGATGCGCTGGAGCAGCGGCAGGGCAAACGCGGCGGTCTTGCCGGTGCCGGTCGCGGCCTGCCCCAACAAATCGCGTCCGGCTAACAGCGCCGGAACGGCCTCGCGCTGAATGGGCGTCGGTTCTTCGTATCCCAGGTTCTCAAGGGCGGCGAGCAAGGAGGCTTCAAGACCCAGCGCGGCAAAGCCGGGAGAAAAGCCCGTCGCCGTGGGGGTCGTGGACGAATGAGTGGTGTCATGCTTCATAGGTAGTCGCGGATGCCTTTCTGATGTGAAGGACGAGCCGGATAAACGGGAGAACAACGTACGATTGACCCACCAGAGATGTCAACTCCGGAGGGCAGGCGCCGGACGGCCGGGTAACGGCCGACACGGGGGACCGAGTCGTCAGGCGACGATCAACCGGACAGCCCGTGCTGCTCGCGCCCGACCGGTCCTTCGTAGCGATCCGAGGACTTGAACAGCTCGAAGCGCCCATCTGCGGCATAGGCCGCCATGCGGATTTTCAGCATGTCCCGTTCCGCCGCCGTCATCGGGATAAAGCGGCGGACGATGTCGAGATTTTGATGCAACACCTCGCGCGAGTCGATGCCGCTGACCAGGGCGGCGATGGGCAGGCTGAGGACATACCGAAGCGCCTCTTCCACGGTCACGATCTTCCGTTTGATCGGATCCGCATTCCCGCTCAGGCTTTTCATGCCCAATGGCGCGATGCCACGGTCGATCAGAATGGGCAACACCTCCTGCTCAAAGCTCCGGTAGCTTCCGTCGAAGACGTTCAACGGCAGCTGGCAGGTGTCGAACGGCACGTCGCTCGCCAGCATCTGGCGGTGGAGCCGGGGATGTTTGTGACCGGTAAATCCGATGAACCGGACCTTGCCCTGCCGCTTGGCCTCCATCAGCGCTTCCGCCGCTCCTCCGGGGGCCAAGTGCTTGTCCGGATCATCGTCATACACGACTTCATGGATCTGCCAGAGATCGAGATGGTCGGTCTTGAGCCGGCGCAACGACTCCTCGAGTTGCTGCATGGCCACCTGCTTGCTGCGCCCGTGCGAGCAGACTTTCGTCATCAGAAAGACGCCCGCGCGCCGGCCCTTGAGCGCCTTGCCCATCAGTACCTCCGACCGTCCCTGGTTATACTCCCAGGCATTGTCGAGAAAAGTCACGCCGGCCTCGATCGCTTCGTGCAGGATACGGATCGCCTCGGCGTCGTCTTTGATTCCTCCCCAGTGAGCGCCGCCGAAGCACAAGGCGGACACCTGCACGCCGGTCTTGCCCAAGGGGCGGGTCGGCACCTCGCCCGTCGCACCGGTCGCGGTCGGCGACACCGACGCCAGGGTCTCCGTCAGCGCATGCGGGCCGTTGAAGGCCAGGGCCGAGCCGGCCAGACCCAGCGCCCTCAACAGATCTCGTCGATTCAGCATCCGGCACGGTCCTTCGGCATCCGGGGCATGGCATGCCCCTCGCGCAAGTGACTCCAAGCTGGCTCTTTATTTCAGATTTCCAGAAAAATTGCGCCACGGTACTTCCCTAGCCGGCCACCGTCCCCCGGACTACCGGGTTGCGGCGGCGAGAGCGCCGGCTGCCTCCTTCTCCGTGATGGCCTTTACACTCGCGGGCCCCGTTTCGAAGTCCTTACGGACCATGCCATCCATCTTGCACACCAGACTCATCACCCTGGCCAACGGTTATGTCGTGGAACGCTTCCCGCATCATGCTTCCCGAGGCCGATACGGCCGCGGCTTACTGCTTCCGTTTGTACGTGATCTCCATCATCTTCATCTCGTCGCCATGCTGCGTCCCCGAGCCGTACATTTCAAAGGTCTGCGTATTCGGATCCACAAATTTCCAGACCGCGCGATGCTTCATGACCCCTCCCATCGGATCCGGATGGCTGCCGTTCAGGGTGACGGTCTTGCCGTCGGCGCTGCCCGTCCCTTCCATGAAAAAGATGCCGGTGCCCATGGAATCGATCCAGGTCGTGACATACTTCCTGGTGGCGTTGTCGTACCCGTGCACCCCGATGCCGGTGAACGGTTGCCCCATCATCTCGCCGGTGCACTTCTGTTGCAGAAACCGACCCTCGAGGAGCACGGTATTGTCGCAGGCGCCGGTCGATTCCATCGGCGGCTTATCCGGCTCCATCCAGGACTTCGTTTTCGTCGTCCAGCTTCCCGCGTGGCTCGCAAGTTGTTTGTGCGGCTCGCCGGGCGTAGCCAGCTTGGCATAGGCCTCCATCATCGCCTGATGATCCATCTGTTTGTCCGGCGCCTTGTCCTTGGCAAGGACGGGAGAAGCGGTGACCAGGAGACAGAGACAGGTACATGAAATTGAGAGGGTGCGCATGGGACCTCCTTTAAAGGGAGTGAATGTGGATAAGACTGACAGCCTTTGAGCCGACCGACGACATAAGCTGCGGGTTGCGGGCCGCCCCGGACCTCTATCTCTTTGTCGAACTGCATCCCCAAAATCGACAGCGGACGCATAGCTTTAGTTTTCTACCGGTTGCACCCTATACCCCTTGGAGTCTAGCTGGGCAAGCATGGGATCACTCGTGCCCGGATCGTAGGCGTGCCACCCGCCTCCCAATGCCTTGTACAGCTGGACGACCGACACCAGCTGCAGCCGATGGGTGGCCGTCAGGGCCAGTTCTGCATCGAAGAGGTTCCGCTGCGCGACCAGCACATCGAGATAATTGGCGAGCCCGCCTTTATAGCGAAGACTGGCCAGCTGCAGGGCCGACCGTAGCGCTTCGACCTGTCCGGCCTGCGCCGCTCGTTGTTCACGCGCCGTCGCGACCGCCACCAGCGCGTCTTCGACCTCTCGGAACGCCACGAGAATCGCTAGTTCATACTGCGCGATCGTTTCACGGGCTTGCGCTTCAGCGGCGTCCTGCTGGAATCCCAATATCTGGGCATTGAGCAACGGGCCGACGATAGACGGGCCCGCGACGCCGAATGCCGTTTCGTTCGCCACCAGCCGGGAGAGTTGGGGGCTGGCGACCCCGAGAATTCCCGTAATGCTCAGCCGTGGAAACCGGTCCGCCTTGGCGACGCCGATCCGGGCCGTCGCGGCTGCCACCGTCTGTTCGGCCTGCACGAGATCCGGCCGCCGCTGCAAAAGCTCCGATGGAAGGCCCGGAGGCACCTCCGGAGGCAGGACCTGGTCGGTGAGGGAACGCCCTCTGGGAATCGGGCCGGGGTTTCGGCCCAGCAAGACGCTCAATTGATTTTCCTTCTGCACCATGTGCCGGGTCAACTCGGCCACCCGGGCGCCCGCGTTCGCGCGTTCCGCCTCGAACTGGTCCGCATCGATCTTCGAGATGACGCCCTGCCGCAAGCGGGCCTGGGCGATTTTCACGGAATCGTCCCACGCTTTCAGTGTGCGCCGCGCGACTTCCAATTGCATATCGAACTGGAGCAGGTCGAAGTACGCTTCGGCCACCCCGCTGACCAGCTGGAGAATCACCGCGCGCCGGGCCTCCTCACGGGCCAGGAGATCCCCGCGCGCCGCTTCGTTCGCCCGGCGAATCCGGCCCCAGATGTCGAGTTCCCACGAAAGATTTCCTTGAAGGTAGTAGTTGAACGGATTGGGAAAGCCGGGAAACAGGAACTCGGCCTTCCTGCCGAAGGATGGAGCGTTCGCCGTGAGATCGGCCTTTGGAGCGAAGTCCATCTTCGCAATGAAGAGCCTGGACCGGAACTCCTCGACGGAGGCGACGGCGCGCTTGAGATCTTTATTCTCCGTCACTGCAATCCGGATGAGCCGCCGGAGTTCTGCGTCCTGGAGGAGATCCCACCACGGCAGATTGGCAAACGATTCCGCCTCCTGCTCGGCTGCGGTCATCCGGAACCTATCCGGCGTGGACAGCTCCGGACGGGAATAATCGGGTCCGACCGCGCAGCCGGCGAGGAGCAATAATCCTGTCAGCAGGGTGATCATGAGCGTGCGCATGTCAGTCCTTCCCTTCTCTCACCGTCGTGATGGCTGCAGCCTCAATGTTTGCGTTAGAAAAACCTCGACACTCCGACCAGCGCGACTCCTGCATCGATGCCGTGATTGGGATGAGCGGTGCCGGCGTTGGAAATGTGCTGAAGGCGATAACTCAAAGTGATCGAGGTCGCCGGCGCCACAACATGGGACACCCCGGCTCCGACCTGGAGATTGAAGTTGAATTGCGAGCCTTTCTCCGGAATACGATCGCCCAGATCCGTCCAGAGGACCCCGGCGCCTGCCTCGACAAAGGGGTGAAATCCTTCAAAAGCGAGAAACGTGTATTTCATCGTGGGAGTCAGGGCCACGAGGTAGGTGCTGAGCGACTCGACATATTGCGTGACCAGCAATTCCCCGCCAACTGTGATCTGTCCGCGATACCAGGAGGCGCCGATGGGGTCGGTCGCCACGATGCCCCCTCCCAGGATCATGGGCACGCCCTGCAGCTTGGTCACATGAGCATCGGTACGCCGATAGGTGTAGGTGTAGCCGCTCATCACGGTCATTTCCCAGGTGCCTTTTGCCAGGCTGTTGACTGCCGGCTGCGGCTGTGACAACTCCCGGCCAAGACCCTCCCGTGCATGAGCAGGCAGCATCATCAAGAGATTCACCACAAGGATAAGGCTCGCAACGGTTGATCGACCACCATGCGGTTCACGCATACAGGGCTCCAACGGCTGAGGTCCCCGGATTTCAGATGACCAGGCGCTGCATTTCATGGTGTCCGCTATGCCAGTCATCAGACACGCGACAATGCGACGCCGGCGCGATCTCCTGCGATGGCCGGTCTTGCGCCATGAGTCCGTGCCGATGGCACTTCATCCCGCTTCACTTCACGCGCCGGACCCGGTTGGCGCTGGGCCGCGATCAGCGAGTAAAACACCGGCACGACGAACAGCGTGAAGAGCGTGCCGACCGTCATCCCCGTGACCAATACCATCCCGATGCTGTTGCGGGCGGCCGCTCCGGGACCCGAGACCAGCACCAGAGGCAGGTGGCCGAAGACCGTGGCCGCCGAGGTCATCAAGACAGGGCGCAACCGGGTCAGGGAAGCTTCGCGCAGCGCGGCCATCTTCGGGAGCCCCCGGGCCTGCAACGTATTGGCGAACTCCACGATCAGGATCCCATTCTTCGCGATGAGGCCCACCAGCGTGATCAGCCCCACCTGTGAATAAATGTTGATCGTGGTGAGATCGAGAAAGCTGAACACGAGCGCGCCGGAGATCGCGAGCGGGACCGAGCCCAGCAGGACGATCAGCGGATCGCGGAAACTCTGGAACTGCGCGGCGAGGACCAGATAGATGAGCACCACGGCGAACCCGAGGGTCACGGTCAGGGCGGAGCCTTCGTGACGGATCTGCCGTGATTCGCCGGCGTGGTCGAGCACCACCCGGGGGCCGCCCGCCGCGGCGGCAGCGGTTTCGAGCACTCGCAGTCCTTCCTCCTTCGTGATGCCCGGCTTTACGCCGCCGAACACCCGCACCGCATTCCGCTGTTGAAAGCGGTTCAATGTGCGCGGAGCGGTGCTCGTCTCGATATGGGTGAACGTCGAAACCGGCACGAGTTGGCCCCCCGGCGTCTTGATCTTGAGGTCGAGGAGCGGATCCACCGTCGCGCGGTCCTTGTCGCCGATCTGCGGAATGACCTTGTAGCTGCGGTCGAAGAAATTAAAGCGGTTGACATACGCGCCGCCGAGCAACGTCCCGAGCTCCCGGCCGACGCCGGCCAGATCGAGCCCCAGGTCGGCGAGACGGTCCCGGTCGAGCACGACGCGCGCCTCGGGTAAATCGATTTTCAGATCGGTGTCGACATACAGGAATTTGCCGCTTCGCCAGCCGGCTCCAAGCACGGCGCCCGTCATCTCAAGCATCTGCTCGGCCGGAAGGTCGCTTTCGATGATCAGTTCGACATCGTACTGGCCCGGCGTCGGTAACGGCGGGTCCAGGCGCGGGAACACCCGCAGGCCAGGAATTTGGGACACCGCTCCGAACACTTCGCCGTACATCAGCTCTGTCGAGCGCGTGCGTTCCCGCCAGTCTTTCGCGACCAACCCGCCGAACCCTCCCCAGGAGGAGGTCAGCGACCACATGAACCGGGCCTCGGGAAACGACGTGATCGCCTCGACCACCTTCAAGGAATCCTCGTTCGTCGCCGCCACAGTCGAATCCGGCGCCGCTTCCATGAAAAGACTGATATGGCTCTGATCCTCCACCGGCGCCAGTTCCTGGCGCGAGAACTGATAGAGGGGCCAGGCCGCGACCATGATCAGCAACGAAGCCGCGACGACGGCCCAGCGCATGGCCAACGCTCCGTCCAACAGCCGGGCATACAGGCGCCGCACCATGTCGAAGCCCCGGTTCACCAGCCTGGTCAACCGGCCTTCCCTGCCCTCCGGATCGATGAAGTGCGCGCTCATGACCGGTGAGAGCGTGATGGCCACCAAGCCCGACAGGACCACCGCCGCGGCGAGGGTGATGGCGAACTCCAGGAACAGCGATCCGGTCAGGCCGCC
>CBDIWQ010000118.1:0-13575 GCA_965285965.1 uncultured bacterium | reverse complement strand
CCCTGGCACCGAAGAAAGCTCCCGAAGAGGGCAAGCCGCGCCCGTCCATCGTCGTGGTCGGCAATTCGACCTTCGCCACGAATGCCTTCTTTAATTTTCCGGGTAACAGCGACTTCTTCCTCCACACGACCGGATGGCTGGCCGAAGAACGGGACTTGATTTCCATCGCGCCGAAAGAACCGGCGCTGCGGCCGTTCACACCGAACCCTACGCAGGAACGGACCCTCCTCTATGTCCAAGTCATCTTTCTCCCGCTCATGACCTTCCTGACCGGCATGCTGGTGTGGAGAAAACGCCGCCGCCTGTAGCGTATGAGATATTGGCCAACACTCCTCATGCTGCTGATTCTGGCGGGGCTTGGTGGCTATCTATATTTCGTTGAGTTGCCGAACGAGAAACTGGAAGAGAAGCGCGAGACGGAAACCACCACGCTCCTCTTGCTACCGGAAGCGTCCATTACCGGGTTGACGATCTCGACGGCACAAGGTCCTGTTGAGATGCGGCAACAGGCTCCGGGAAGTTGGACGATCGTCTCGCCGCTGCAAGCGGACGCGGATACCCGCGAAGTGCAAGCCTTGATCCGGGCGTTGGTCACCGGCAAGGTCACGCGGACGGTGGACGACACTGGGACCACCCTGGCACCGTTCGGATTGGACCAACCAATGACTACCATTACGCTCACCGCCGGAGATCAGCAGGAGACGCTGGCGATGGGCGACAGCGGCCCTCTGTCCAACACGCTGTATGTCCTCCGGGGATCGGATCACAAGGTGCTGTTGACCGATCTGGCGCCAAAGCAGTTTGTGAACAAGACGCTCCTCACGTTCAGGCGCAAAGAATTGCTGCGGTTCGTTCAGAACAACGTAGAGCGAGTGCGGCTCACCTATCCGACGACCGAAATCGTCCTCTACAATACGGCCAAGGGCAAATCAAAACCGTCCTGGAAGATCCGTTACCCCATCGAGGCCGAAGCCGATCAAACCGAAGTCCGCGCACTCATGTTCCGGCTTGAAGACCTGAAGGCGCTCGGCATCATCGATCCGGGTCCCGAGCGGGAGGCCATCGCCAAGACGCTGACCACGCCGAAGGTGAAAGTGACGGTGCATACCGAAGAAGGCGATCAGACCGTCAAGCTCTATCAGCCCGACGTGAACAGCGGTGAAGCGATCGTCGAAACCAGAGCCGATGCCCCGCTCTACCGCATCAATCCCACCGCCATCAAGGATCTGACCAAGGACTTGTTCAACCTGCAAGACAAACGGTTACTCGGGGTAGACGTTGCCGACATCGCCATGCTCTCCGTGAACACGCGCGACAAGAATTATGTGCTCATCAATCAGAACGGCGAATGGGTGTTGGAAGACCAACCGACGGAGAAAGTAAGCCAGCAAGAAGCGGACCTCTTCGTCAGCCGGGTCGTCAACCTGCCGGCTGAAGAACGCGTCATCAAACAATCGGCTCCGCTAGCCCCGTACGGCCTCACCGCACCGGCGGCGGAGTTTGTGGCGACCGGGAAGAACGGCAAGATCGCCGGAAAACTGACGATCGGCAATCAGGTCGGGAGTCTGGCCTATGCTACCGGACTGCGGCTGCAAGGGATCTTCCAGGTTCGCCCGGATCTGTTAAAACAGATTCCGGCGAAAGCGGACCTGATCGTGAAGCCGGAGGATGCCAAAGGGTCGACAGGGCGCTGATCTGGTCCCGCAATTGGGGGAGCGAATCCTCCTCTGTATCACCCTCACTTCGGCTCGAACCCGCTCAGATCCGGATGCATCCTCATCTCTGCCAGCTGCTCCTCTAAACACCGCGCCCGCAAGCGGAAATCGTCCGGCCACTCCTTGCTGCAGTGTGCCACGGCGACGGAATAGTCTTTCAGAGTAACGTCCTTCGGCGGAGGGGATTGCGACTTCAGATAACCTTGTATCTGAATTTGTTCGCACTTGGCCCGCATCCGAAAGTCGTCCGGCCAGTCCCTGGCACATTTTTCCCGGAGCAAGGTCTGGTCTCCCAGCGGAAGACCGTACTCGCTCGGGGAAGGCAGGGACTTGTTGAGGACTTTCCTTTGCTGTTCCATGCAGGCCGCCCTCATCCGAGAATTGTCGGGCCAGTCGCTGGCGCACTTCTCCTCGATAAGGGCCTCGACGGGATCTTCTTGAGCATACAGTCCGCCCAGCACCGGCAGTACAACTGCCGCCATGCCTAACGCCGTCAGCGCAACCTTGAGTTTCATACGACAGCTCCGATCGCATGATGGACACGGGCACATGGACCCGGGAACATCCGATTGTCTCACACTGAGACCGGCGGCACTAGAGACATGACGCCGCCACCACAGCCCTATCTCCCTTCCAATCGGAGCGTAAATGCGCTAAATTCCTCGCGTGCCCCCGTAGCTCAGTTGGATAGAGCAGCGGTTTCCTAAACCGCGGGTCGTACGTTCAATTCGTATCGGGGGCACCAAATACTTCAACAGATTAGCTGGCGGAAACCTGGGTCGCTGTTTCTGCTTTTACCTCTACTATCCCCAGGCTATCCTCTCGAGCTAAGACGTCAACAAAGCGCCGGCCCTCCGTCCGCACCCACTTGGTGTACACCGTGAGAGTAATCTCCGTGTTGGCGTGCCCCATCTGGTAGCTGACATAGGCGGGATCTGCCCCCGCAGACAACTGAAGCGATGCAAAGGTGTGCCGCAGGTCATACGGACTGTGGCCCTCGAGCTTGATGCCATCGTCCGTCTTATTTGCCTCTTCACAGATCGCATCAAAGGCGCGGCGGGCGTTCCGCTCGTTGAGGAAAGTCCAGGCTTCACTGGGCAGCAACCATTCCACGGGGCGCCCGGCCGCAATAGCCTCAGCCTCCAACCATGTCACATAGGACTTGAGCCGGTCCTTTATCCATGGGTTAAGATCCACCCACCGCTGTTCGTTATTTTTCGTTGCCTTTACAGTGCCATCCTCATCCAGCGCCCGCTGCACATGGAGTCGGCTGCCCTCAAAGTCCACATCCGCGAGCTTCAATGCTGCCGATTCTGAAGGCCTCAAGCCACAATGGAGCTGCAGCAAAAAATGCATGGCATACGACTGACGCAACCGCCACCCTGTTGCCAAAAGCTTTTCAATTGTCGCCTGGAACTTGGCTTTCTGTGCCCAATCTAGAGGCCGCTTAGGTTGTATTGTGTCAGCGCGATGCTTCTTGCTGACTTTCCGCCGCTGACCCAACAGCGGGTTATGTTTCAGAAGCCGGGCTGTCACCGCGTCAGTAAGCACGGTAGAGAGACAGGCGCGAACATGGGTCAGTGTGTGGTGGCCAAGTTTTTCATCCACTTCTAGCTTCTGTAGTAAATCCAGTGTCTTATCCCACGTGATATCTGCCAATGCCGTCTTTCCAAACGTTGGCAGTATGTAGAGACGAAGATACTGCGTGTAAGTCGAGACCGTCCGCTTCGCAAGCCGCTCATGCCAGGGCTTCAGTTTGCCTGGTATGCCATTCTGTAGCGAGGCTACAAACGTGTCCAATGTGATCCTCTGCGCCGATACCGCCTGCTTCAATGCGCCGCGCTGCTGCTTACTCGATAGTTCCATGCGGGCTTCAGGCGTTTCTTTTTGAATAAGGGTGCTGAACCGCTGGTCTGCACGCTCTCGCTCCTTCGCATCTCCGTACACGACCCAGCAGCGACGTTTCCGCGCGGGGTCATTACCGTTCGCGAATCGAACCACTTTCCCATCATCCACGACCCAATGCCGCGAGTACCAACGTTTACTCTTCGGGTCCCACCAGAGTGACATGATGTTCCTCCTTAAATCCGCTAATCCGGCTACGGACAGTAAGGACCGACCTTCAAAGCGACAGCCGGTAGCCTGTACTGCCCTAGCCGAATCCCACGGAGCCTCGGACGAGGCTTTGCCCCATAGGGGCACTGAACAAGTCAAGCCGCCGGGCGGATAGCTTGTTTGCCGATCCATTTATCGAGCTGGTCCAAATCCAGCTTTACCAACCGACCAATTTTAAGGAACGGCAAACGCCTCTGGCTGACCATTCGATACAATGTCCGCTTGCTTAGCCCCATGTACTCAGCAGCCTGGTCTATGGACAGCAAGCGGGGTGACGAAATTCGGTTCGTCATTGAGTCTCCATCTATCTATCAATATGTCAATAATCCGGGTGACCCCGGCGACCAAGGCTCTCCTTGGCCGAACGCCTTCAATGATGGAGGTGAACGACAGAATGGCAGGACACAGACCGTGATCACCCCCGTTTTGGGCAGTCCTTGTGACCTCATATGGCTCTCCCCTGGTCTACTGACCAATACAAAATCATTGGTTCAAGCCTCTTTACACACCGCACTGAGCCATCGACAGTAGTCAGCAGTGACTCTAGGATTTCACTGTGGCACTGGTGCTGAGGCAGTGCGTCATTTCGGCCCACCTTGACTTAAACCACCAATCCAAGGCCGACGGCGTTGGTTTTGAAGCGACAACCGTCGATAGACCTCTTGCACGATCTCCACAACATCAGCGCGCGACAAGTGCAGCACGGCCTTGTCAGTGCTTCTGGCTGGTAAACGCCCAGACCCGCCGCGCAAAGCCTTGTCAGCGCGAAGGTTCACTTCGTGATCCCTCTGACGAGTGACAGATGACGGATCGTGACGCCTAATTGCCGTTTTCTTTTTTAGTGATCTCTTCATGGCTAAACCACCACTCTGCTGTCATATGCGTCATCCGTCACTAGTGCGAGGCCATACCAGCCTCGCCTGCGGCGACGCTTTGCCACATAACCGCGTTCCGCAAGGTTTGTTGTAAATTCTTTTAAACTGACCGGGTATTCGCCGCTCTGGCTACACCAGTCCATGTATGCGCCATATAGCGCCTCCGTCGCGGTCCACTTCGTGTCATCATTTCGACAGCAGTCACTCAGGAAGCTGGCGAAAACGTCCATCTCGTCCCGATAGCCCTGGGTCGCCTTCTTAACGAGGTTTGGGCTGGTCAACCCTTCTCCCCGCCACAGGTGATGACCTTCGACTGCCCACCGCAGGATTCCCGGTAACTCTGCAAGGAGCTTCTCAGACAGCCCCTTGTCTTGTTCCTCATCTGGGATTGTCACAGTGAACGGAATGAGCCGGATACGGCGCCAGAAAGCATGGTCTGTACCCCGTACTAAAGGTCTGTGGTTTACAGCGAGGAAAACCTTGAACGGGTTCTACCCCGTTTCACGGACAGTTGAGTTAAGAGTTTCTCCCCGGTTGCTGCATCTCCAGTCTCCGCCGCTGCCGGGGATTGTGCCAGCGTTCGATGTAATCAAAGATATCTGCTCTTGCCTCAGCCCTGGTCCGGTACTGCCGTCGGTTCACCGGTTCCGTTTGAGCACGCCAAAAAATCTTTCGGCGGCGGCATTGTCCGCACAACTGCCCACGGCGCTCATGCTGCAGGTAATGCGGTGTGCCGCGAGAACTGTTGGTACTCCTCCGATGTAAAGTGACTGCCCTGATCCGAGTGGAGAATGACCGGCGTGCGGCCCGGCCACTGCTACATCGCCCATCAACACCGCCTGAACCACGAGCTAACGATCTGCCGGGGACTCATCGACCAGTCCACCACCACGCCGGAATACAAATCCAGCACGATGCAGAGATACATTTGGCAGATTTCTGAGGTGGCGGACCAAGCCTTGCCCGGTCATTGGGAAGGCGACCTGATTGCCGGATGCGGCAATACCCATACAGGTCAGAAGCAATTTGGCGCACCATGACTCCCGGTCCATGGAGCATCGCCACCGTTTCACGTTTGTACTCGGCTGAAAACTTCCGTCGCCCCCCTGACACCTCTCCTGGCCCATTATGGGCACTAAGCCGGGTGTCCAGAAAACGGGGGCAGAACCCATCCAACCGCGGCATGGCCAAAGTGGATGTAGGACATGAGGAAATGGAGTGACGAAATATCCCGAGAGAGATGAGGCGATCCGTACAGGTTTTGTAGGGAAGTCAAGGGAAGGGGTGAGTGCCTTGAAAATGGCGGGTGATCGCTTCAAGAAGCGCCTCAAAAGGCCCACCTTTCGTCAAATACTCTG
Organism: uncultured bacterium; assembly: GCA_965285965.1. Lineage (GTDB taxonomy): Bacteria > Nitrospirota > Nitrospiria > Nitrospirales > Nitrospiraceae > Nitrospira_D. Next base: position 7,512 of record CBDIWQ010000118.1, on the reverse strand, counting down.
CCGCTCCAGCTTCGTGCATAGCATGAGCCATCTTAGGATCTTCATGCATGGAGAGTCCGATAATGATGGTATCCGGATATTCCGACATAATGGCGCGCGTCGCATCTATACCATTCATCTTTGGCATATTGATGTCCATGAGTATGACATCCGGTTGGTGTTGGCGCACGAAATCCAACGCTGCATTTCCGTCCCCTGCCTCACCCACTATTTGAAGGCGGTCCTGCTCTTCCAAGGCACTACGAAGCCCCTGGCGCAAGACAGGATGGTCATCAACGAGCAGGACGCGAATCTTGGATGACACGCATGGCGCACTGAGCAAGAACTCTTTGTCAGTGCTGGCGCTAAGCGCCCTATCGCGCTCTACAATCCCGATGGTTGGACGGAAGAGCGGCATGACGAGTGTCGCGTGAGTCCCTTTTCCTTGAGAGGAACTTATCTCGATGCTGCCGCCGAACGACGCCACGCGTTGCTGAACGTGTAACAATCCAAACCCGCCATCCCCAGGAGGTTTCCGCGTGGCGGATACGTCAAACCCGACCCCTTGGTCTGAAACAACCACCTTCAGGTTTTCGCCGCACCGTTCTAGACTGATGGTTGCTTGGCTGTAATGGGCATGCTTCACCACGTTGAACAACAGCTCCTGCACCACTTGGTAGGTTGCGGTAAGCGCGTCCTCGCTGAGCACTTTGCTCACTCCATCATCCCGAACCGTCACTTCTAATCCGTGGCGCTGCATTTTTTCCGCCACCCAAGCGATGGCGCGCTGTAAGTCGTGTTCCGTGCCGAGGAGCGGAGGACCCAAGTCGGACATCAGTGTACGGGTGTACCGAAGGGCGTCAGTCAGCAGGTTTTTTACTTCGCGATAGATTCTTGGGCGGTTGGTTTCGTCATACAAGGCAGAACTCAGTTTCATCTTCGAGAGCGCCAAGTGTTGTGCCAAGTTGTCATGGAGCTCAGTGGCCAATCGTTGCCGCTCGCGCACTTCGGTCCGGCTCAACTCGGCGGCCAGTGCGCTCAGTTCCTTCTGTTTCTGTAACAGCTCTTTGGTCCGCTCTTGCACTTGTGCTTCCAGCGTCTCGTTTAGCTCCTGGAGTGCCGCCGCCGCCTGCTTAGTCATCGTGATGTCTCGGAAAATGCCGTCGGTATAGTAGACTCCGTTTTCCTCATAAGTGGTTACAGACCGGTCTTGCAGCCATATCCACTGGCCATCTTTACGCTGAATACGATATTCCACTTCGAAGGGAGTCCGTCGGTGAAACAATTCGCCATAGGCCTTCCGAACACTCTCAATGTCATCGGGATGAATTCGCCCTAACCAAATTCCGCTGCCTCCCGCGCAGATCTCGTCTGCGGTAAAGCCGTACACCCGCTCAACGCTCGGGCTGATAAAAGTGGTGCGTGCCTTGGAGTCGGCAGTCCAGATGACGTCGGGAATGTTAGCCACTAACGATTCGTATTTGTGGATACTACGCTCTAGTCTCTCGTGGTCGAATCGCCGTTCCAGCGTCGCCTTCAGCATGGCGACGAGTGAATCAATGAGATGGCGTTCTTCCGCCAAGAAGGGCCCTTCACTCGCGGATGGTCTTGCTTCGAGATAGGCGACTTCAATGCTGCCGGAGCTTCCATCGCGAAGCTCGAACTCCGCCCGCTGCACCGGGCAATCGGCTGGGAATGCACGGGGCCCGTACACCTCACCTTTATAGGTGATTCGAGCAGCCGTGATCTCGGGATATTGCCAACCGGCGGGCAGCATGCCCGCAAGCGTTTGCAAAAGCTGTGGCACGCTCATGTCCTGATTGAGCGATACCTGGGCAAAGGTGTGGAGCGTCTTTAATTCTTTCACTCTCTCGCCCAACACATGCTGGACATGACGCTGCTTTTGCGAGAGCCAGGCGATTATGGATCCCACCATAAGATAGGCGAGAACGCCGATAATTTGCTCCTGGCCAGAAATCAAGAGAAGACTTCGGGGCGCAATAAATAAGAGGTTTCCCAGCACTAGGCCGGCTACAAGGGTGAGGATAGCGGATGACGCCCCGCCTAAGAGGCCGCTGACACAAATGGCTGCGTAATAGGGTGTGAAGGGGATATGGTCGCCTAGCCACGGATCCAAGAGCCATCGCATCCCTGTAGCGACTGCCGTGGCCAGAAAAGCGATGGTATAGGGGTTGGACGCACCGGCCCCCAATTTAACAACAATGCCAACCATTCCAAAGTCTCACGTAAAGCAAGCGGCTCGCGCAATTTAGGTCAATCTAGTTCGAATGCAAAACTAGGAGTCTCCCCCAGACCCCTTATTGAGCTGCCGATTTCGCACAAAGCATGGCGTGTACGCACGAGAGGTGATGGTATCCTTATCCGGCCTTCGTTATTTCCTATGGGTCCGTAGATTTTCATGATCACCTGAATGCGGCTGCCCCCGAGCAGCCTTTGCCTGGGACCTCGCGTACTTTCACCCCCATAACGCGGATTCTTTGCCTTCCCGCCCTTCCAGCTCCCCCTCCTAAGTACGATTGTACGGGGTCATCGCAACGCCGTATGGTTGCAAGAGGAGAGTCACAGAATGACCCCTGGTCTTAAAATACTGCTTCAGTACGAATCGCGCCATTCCGCTGAAAGCCGCAACATCCGCCGCGAGCACAGGCTGACGGATGACGAAGTCTTGGAAATATGGCTGAGCCTAGGCATTGCGACTTTCTGTCTGGTGTTCTTTTTTCTGTCGATCGGCAACTAGCGGCCATCCCAGCCTCTCAATAAAGGGGGCGTCAGCGGTACTGTGGCTGCTGTCGTAATCGACATTGCCGTGGACGTACCGGCCGGCTGGCTGCATGAGGCCCATTAGCCGAACGTCACCAGCAGCAAGGGATATCCCTAGGCGTGGCGGTACTGGGTACTCGGTACAGTGATGCACAACAACGAGTTCTCGCCGAATGGTGAAGGAGGTGGGCATGAAGGTAATCCTACAAGCACCGACCAGCCGCCTAATTGATCGAACCCATCGGCGCTTTCCCGTCTGTTACGCCGTGACATATTCCAGCGGGTCCACTATGGGACAAGGGGTCGTGGTGAACGTCTCAGGCGGCGGCTGGAAGATCAGTGGAGATATGCCGCTCAAGGCGGGCATGACCGTGCAACTGGAGATGACGTGCGGCCCTCATGGGCCGCCCATACGCATTGAGCGGGCGATCGTGCACTGGGCTCAGGGCCGGGATTTCGGAATCAGGGTTGACCGTGTCAAGCCGTCAGCTCAGATGCAGCTAAAGCAGCTCATCATGCGGTTGGCATGCCAGTAGCGTGCACGGCGCACCGGCTGAACGAGTGGCCTGTAGTGCGCTGTTCGGTGGTCGGGAAGAGGCCGCTTGCTCCCGGGCGCCCAGTTTCTCGCGTCAGTGGCCGCGACGCGCGGCGCACTTCCTGGGGCGTCCAGGTCGGGGCATGAATACCCTTTGCCGATCCACCGTATGACCTATCGAGCGAACCGGCACACGCGCTTGTTGTGTTCCCGTGTGGCTGTCGCGTCACGACACCTGCCGAAAGTTTTACCGTTATTGCGTTGGCCCTCATTGAGATGAGTCCAAACAAAGCCCTCCCTGCCCCCTCGTAAATTGCCGACGGCCTCCAAATCTGCCACTTTCTCATGAGAGCCCAGCCTGGACCGCATCACGCATACATTCGCCGGTGACCCGGCTCGTGCGGCGGGCACTTTACGTCTGCCGTTATGCCGCCTTTGGCAACTAGTCTGATATCTCCGCTTCAACCAGTTTCCCGAGCAGGATCAGCGATTCTTGCCAGCCCATATAGCAAGCCTCGACCGGGATGACGTCAGGCACCCCTTCCTGCACAATGTTCACTTCCGTGCCGCACGACACCTGCCTCAACGTGACTGTCACGCGCATTTCCCCCGGCAGGTTTGGATCGTCGAAGTTGTCTGTATAGCGAAGTCGTTCATGCGGCACCAGCTCGAGATACTGGCCGCCGAAGGAGTGGCTCTTGCCCGTCGTGAAATTGGTGAACGACATCTTGAAGGTGCCGCCCACTTTGGCATCCATGTGATGCACCTTGCCCGTGAAACCATTCGGCGGCGCCCATTTCACCATGGCGTCCGCGTTCAGGAATGCCCGGTAGATCCGTTCCGGTGTGGCCCTCAATACACGATGTAGCGTGATGGCATTGGTTCCCACGACGAATTCTCCTTTCTGGATACTAAGTGATCAGATGTGAGTTCATATATCTCCACGTCGGGCTGCGCTTTATTGGGAATACTTTTCAAATTTCGGAAGGGCGGGATTCATGTGATCCCAACGGTGCGCGTCGGATGTCCACACATCCATCTTCGGGTTGAACCAACTTGCATCATCCACGCTCGCGGTTCTGATCGCAACAAATTGAGGGACGGCGTCGGCCCTGACCATAACCGGCGCGCCGCTGTCAGGGCAAAACCCCCGGCGCGTCATGCCGCCCATTTCGCTCGGCGACGCATGGAAACGTAGTGAGCCTTGCAAGAGCTTGAACGCCTCGGAAGGCACGATGACGAAAGACGAGAATGGCCCGCCACTGGCTCGCTGACAATCGCGACAGTGGCAGTGAAGCATGAGAACCGGCTCCGCTGTGGTGTCATAGCGAATCGCCTCGCAAGCACATCCGCCGGTGAAGGCCCTTGTTGTATTCATGTTTTATCCCCGTGACTGATGGATGTTAGGCTGCCGGACGCGGGGGTGATTCCTCAGAGTGAAACCACGACGCGGCCGTTTCCGGGAATGTCCCTGACCGGCCGCACCTCCATGGTCCCGAACCGCACCAACGGAAACTTTGAGGCGACCTGGAGCGCCTCGTTCAGATCCCGGGCGCTGATCAGGAAGAACCCACCGAGCTGCTCCTTCGCTTCGGCAAAGGGACCGTCGGTCACGGACACCTTCCCGTTCCGAACTTTGACACTCATGGCCGTCTTGATCGGTTCGAATTGCTCTACCGCCAGGAGCTGACCGCTCTTCTTCAGTGCCTCACAGTAGGCCATCGTCTCCTTCATCACGGCCTCGCAGTCGCTCTTGGACATGGAGTCCCATTTCTTCTCTTCGTGGCAGCACAGGAGCAGATACTTCATGGCTTCGACCCTCCAATTGGATCGTGCAACGCGGTTCTTGACAGATAGTCGTTCAGGATGCCCACAATCGACATCGAGTCTATCCGGAACGAAATTCAATTGATTACAACGAATACACCCAAGTGGTCGGGTCCATAGACATGCGGATTGCCACCTGGAATGTGAACTCGCTGAAGGCTCGCCTGGAAAAGGTCCTGTGGTGGCTGGATCGGGCGCGGCCGGACGTGCTGCTGATGCAGGAAACGAAGCTCGCGGATAAGGACGCGCCGGTCGAAACGTTCAAACAGGCCGGATACGAGCTGGTACACCATGGCGAGGGTCGATGGAACGGCGTGGCGATTGCGAGCCGGTGCGGGATCGAAGATGTGATCACGAATTTTGGAGAGCCCTTACGGCGGGCGCGGACGTCTGACGTCGATGACGATAAACCGCTGGCTGAGGCCAGAATGATCGCTGCCGAATGCGGCGGTGTGCGCATGATCTGTGTGTACGCACCGAACGGTCGGGTCGTGGGCTCGCCGTTTTATGAAGCGAAGCTCGTGTGGTTTGACAGGCTGGCGCACTGGATCAATCAGACCATTAATCCGGATACATTGGCCGTCATCGGCGGTGACTTCAATGTGGCGCCCGACGATATCGATGTCTGGGATCCCCGCGCCTGTCATGGTGGGACGCACGTTTCCGAGCGTGAGCGGCAAGCCTTTTCGCGGCTTTCGAGCGCCGGATTCGTCGATGCGTATCGATTGCATCACCCGGAACCCGGACGGTACACGTGGTGGGACTACCGCGCCGGCATGTTTCACAAAAACTACGGCATGCGGATCGATCACGTGCTCGTGACGGCGCCTCTAACACATCGCGTTGTCTGGGCCGAAATCGATCGCGAGGCACGGAAGGGAAAACCGATACCCTCGGATCACGCCCCGCTGGTCATCGACATCGACAGCCCCGGCCGTCCCTTCGATGCCGGCTGGGATTCGGCGGAATCGCGGATTGCTGCGCGCCGCTCTTAGTGGCTAGCGCCATGGCTACCTAGTGGGACGCACAGAATGCCATCGCGCCGGGCCGAATGGCTATATGAAATTCGTTCTCTGCCTATTATTTCTTAATGTTGCAAGTGTTGACTTGCTCGGTCACACCACCTACGCTCATGGGCTTAGTGGACTCAGATATGGCCTCATCCAACTTTCCCGATCGTATTCGCCAAAGGTTAGCAAGGCTTCAAACCGAGATAGACCAGATCATCTCTGGTGCGGAAGCCATACTTACAACAAAGCTGCCGGATCCTGTTCAATTCGAGTTTGTGAACAGCGCGCCCCGCGATGTGTTGACAGAATATGAGCGGGCCCAGTCGATAAGTTTCATAAGTCGCTTCGATCATCTTCCGTCTGACTATACTGTCGAGATCGTTGAGAAGAATGGCCAGTACCACATTTCGAACATGCCCTACCTGCGGCATGCACTAAATGAATTCAGACCTCTCATTCAGAACGAGAAAGACTCAGTTTACTATCACAAGCTCCACGGAGTGTGGACTGCAATGCTGAAGTTAGATGACCCAGCCAAGGGTACTACGATTCGAGTGTTCCGGAGAGATCAGCAGGATGTAACGGCTACTTTCATACGTTGGCTCAACGAGCGGAATAAGGCAATAACATTCGCCTTGAGGCCCCTTGATTACAACTATTTGTATAACGGTATTTTGCAGCATTCGGATGCCGCATACTCAGAGCGATTTTCCCGCGATTACGCCTCAGGTGAGCTCAATTACATTCTTTGGAAACACATGCATATTCTTGGCTTCATGAAGAAAATGCTTAGATCCTATTACTTTGTCATTCGACCGCTTACTGCCCCAAGACTTGGGCCGCTATAGGTGCCCTTCGACTTTCTTAGTCCAAAGTAGTCGGCGCTGCGGGGTTCAAAGAAGAAGGCCTGTTGGATGGTGAAATCCAACAGGCCTTTTCAAACTCGGCAGAGGTCCAAACCAAGCTTGCTCGTTCCGCCACGTTGGATCAACTCGCGAAATATCTTCTAAGCGCTGCAATCAACAAGCGATTATAGCGCGCCTCCGATCTCTAACAGACGGGTGGGCTCCCTCCCGTCCCGGGGTGGTACCGAATGCCAGCTCGCCTGCAGCGGGGGTCCCCTACACCGAGCGGGGTGCGAAGTCGATTGGGCTGGTCAACGGCAGGACCCGCCTCTTATTATTCTTTAGTTTTGAAGTCTGTTCCGGGTCTAAAAGCAAAAGAGCCCGCTAGATTGCTCTAGCGGGCTCTTGTTTGAAACCCGGCAGCGTCCTACTTTCCCACGGCCTCGCGGCAGCAGTATCATCGGCCTTGGAGGGCTTAACTTCCGTGTTCGGGATGGGAACGGGTGGGGCCCCTCCGGTAAGGCCACCGGGAACA
>CBDIWQ010000117.1:0-4771 GCA_965285965.1 uncultured bacterium | reverse complement strand
AAATCATTATTTATGCCAACCAGCCCGTCCGCGCCGCGATCCGCGCCATGCAGGAGACGCTGGAGCTCATCAAGAAAGACACGCGCCCCGGTGCCGCAAACGATCGTATCGTCACCTTGCCCGAAGTCTATGACATTGTCGGCGTGCCGCAGATGGAACAGGACGAGAAACAGTTCCTCCCCGTGGACGGAGAAAAGATCACCGCCATTATCGCCGCAGCGGGATTTGAAAAGCAGTTGCTTCCCCTCATCGAAGAGAAGCCGAAATGCCTGCTCGACATCAAGGGAAAGACGATTTTAGAGCGCGCGGTCGGCGCCTTGAACGAGTGCAACATCAAAGACATCGCCCTCGTCCGCGGCTATAAAAAAGAGGCAATCACGCTGCCGAACATCCGGTATTACGACAACGACCGATACGAAGAGACAGGCGAGCTCTATTCCTTGTTCTGCGCGGAACACGAGTTCAAAGGCCGGGTTCTCGTCCTCTATGGCGACATCATGTTCGACAGGGCCATCCTCGAAAAGCTTCTCAAGAGTCCGGCCGACATCTCGCTCGTGGTGGACGTCGCCTGGCTCGACGCGGATCGGACGGCCCAGCCGATCCACTTGAACCCGGATCTCGTCTCACTGGCCGAATCTCCGGGGAAGAGCCAGGTGTCCCGCTTCGTCCTGCCTGAGGGAGAGCACCGGATTGTGAAGATCGGCCAGCAGCTTCCCGTCGATCAGGCTCATGGCGAATTCATCGGGATGGCGATGTTCTCTGAAAAAGGCACCCAGGCATTTCGCACCTGCTACCAGACCTCCAAAGACACCTATAAAAAGACCGGCTTTCACGAAGGCGGCACCTTCAGTAAAGCGTCCTTCACGGATCTCATCCAGGAACTGATCGATCAGGGACATAGGGTCGACGCCGTACCGGTCTTCAAGGGCTGGATGGAAGTCGATTCATTCGAGGAATATCAGAAGGCCTGGGCCAAAATCCGCCAGTAGATCATTCCCATCCCTTATTCATTCTTTCGTCTGCCCAGGTCCTGTTCTTTCGGTGGGGGGCATGGCCCTCCTCTTGGGGAATGTTGCTCGAAGGCACCACGGTATAATGTGGCCCTCACGAGTCGCAATCCCATGTTGGAGGAAAACCCCGATGAGCAAAGCCGGACCCGGTCAGACCGCACGGAAGTCTTATTCTCCCCTGGATAGTCGCCATACTGAGCGCGTGACGGTCTCCTGCCGCGTGACATATTGCGGTGAGATCTCGACGCAGCCTCATCTCGGTGAAGGGCTCACCAAGGATCTTTCCTTAGCGGGGTGCAAGGTGGTCAGTGAAAGCCCTGTGACGCGCGGCACGCTGGTGACCCTTAAGATCATGCTCTTGGACGGACAACCGCCGCTGGTGCTGCCGTCGGCGCACGTGATCTGGGTCTCTGGCTGCCACTTTTCCGTTCGCTTTATGTACGTCGACTCAGAGCAACGGAAACGATTGCAGGCGTTCATCTGGAAGAACATCTCGCAGGACTCGGTCAGTAATCGCCGCACTCGATTTCGCCTCGTCTAGCCTGTCCATCTTGAAGAGCCCGGTGACAGGTCGACGGCCACCTCAGACAGACCGTTGGTCGAATCGCCTTATGACGACTGAGTCCCCCCTCCCTCCGCATAGGGTTCCATCCCGCCACTGGGGGGAAGGCAAACGTGACCTTTCAGGGTAACCTGTATAGAGCATAGCGTTGCTTCAAGTTATAACGGAGGACGAATCATGAAACGGACGACCGGCGTGCCACACCGCTCACGGAACGATGCAAAGACCCACGTAACCCGCCGTCAAGAACCTCGCACGCGCAGCCGTCTGCCTATAACGGTCTCGTATGTCGACGGGCATCGCTTCGCCATGGACCATGGCCATGTCATCGACCTGTCCGAAAACGGAATCGGCCTACAGGGTGATGGCGCGCTCAAACCCGGGATGGAGGTCGCCCTGTTCCTAACGCTGCCCGATGCCGGCGAGGAGCTCTGTATCCCTGAGGCCCGCGTCTCGTGGGCAAGCGGCCGCCGCTTCGGCGTCACCCTGCGCACGCTCACGCGCGAGGATCACCATCGGCTGCAGCTCTTCCTGGCACACCGGTAATGGCACCACATAAAGGCCTGCAAGGATGTTTATCTTTGAAAGGCCACAGTACCCCTGAATATCTTCCGGAGACCGCATCAAATCGTCATTTGAGGGACGAGGGGCCACGAAATTGGGGATGAGGACATCCGGGCACAGCGGCGCAGATCCTAATCCCTGGAACGAAAACCGCGGAACCGACCTCTTAATTTTCCCGGCGTGGCGTCCCGAGCGCCAGGGTTCTTGGTTTCACTTATGAGGACTCCATGTCGGCGGCATGCCTTGAGTCTTTGGTGTTATGGGATGAACCGCCGTGAACCGCCCCTTCCTTGTATTTAAGACAGTGCACATGATACTTTTTGGTGAGTAAGCACTCACACACTCTATGCACACCGTCAAGAAACCTTCACGCCCCTCCAGCACAGAACGGCACGCCAGCCTCATCGCGGCCGCAGCGGCCCTCTTTGCCCGCAAAGGATTCAATGGCACGACCACGAAGGAAATCGCCAAAGCGGCCGGCGTGAGTGAAGCGCTGGTCTTCAAATACTTCCCGACGAAGCGGGCGTTGTACGGCGCCATCCTTGAAGAACGAGTGACAGTCAGCGACTTGCTCGACGCCATTGAACAGTCGGCGCGGCAGCGGGATGATCGTCAGGTGTTTACGCTGATTGCAGGCTATCGCATCCGACCGGACGTGGACTCGACCCTCCTCCGCTTGTTGTTATTCAGCGCCTTGGAAGGCCATGAGCTCTCGGACATGTTCTTTGGGCGGCACCACAAGGTGTTCTATGAGTACCTCGCCACCTACATCGACAGGAGAATCGCGGAAGGCGCGTTCCGTGGCGTCGATCCTCTGTTGGCCGCACGGGCGTTCATCGGCATGGTGGTGCATCATCGTCTCTTGCACGAAATTTTCGGGGTTCCCATGCACCGGTCGCATCAGGACACGGTCTCGGCCTATGTGGACCTCTTCCTGCGAGGTCTGGTCGCGACGACACCGCCGCGCATGGCAGGCCGGAGGCTCCCCGCATGAAGTCCTTCAAGCAACATCCGTTCGTGATCCTAGGCATCATCATCTTTTTCACCGTGACCGCACTCGTGGTGTTTCGCTTGAGCAGCGGCGCCAAAACCGATCAGCGCAAATCCCGCCTGGTCACGGTGAGCACCGTCACGCCCGTCAAGCAGGACCTCGATATTCGCCTGACCTACACGGCGGATATCATTCCGAACCAGGTCGTGAACGTCTTTTCGCGGGTCGATGGGTATATCGCCAAGATGCATGTGGATAAAGGGGACTTCGTGCGGGCCAATCAACTGTTGATCGAGATTGACCACACCGATTACGTCCATGCCGTCAATCAGGCGAAAGCGAATCTCGCCGCCGCCAAAGCCAAGGTGGCTCAACAGGATGCCGCTGTGCGAAACGCGAAGCTCACGCTCGACCGGATGCAGGCGCTGATCAAAGAACACTTCATCTCCCAGCAGGATCTCGATAACGCCCAGGTCAATTACGAAGGCGCCATCGCGGCGCTTGAATCCTTGCAAGCGCAGGTCCAACAAATGGACGTGGCGCTGGCTCAGGCCGAAACCAATCTGGCCTATTCGTACATTCGCGCTCCGTTTGCCGGCTATGTGTCCGAGCGGAACCTGGATCAAGGCGCCTACGTGACGAGCGCGACGGCCAGCACTTCGACGATGTCGCGCGGCATGCTGAGTCTCCATGATATCGATACGGTCCGTATTCTGATCGAAGTCGTGGAGAAAGATATCCCGCTTATCAAGATCGGGCAGAAAGCCGAAGTCCGAGCCGAGGCCTACCCGGATCGCGCCTTTGACGGCACCGTGACCCGCATCGTGCAAGCCCTGAACCGGGCCACACGGACCATGACCGTGGAGATCGATCTCCCGAACAAAGATCGACAGCTCAAGGGCGGGATGTTCGCCCGCGTCGAAGCCCTCGTCGGCAGGCACCGCGATGCGATTCAGATACCCATGGATGCGGTGAGCCGCTTGGAGGACTCCCAATACGTCTATGTCATCCGGGACGGGAAAGCCCATCGGGTGCAGGTCGAAATCGGACTGCGCGATGAACACCGAGTGGAGATCACCAAGGGCCTGGACGGGAACGAGCAGGTGATCGTCTCCGGCAAAGACCTGGTTCACGACGGCATGCCGGTCCAAACTCAACCGCTTCCGCCGGTGAAAGGTGATGCGTGATGCATGACCCGGGACCGCCGCCGACAACCGCACTGCTCACCCTTCATCGGGCACGAGTGCTTGCATAATGTGGCTCACGCTCCTCGCCTTACGGAATCGCATCGGCATCCTCATGCTCTCGCTTGCGATGGTGGTGCTCGGCGTCACCTCCCTTCAGCGGTTGCCGGTCGATCTCTTCCCTCAGATTCAGGTGCCCGTTGCGTTTGTCGGCGTCATCTATAAGGGCGCCCCTCCGCTGGATATCGAGCAAAGCGTCGTCTATCCGATCGAAAAGGCGGTCAGTTCGGCCTCCAACGTCGAGCACGTGGAATCCTTCGCCAAGCAAGGCATCGGGGCCGTTCAGATCTGGTTCAATTGGGGCGCCGATATCAACGTCGGACAGATGGAGGTGATGCAGCGGATCACCCAAATTCTCAACAGCCTGCCGCCGGGCATCTTGCAGCCCTTCATCGTCAAA
>CBDIWQ010000116.1:0-5908 GCA_965285965.1 uncultured bacterium | reverse complement strand
GGGGGTCGAACATCGCGTTCGGCAAGCTGCAGGGCCTGATCAGCGGCGGCTCCGTCCGGCTCGGGGCGCTGCACGGGCCGCTGACGCTGGCCGTCCTGGCCGCGACGGTCGGCGCCGGGACCGCGGTGCGCCGGCGGATTCATTGGCATCGGCAAGCATGACGTGGCGATCCCCGTGAGTCAGATCAAGCAAGAAGGCGGTAAGTTCATCCTCCGCGGAGCCTCCAAGGAGGCGATCAAGGCCATGCCGGAATTCCAATATGCGCGGTCCCAGTAACGGCCGCAGGCCGGCGCCGACTGCTCCAAGACAAGGAGGCGACAATGATCAACAGGCACGCATGGATCCTCAGTATCGCACTGGTATTCCTTCCAACAGGGAGCGCGCCGGCGGCTGACCAGGTCACAGCGCTCTTCAAGGATGGCAAGGGAAAACAGATCGGCACCGCCACATTGATCGCGACGCCGACCGGCCTGCTCATCCAGGCCGAGCTGACGGCCCTCTCACCGGGTGAACATGCGTTCCACATCCATCAAACCGGACGATGCGATCCCGCTGACGGATTCAAATCGGCGGGGGCTCATTATTCGTCCGGCAAACGTGAGCACGGCTATAAGGTCGAGGGCGGCCCGCATGCGGGCGACATGCCCAATCAGTTCGTGGGCGCAGACGGCACGCTTCATCTTCACCTGTTCAATCCCAACGTGGCTCTCACCCAAGGCGACGGCGGGCTGCTCGACGGCGATGGCTCGGCTTTGGTTGTCCATGCGAAGGCAGACGACTACCGCAGTCAGCCGGCGGGTGATGCGGGCGATCGGATCGCCTGTGCCGTCATCGAACGGGTTGGTTGAGCGCCGTCCGCTTTTCTTGGAAACGGGTCGTCCGCGCGGAAGAATCGCACCGTAGCGAGCCAACGGATGATGGTGAGATCCGCCTCCATGGTCCCATCCGGCGGCACATGCGGCTCCTTGTCTCAGGAGGGTGACCGCAAAGGGACGATCGCATAGTCTGCCCTTTCTTCTAGGGAAGCCCTCGGCACGATGCGGGGGGAGCTCAATGCCGGCCAAGGTCACAAAGGCAAACGGCCGCCCGTCCGAGCAGGACACGACCGAGCGGGCATCACCCGATCCATTCAATGCGCTTGAACTTGCCGGTCCGCGGGATCCCTGCTGGGCTCTCACCGAGGAAGGATTCACTCTCGCCCGCGAGCATGAAATCGAGTCGGTCTTCACCGTAGCGAACGGGTATGGGGGAACCAGAGGCTCGATCGAAGAGGGTACCAGCTTGTCGGGCCCCGCGACATTTCTCGCCGGGGTGTTTGAAACCGCCGACCCTTCAGCCGGTTCCGTTGAACTTGTCACACTGCCGGACTGGACGCAGCTGGGCATCCTGGTGGAAGGACTTCCGCTTTCACTCGAACGGGGAGACATACTGGAGCACCGCCGCATCCTCGATCTTCGCCGCGGGCTCTACCTGCGAGTGTGGCGGCATCGCGATCCCACAGGCCGTATCACGAGGTTCCGCTCGATGCGTCTGGTGTCGCTGTCCGATCGCCACCTGTTTCTGCAATTCGTCCTCCTGACAGCCGAAAACTATACAGGACCGGTGACCATCGAATGTGCGACGAAACCACCGCCGGGGCGCACCCTGTGGCAGGCGAACATCGAAGCCGAGGCGGTCTTGATGGAGGGAGCGACAGCCAGGGGCGCCAGCATCGCCATGGCGCATCGAAGCATGGTCCGTCCCGAGATGGGACCGGCGCTGACCCGAACGACCGACGTCCGTGACCAGGGGCTGGTGGAACGCTGGACCTGGCCGGCACAGATCGGCGAAACGGCCCGCTTCACCCGCGCCGTGGTGGTCTTCTCGTCGCGCGAGACGGCCCATCCGGCCGTGAGGGTCAGACGGCAGGTGCGCCGGGCGGATGAGGCCGCCGTCATGTCCCACGCGGGGCGACATATGGATTCCTGGCAAAAGCGCTGGCGCGCCGCCGACGTGGAATTGTCCGGAGATGAGACGGCGCAGCAGGCGCTCAGGTTTGCCGTCTACCATCTTACGAGTGCCGTGAACCCGAACGACGAACGGGTCTCGGTGGGCGCGCGGGCGCTGACCGGGTCCGTGTACCAAGGCCATGTCTTTTGGGACACTGAAATCTACCTGCTGCCCTTCTACACGTACACGGATCCGCCGGCGGCGAGGGCGCTGCTGATGTACCGGTACCATACGCTCTCGGCGGCGCAAGACAGGGCGCGCAGCCTCGGGTACCAAGGCGCCCTCTACGCCTGGGAATCGGCCGACACCGGGGAGGATGTGACACCGGATTCGGTCGTCGCGCCCAACGGCGAGGTCGTGCGCATCCTTACTGGTATTCAGGAGCACCATATCAGCGCCGACGTCGCCTATGCCGTCTGGCAATACTGGCGCGCGACGGCCGACGAGCCGTTTTTGATCGGGGCGGGCATAGACATGCTCGTCGAGACCGCCCGCTTTTGGGCGTCCCGCGGCCGCCTGGAACGCGACGGGCGGTATCACATCCGCACCGTCATCGGACCGGATGAATACCATGAGACCGTGGACGACAATGCCTTCACCAATGTGATGGCGAAAGGGAATCTGGAGCGGGCCGCAGAAGCGGTTGAGTGGATCGCGTCCTCCCGTCCCGACGCGTGCCGAACCGTGGTCGAACGCCTCCGGCTCGCGCCTGACGAACCGGCGAGCTGGCGCCGGATTGCCGGCGTGATGGCGACCGGATTCGATGCCCGCACGAATCTGTTTGAGCAATTTTCAGGATTCTTTCAACTCGAGGACCTCGATCTTGCGGCGTACCGGGCACGAACCGTTCCCATCGATATCGTCCTCGGACGTGAACGCACGCAGCGTTCCAAAGTCGTGAAACAGGCGGACGTGATTATGCTGAGCGCCCTGCTGTGGGACGAATTTCCTTCGACGGTGCACGAAGCGAACTTTCGCTATTACGAGCCCCTCACGGCTCATGGCAGTTCCCTGAGTCCCTCGTTCCATGCCTTGGTCAGCGCGCGGCTCGGCGACACCGACCTCGCCCACCGTTATTTCCATGAAGCCGCGGCAATCGATCTGTCCACCCACAACGGCAATGCGTCCGGGGGCGTCCACATCGCATCCCTGGGCGGTCTGTGGCAGACCGCCGTGTTCGGCATGGGAGGCGTGAGCTTTCGCGACGATGGGCTGATCCTCGAACCGCATCTGCC
The DNA here is from genome assembly GCA_965285965.1 of uncultured bacterium. GTDB lineage: Bacteria > Nitrospirota > Nitrospiria > Nitrospirales > Nitrospiraceae > Nitrospira_D. The sequence continues at coordinate 2,684 of CBDIWQ010000116.1, read as the reverse complement.
GGCAGCCTGGGAGAGGCTGGTCTTTTCCCTCCAATGGAGGGGCCGCACCGTTACGATCACAATCGACCAGGAACCCGCACAGGTCACGGTCGATCTGCGGAGCGGGGATCCGATGGTCATCCAACTGGGTCACGTGACCGTCAACGAAATCGACTCCTCGCGTCCCTATGTCGCCCGTTTGTGAGAATTTGACCGGGGTGCAGCGCGGCCGGGCGAACCCTTCACTCCGAACGAAGGCAGGTGAGTCATGAATCTTCAACAGACGCGCACAGAGCCGGCGCCTGATCCATCCGGTGTCCCGGACCCGCAACGCGCCTCGACGATTCTGGTCCCGCTGGACGGCTCGATTCAAGCGACGATGGTGCTGCCCGTGGCCGACGGCCTGGCCCGAATACTGGGCGCGACCATCCACATCGTGCATGTCTCGCCCCAGTCCCTTCCCGCCGGAGAGATCTGCGGAAAACTTCAGCTGATGGCCCGCCATCTCTCGGGCACGGTCCTCGATCAATGTGCCGGCGCTCCGGCCGCGGCCATCGTGGAGGAAGCGAAGAAGCGAGGGAGTCGCTTCATCGTGATGTGCTGCCATACCGCGCCTGAGAGACCGGACGGAGGCTTCGGGGAAATTGCCAGAGACATCCTGCTGCAGACGCCTTGTCCGGTCCTGCTCGTTCCCCCGGGATGGGCTCAACGCCTCTGGTCGCTCCGGCGATTGGTGGTGGCGCACGACGGGACGCCGGCAAGCGCACAGGCCATCGGTGCGGCAAGCGAACTCTGTCATGACGCCAGGGCCGAAATGATTATCCTCCATGTGGCGACCGCAGCGGCCGCTCCGCCGGAGGACACGGGAGCGCTCCATGCGCCGCACTATGTGGATCAACCCCAACACGAGTGGCCGGCCTGGGCCGGGGAATTTCTCTCGCGCGCCAGAGCCATCGGGAGGCCCCGCTGTGGCGTCCACCTGCGGACGGTGCTCTGTACGGAACCGGTGGGCGAGGCCATCGTTCGGTTTGCGTCCGACAATCAGAGCGATCTCATTGCGCTGGCGTGGCGGAGACACCTGGAACGCACCCGGGCCCTGACCCTCCGAACGGTGGTTCAGCGGGCCAGCTGCCCGGTCGCAATTTATCCGATCACTGCCGATGAGTGATGTCACCGGCAGACGAGGGGGGACGGACCCATCAAGCACGAAGCCGGAGGAGAGCGATGTCTGGCACAACGATGCAGCTTAGCCGGGCGGCTCTCTTGATCGCTCTCGGCTCGGCCACAGTGGCGATCCTCGCAGGATTCGGCAGCCGCGCCGGCTGGTGGCATTTTCGGACCGGCTTTCAACTGCTCGCATGGGCCGCCTATGGAGGATTGGGCAGTGCCGTTCTTGGTCTGGCCGGTGGTCTCGCATCGCTCTGGCAGGGGCCCCGGCGTGGCGCATGGTACGCCCTCATGGCTCTGTTCATCGGGCTTCTCGTCGTCGGAGTCCCGTGGCGGATGAGGCAGACAGCGCGCCAGGTGCCTCCGATCCACGACATCACCACCGATACCGACAATCCGCCGCGCTTCGTAACCATGCTGCCGTTGAGAACCGACGCGGCAAACAGTGCCGACTACGGCGGGCCGGAGATCGCCAAGCAGCAGCACGCGGCCTATCCCGATTTGAGTCCGGCGTTCCTGCCTGTTCCCAGGCCGACGGCTTTCGCGCTGGCCCTGCAGACGGCAAAAGAAATGGGATGGGACATCGTGGCGGCGGACCAGGAAGAGGGCCGGATCGAGGCATCGGATACGACGTTCTGGTTCGGGTTCAAAGACGATGTCGTCGTGCGAATCCATGCGAACGGCGACGGCAGCCTGATCGATGTCCGGTCGGTCTCCCGTGTCGGCACCAGTGATGTCGGGACGAATGCGCGTCGAATCAGGGCTTACCTACGCAAACTCAACGAAGCAGGGGCTCGATCATAGAGATGGGCGGGGGAGGCTCGGTGGTTCAGCTCTGTTTTTAGGTCTACCCGTATCAGGAGACGGATGGAAGAGCGATGCTATCCAGCAAAAGAAGACATCAATACAGTGACTTAAGAGCGTGTCTTCTACCTTAGCATGCGATTTGAACCGCACAGACTCACATGGTCATCATAAACATTAGTGGAAGTCCGTATGAAAGCCGCGGCCACCATCCAGAACTGAGACCGGCCTTGAAACGAGAGCAATATGAGTGGGCGCCCAAGAAGACGTAGCGCCGTGCCGCGATCGCACGATGGTTTGAAAGAACAAGGTGTGTCGGCACAGTTCCGCACAGCATAACCGCCGCACGTCATCTGACGATCAGGAATGCATGAACTGAGTCACCGAAAACCGAAATTCGGATGAGCGATGGCTCGAACTGGTATGAGACATGGGCTGAAACCGTTTTTCACACGGCCGAACCACTCGCGATGGAATCCCAAGGCCGGATCGGGTCATATGCCGCGTCCATTCAGGTTCTGACCGAGCGTAGAGAAGAGTCGGGCGGCTCAACGAGAGGGCGATGTTCTCCAGGGAAGTAGCGGGGTGGAATTTGGAAGCTCATCTAGAGTTAACATAATAGATCTTATCAGACTCTACATCAGTCTGAGAATTACTGAAGTATCCCATGAAGTTCATCTAATGCCTGGTTTTTTGGATCGGCCTTTCAGTTGCCGGACCTGTCCGCATCAATG
>CBDIWQ010000115.1:0-18432 GCA_965285965.1 uncultured bacterium | reverse complement strand
GTGGAGGCAGCCTGATCTATGTGCGGGATTGCGGGCATCGTGAAATTGAATCTCGCGGAACGCGTGGAAACGTCCCGGCTCACCCGGATGAGGGACGTCCAGCGGCATCGCGGACCGGACGGCTCGGGCTTGTGGATCGACGGGGGCGTCGGCCTGGCGCACCGCCGTCTGGCGATCGTGGATGTGGCCGGCGGCCATCAGCCCATGACAAATGAAAACGAGACGCTCTGTATCGTCTTCAACGGAGAAATCTACAACCACCCGCAGCTACGCCGGGAGCTGGAAGCCCGCGGCCATCACTATCGGACACGCAGCGATACGGAAACGATTCTGCATCTGTATGAAATCTACGGGGAGGGGTGCCTCGAGCGGCTGCAGGGCATGTTCGCCTTCGCGCTCTGGGATCGCACGCGGGAGCGGTTATTGCTGGCCCGCGACCGATTGGGCATCAAGCCGCTCTATTACGCCTGCACGGACAGGGAATTGCTGTTTGCGTCGGAGATCAAAGGCGTGCTGGCCGCGGAGGCCTTCCGTCCGGAGTTCAATCAGGCCGTTCTTCCGGAGTTGCTGGCCTCGCGATTCGTCGCGGGCGAGCAGACCTGTTTCCGGCGCGTGCGCAAATTGCTCCCGGGCCGGTCGTTGACCTGGTCGAGGGCAGAGGGGTTCCGGGAGCGGCGGTATTGGCATCCTCCGGTGCAAAATGATGGATCTGCCGCCGGCATGGAGGAGCGCGCGCACCTGGTGCGGGCCAAGCTGGAATCCGTCGTCCGCAGTCATCTCATGAGCGATGTGCCGGTGGGGCTGTTCCTGTCCGGCGGCCTGGATTCCACTGCGCTGGCGGCCCTGATGGCCCCGGCCGTCCAGCATCCCCTGCATGCGTTTTCCGTCGGATTCGCGGAGGCCGAGGCCAACGAATTGCCGTACGCCCGCATGGCGGCGCAGGCGGCGGGGGCGGTGTATCATGAGGTGCTGGTGTCGCCGCAGGAGTTTTTTCAGGCGCTGCCCCGCCTGGTGTGGCACGAAGACGAGCCCATCGCGTTTCATTCCAGCGTCCCTTTGTATTTCGTCTCCCGGCTGGCTCAGCAGCATGTCAAGGTCGTGCTGAGCGGCGAGGGCGCCGACGAGCTGTTTCTCGGCTATGACTACCGCTACCGCGTGACGGCGCTGAACGAGCAGCTCGGGCGATGGTACTGGCGGGCGATGCCGGCGGCCGGGCAGCGCGGGGTCGCGCAGATGCTCGCGAGCCTGCCGCGCCCTCTCCGGCGCTACGCCGAGCGGTCGTTCCTGGCGTTTCCCCCCGGTCCCCGGGGCATCTTCTTCGATAACTTTTCGGTGTTTCCGACCGCCTTGCAACGAGGGCTCCTGCGGGACAAGAGCCTGCTGGCGGCCCATGATCCGCATGCGGAGGGACTGCGCTATTGGGATGAACATCAGGAGGGTTCGCTGGAGCGGATGAGTTATGTGGATCTCCAGACCCACCTGGTGGAGCTGCTGATGAAGCAGGATCAAATGAGCATGGCCGCGTCGGTCGAAAGCCGCGTGCCGTATCTCGATCATGAATTGGTGGACCTGGTCGGCGCCATGCCGGGACGGTTCCGGCTGGATGGCTGGCGGACCAAAGCGGTGCTGCGGGAAGCGGTCCGCCCCCTTATCCCAGAGGCGATTCTGACGAGGCGAAAAATGGGCTTTCCCGTTCCGTTGGGACAATGGCTTCAGGGGCCATACTGGCCGGTGGTGGAGGACCTGGTGCTCGGGCCCCGTGCGCTGGGCCGCGGTTTATTCCACCCTGCCTATGTGAAGCGGATGGCCGAGGAGCATCGGCGGGGTGTCCGTACACATACCGACCGTTTATGGTTGCTCATGAATCTTGAGATGTGGCACCGACTGTTTTTAGACGGCGAGGATCCGATCTCGGTCTCGTACGGTTCCATGGCGGCGGTTGGTGCGACTAACCCTCTGTGAGGTGGGAGCATAGAGCAAATCTGGGGCGTTCACGCGAGCGTCTTTAATTCTCTTCATGCGAGGTGTTCCATGGCATCGTTGGGGCCAAGCGATTGGTTGTGGAAGCCGGACACGGGATATTACACCGAGTCTGCCGAAGACATTTTCAAGAATCCCTATTTGCCGGATCAACGGTTCCTCCAGGACCGGCGGCTCATGAGATTGTTCGACGAGTACGGAAAGCTGTCCCAGCAGTCCGAGATCTTGGAGATCGGCTGCGGAAGGTCTCCCTGGTTGCCGTATCTGGCACGCACGACCGGCTGCCGTGCAGTTGGATTGGATATCGAACCGCATGCAGCCGAATTGGCGCGAGCTAATCTGGCAGGCGCTCACGTGCAAGGCGAAATCTTGTGCCGGGATGCCTTTGATCTGCAGGTCAATGAGGATTTATGTAACCGGTTTGATCTGGTGTATTCGCTTGGTGTCGTGGAGCATTTGGACGATGCCCCGGACAAACTCAACAGATTGGCCCGGTATGTCAAACCGGGAGGACAGCTATTGACCCTGGTGCCGAACCTGCAAGGTCTCAATTGGATGCTGCAGCGGCTGGGCAGCCTGCGGGTCCTGAAAGCGCATGTGGTCTATACCGCCGAGACGTTGAAGAACGTGCATGAGCGGGCGGGCCTACAAACCGTAGAGTCGGATTATCTCGGGTTTATGAATGCCTTTCTCTCGTCGTCATTGGGGGAACAGGGCCTGAGACAACGTCTTCACCGTGCCTGCTGCCGCCTGTTTGCCGTCATGGCCGCTCTGTGGAGCCGGAGTGCGGTGCCCAAGCCGGAATGGCGCTGGCTGGCCCCGCTCGTGTTCTGCGTGGGCCGTCGCGCGGAATCCCACATTCAGGCCGCCCGATTGAGCGATGAAACATTGGTCTGCCGTAGCTAAAGCTTACCCCTGGACGCCGTTGGGGCCACGAGCCCCTGATGAAAGGCCGCTGCTATGATCGAAGGACACTCTATCATCTGCTTTTCTCAGGATTGGCAGGGCGATCCCACCAGCAAAAAACACATTATGCGCATTCTGGCGAGGAAGAACCGTGTCCTCTGGGTCAATTCAATCGGGATGCGCCGGCCAACGGCCGGCGCGCATGATGTCAAACGGGCGTTTACCAAGCTGCGCCGCATCATCGCGGGGTATCGTGAGGTCGAACCGAATCTGTTCGTCATGGACCCACCTGTTCTTCCGCTGCCCGGTGTCGCGGCTGCGGAACAACTCAATCGCGTCCTGCTTGCCGCGTGGCTGCGGCGACTCGGGCGCCGTTTGGGCATGAGCCGGCCCATCGTCTGGACGTTTCTACCCAACGTCAATTGGGTGTTGGGCCGGCTCAATGAGCGGATGGTAATTTATCATTGCGTCGATGAGTATTCGGAGTTCTCCGGCGTTCCAAAGGACCTGATCGTCCGGATGGAAAAAGATCTGATCACGCGCGCGGATCTCGTGTTTACGTCCGCCGAAAAACTGTGCGAAGAACGGCGTCAGCTCAATCCACGCACCTATTTTATTCCGCATGGCGTGGATGTCGCGCATTTCAGCCAGGCCTTGGATGCCTCCACCGAGGTGCCGGCGGACCTCCGGCGTCTGCCGAAACCGGTGATCGGCTTTTTCGGGCTGTTGGCCGACTGGGTGGATCTCGACATGATCGCGGCACTGGCACGAGCCCGTCCGCAGTGGTCGTTTGCGCTCGTCGGAAAGACGCAGACCGACGTCGGGATGCTTCAGCGTCTGCCCAACGTCCACCTCCTCAAGCAACAACCCTATAGCTCGCTTCCGGGCTATTGCCGCGGCTTCGACGTGGGGCTGATTCCCTTTCGCATGAATGAGCTGACCCTCCGCGTCAACCCACTCAAAATGCGGGAATATCTCGCAGCGGGGCTCCCGGTGGTGTCAACGCCGTTGCCCGAGGTGGTGCGGTACAAAGGTCTGGTGCGGATTGCGACCCATGAAGCGGGCTTTCTCGAGGCGATCGAAGCCGCGCTGTCCGAACGATCGCGTGCACAGGACCGGCAACGCGTCGAGGCGATGAGGCAGGAAGGATGGGATGCGCGCGTGGCCGACATGGCCAACATTATTGAAACCAGACTGGCGGAAAAGGTACGACTATGAAAGGCATAATCTCAACGGTGACGGCCCTCCTGACTGCCGTCATCTGGAGTTCGGCGCTGGGCTGTTCCGGTGCGCGGGCGGAGGCCTATCGCGGCCCCGATTCGCCGCAGTTGCCGCGGGAGTTTATGGATACGTCATTGCCGTCCTCGAAAGGACGGATCATCAAGGTTCCCGCCGGTGGAGATCTCCAGGAGGCGCTGGAGGAGGCGCAGCTCGGAGATACCATTGTGTTGCAAGCTGGAGCGGTCTACAGGGGCCCCTTTACGCTGCCGGAGAAAAAAGCCGGTACCGGCTGGATTACGATCCGGTCTCATATTGGCCCGCCACAGCTGCCTGCGCCCGGGACCCGGGTACATCCGTCGCATGCCCCGCTCATGCCGAAGCTGGTGGCGAGCCGGGGCGCCGTCGTCAGCGCGGAGAGAAGAGCCCATCACTACCGGTTCATCGGCATCGAAATGGCGCCCACCGAGGGCACGTTTCTGTATGCCATCGTGTTACTGGGAAACAATAGGGAACGCACCATTGAGGATCTGCCGCACCACATTGTGATCGACCGGTCTTACTTGCACGGTGATTCGAAGAAGGGATCGCGTCGCGGCGTGGCGATGAACGGACGGTACCAGGCCGTGATCGATTCGTATCTGTCTGATTTCAAGGAAGAGGTGCACGACACACAAGCGGTGGCCGGCTGGGCGGGCAGCGGACCGTTTAAGATCGTCAATAATTTCCTGGAGGCGTCCGGCGAAAATATCTGCTTTGGTGGCGGCGATCCGAACATCCGCGACCTGGTCCCCAGCGACATTGAAATTCGGAACAACTATGCCGCCAAACCCCTCACCTGGAAACCCGACGAGCCGGAGTACGACGGGAGCCAGTGGCGCGTCAAACTGTTGTTCGAATTTAAAAACGGCCGCCGCGCCCTCATTGACGGCAATATCTTTGAATACAACTGGCAGACGCCGGGATATGGGTTTGGCGTCATTTTCACGGTGCGAAATGAAAACGGCAGCTCGCCCTGGTCGGTGATCGAAGACATCACCTTTACGAATAATATCGTACGGCATACCGCTAGCGGCCTCAATATTCTGGGGTTCGATGATCATTATCCGAATAATGATCCTACGCGCCGCATCCTCATCAAAAATAATCTGTTCGAAGATATCGGCGGCCCTCGTTGGGGAGGAAAAGGCCGGTTGTTCCAAATGTTGAGGGGCACCAGGGACGTCGTAATCGAGCACAATACCGGGGTGCAAGCAGGGGATATCCTCGTGGCGGACGGGATGCCTCACGAGCGATTCGTTTATCGTTATAATGTGAGTCCGCACAATGTGGACGGAATCACCGGCAACGGCACGGGGGTAGGCAAGCACACGCTCAGCACCTACTTCCCCAACGCGATTGTGGCGCACAATTTGATCATCGGCGGAGACCCTGACAAATATCCCAAGGAGAATCTATTTGCCGAGTCAATGGACGCCGTCAAATTCGCCGGCCTTGCAGAGGGTGATTACCGGCTGTCCTCGGCCAGCCAGTATAAAACCCGGGGAGGCGATGAAGAACCGGGCGTCGATATCCGGGCGCTGTGCGCCGCGCTGGGAACCAATGGCAAAAGTGAAAGGGTCTGCAAGAGCGCCATGTACGCCGGTTCCCCTCAGTGAACCGGTGGCTTGGCCCTCAAGTTCCTGTACAACGCTCCAGAATTGCCAGCGTTCTCCTCGATCAGATGAAGAGGAAGGGAATCTGACATGGACATTCTCGGCATTTCAGCCTACTACCACGACAGCGCCGCCTGCCTGGTACGGGATGGACACATCGTCGCAGCGGCACAAGAAGAGCGGTTTACGCGAAAGAAGCATGACCCGGGATTTCCCGCCGAAGCCATCCGGTATTGTTTGCGGGAAGGCGGGATATCCCTTTCGAATGTGCAGTCCATCGTCTTCTATGATAAGCCGCTCCTGAAATTTGAGCGACTCCTGGAGACCTATCTCTCCTTTGCGCCGAAAGGCCTGTCGTCGTTTGTGACGGCCATGCCGGTGTGGCTCAAGGAGAAGCTCTATTTAAAAAAGCTCTTGCGGCAGGAGTTCGCGGCGGTGGACGGATCGCTGCCCGAGTCACACGTCCCGATGCTCTTATTTTCCGAGCATCACGAATCTCATGCGGCCTCGGCGTTCTTCCCGTCTCCCTATGAATCCGCAGGCGTGCTCTGCATGGACGGAGTAGGCGAATGGGCCACGACGTCCGCCTGGCTGGGGGAGGGCAACCGTCTCACGCCGCTCTGGGATATTCCATTCCCGCATTCCATCGGCCTCCTGTATTCGGCGTTTACCTACTATACGGGCTTCAAAGTGAACTCCGGCGAATACAAAGTGATGGGGCTGGCTCCCTATGGGGAACCGAAGTACGTGAAGGCAATCTACGAACATCTGTTCGATCTGAAGCCGGACGGCACGTTCCACCTCAACATGGACTATTTCGACTACTGTACCGGGCTCAAGATGACCAGCGCCCGGTTCGACGACCTGTTCGGCGGTCCTCCGAGGAAGCCTGAAACGCCTCTCACCCAACGCGAAATGGATCTGGCCCGATCGATTCAAGAAGTCACCGAAGAAACCATGCTGCGCCTGTCCCGTACACTGCATGACGAAACGGGTGTGCCGTATTTGTGCCTGGCGGGGGGAGTCGCCCTGAACTGCGTGGGAAATGGCCGTGTGCTACGGGAAGGACCCTATAAAGGTATCTGGATCCAGCCGGCGGCCGGCGATGCGGGGGGCGCGCTGGGAGCTGCCCTGTCGATTTGGCATCAATATGAAGGGCGTCCCCGGACTGCGCGCCGCGCCGATGCCATGGCAGGCGGGTATCTCGGTCCGGCATTTTCCAACGACCAGATCGAGCAAACGTTGAAGCGGCTCGGCGCCCCGTACCGCAGGATGCCGGACGACGAGCTGTTCACACAGCTGGCCAAGGATCTGGCGGCTGAAAAAGTGGTGGGATGGTTCCAGGGACGCATGGAGTTCGGCCCCCGCGCATTGGGCGGACGCAGCATCCTGGGCGATCCTCGAAGCGCGAAAATGCAATCGACGATGAACTTGAAGATCAAGTACCGGGAGTCCTTCCGCCCGTTCGCGCCATCAGTGTTGCGCGAGCGGGTGGCGGATTACTTTAACCTCGACTGTGACAGCCCTTATATGCTGCTCGTGGCGCCCGTGAAGGAAAGCCGGCGGCGGGACACCGACGCGCCACCAGGGCTCTGGGGAATCGATCTGCTGAATGTTCCCCGTTCCGATATCCCGGCCGTCACGCATTTGGATTATTCCGCCCGTGTGCAGACGGTACACAATGAAACAAATCCCCGGTACTACCGGTTGCTCCAGGCCTTTGATCAACTCACTGGCTGCGCGGTCTTGGTCAATACGTCCTTCAATGTGCGGGGGGAACCCATCGTCGGGTCACCCGAGGATGCCTATCGCTGCTTCATGCGGACCGAAATGGACGTGCTCGTCCTCCAGAATTGTGTGCTGTACAAGCAAGATCAGCCGGCTCTCCAAGGGGATACCGATTGGAAGCATGAATTTGAACTCGACTAACGGCTCAGAAGGAAGGCCAGTCATGAACGAACGACTCGAGACCACACGGCTCCGGAGCTTTGGATGGACCGTCGGCGGGGTGTTTCTTGCCATCGGCCTTTGGCCGGTGGTCTGGTCCGGTACGGATCCGAGAATATGGGCGCTCGCCATCGGAAGCGTGCTGGCCTTCTTCGGGGGAGTCCTGCCCCGCACACTGCACCCGGTCTATCGCGTGTGGATGGCCATCGGCCATGTGTTGGGTTGGGTCAATACGCGAATTATCTTGGGGATATTTTTTTTCGGCATCCTCACACCTGTCAGCGTTATCGCGCGGCTAATGGGAAAAAGTTTCATTGTACTCAAAGCGAGTCCCGCTGCCGGATCTTACCGTGTAGTGAGAACGGCACGGCCGGTCTCGCATGTTCGACACCAATTTTGATGCGGAGGTGAACCGATGGGAGAGTTTCTAACAGAGTTATGGGCGTTTACCAGGGAGCGTCGAAAGTTCCTGCTCCTTCCGATTTTCGTGATCCTGCTCTTGTTGGGCGGTCTTATCGTCCTCACGCAGGGCACCGCAGTGGCACCTTTCATCTACGCGATTTTTTAGCGTCGTTTCACCGGCGGGCGCAGTGCATGGTTCGGCAAGGAGACGTGGTGGATGGCGTATAACAATCTCTCCGCTGGTGGGGCGGCGCAAGCTGCCGGCGTAGACCAGCCTGCACGTAAAGTTTCTCCGCTTGGATCCGGAGCGCATAAGGCCCTATGGCTTGTTCTTCTGCTGGCGGCGGAATTGGTCTTGCTGTTGCTCGGAGCAGAGTGGGTGTCCTCCTTCTTTTTGCCGCCGGGACATCATTACCTGAATCCTCAAGCCATCATGGAGCCTCACCCGACGAGGATGTTTCAGTACCGAGCCCACCAGCAAGCCTTCACCATCGACAAACCGTTCGTGACCAACACCCTCGGATTTCGGGATGAGCGGGAAGTGCCGCTCAGGTCACACGAGGAACTGCGCATTTTGGCCATGGGGGACTCGATGACCGCCGGCATCGGTGTGTCCGCCGAAGAGACGTATGTCAGGCAGTTAGAGGAACTGTTGAAAGCGCACGCCGCACGCGTGATGAATGCCGGCGTCGGAGGGTATGGCACATGGCAGGAACTGGATCTCCTGAACGAGAAGCTCAGTCTCGTCAATCCTCATATTGTGACCCTGCAAGTGTATTGGAATGACCTGTACCCCAAACCTGTGACCATCACTCCGATCGCTGGCGCACAGAGTGGTGATTCCGAAGGCACGGTTCACGAGTATCTAAGAGTGTTGAAACGGAGTCGTGTATTGCTGTTTCTTCGGGAGCGATGGGCCAGTCTTTCGAACAGGCTTTCGCCGAGCGTCGATTGGTCACATCGCGACCTTATTTACAATGGGGTTAACACGCCGTATGTGGACAAGGCCTACAGTGAGATGGAGGGATATTTCAAGGAATTTGCCACGCTGACGGCGCGAGGAATCGTTCCGATCGTCGTCATACTGCCGATGCCCATGCAAGTGCAGCAGCCCGCTCCTCCACCTGTTCATCTGCAGGAGCGCATTACGGCCATGGCGACGCGCGCAGGTCTTCGCACCATCGACCTGTTGCCCGCGTTGCGCCAGGCCTATGCCACAAATCCCGATTTGTACATTCCCTGGGACAACGAGCACTATACTCCCGCAGGCCATCACGTCGTTGCAGAGACGCTTCAGCAGTACCTTGAACGTGAACAATTAATCCCTTCGCACAAGCAGGGCTGATCGCCCACGCTTCTGTGTTTCTTCCTTCCCCAAACGAATCATCGATTGCGACTTTACTTCTTTGGCGGCGGAGCTAGGTGAACCCCGAGCTCCTTCGCTGCAATCCCAGAACCCGGCTCGTGTGCACCAGGGGAACGCCCAGCCGTGATCACTATATGACCATGATAGAGATGGCTACATGAACATGGAAGTCAACACAGGGGCGATCGTGGTGATCACTGCGCTGGGATTGTTCGGGTATACCTATCTGGGTTATCCGGTTCTTCTCTGGCTGGTGGGCAAGATGACGGCTCCGTTACGCACGGTACCCGCCGGACCCTATAGGGCGACTCGATGGCCGACGGTCAGCGTCGTCATTTCAGCGCACAATGAGGCGGCGGTCATCGGCAGGAGGATTGTCAATTTATTGGAGCAAAACTACCCCCAGGACCGTCTGCAGATCCTCATCGGGTCCGATGGCAGCACCGACGGGACCGGGGTCTATCTTACTCAGCAGCGATTTCCACGCACGCAATGTATGGCTTTCCGGGAACGCAGGGGGAAGGCCAGCGTGCTTAATGATCTGGTAGCCAGGGCGACGGGCGAATACCTCATTTTTACCGACGCCACGACAGTGTTTTATCCGGACGCGATCAAACAGCTCATCACTGGATTTGCCATCCACCCCGGTGCGGTCGTCGTGGGCGGACATCTGGAAATCCGCTCATCGGACACGTCTCAAAGCCAAGACGGGCTGTACTGGCGGTATGAGATGTTCCTGAAATCGCAGGAGTCTGATTCCGGGGCTGGGCTGGGTGTCAGCGGGGCCATTTATGCCATCCGGAGAAAAGACTATCAGCCGTTGCCTGCGCAAACCATGGCGGACGACCTTTTGCAGCCCTTGCTCATCCGGTTACGCACGCATGGCGACGTGGTGCTCCATCACGCAGCGAAGGCCTGGGTTGCGGCCCCCAAGCGGGTGGCCGATGAGTTCCACCGGCGGGTGAGGACCGGAGCCGGCATTGTGCATGTCTTGTCCCAAACATGGCCGTTGCTCCTGCCCAGGTGGGGCAAAGTGGCCTTGGCGTTATGGTCGCACAAGGCGCTGCGGGTGGCGGCCCCATGGCTGTTATTCGCCGCGATGGTAGAAAATCTCTGGCTTCTGGACCAGCCAATGTTTCGCGCCACATTTGCAGCCCAGCTGGCTCTCTACACCGCTGCCTTAGGCGCGGGGCTGTTACGTCCTATTCCGCTCGTCGGAAAGGCGGCTCAAGCCGCGCGGTATTTTCTGGTGTTGAACGCCGCCCTGGCAGTGGGGGCGATCAAGTTCATGATGGGCGGCGCGAGTCCGACCTGGAACAGAACGCAACGGCCGGCGGAGGCTGTCCCTTTTTCATCGGCATGGACCGGGCTGGAGCCGCAGCAGGCCGCTGATCAGGAACGGCCGGCGGCATGATGCGACGCCACGCTTCACAACCCTGACGCGCTTGGTGAACCCAATTCAGTGTCCCCTGTTCATCAGGGCGTCAGCTCTGCAATTTGTCCCGCAAGAACCACTCGCCACCATGATCGCCGAAGGACCCTCGCACCATGCAATTTAATTCGTGGGTCTACCTCGCGTTCCTGCTACCCCTCGTTGCGCTCTACTACTGCCTGGACAATCGGCGGCAAAAATGGCTGTTGCTTGCGGCGAGTTATGGTTTTTACAGCCTGTGGGATTGGCGCATCACGTCGCTACTATGGGTTGTGACGGCCGTCGTGTATGTCGCAGGGAGGAAGATCGCCTCCAGCGAAGATCCCTTCGTGCGGCGCGCATGGCTCGTGTTCTGTCTGACGGTGACACTCGGAATCCTGGCTGTCTTTAAATACTATGACTTTTTCCTTCAGAACCTTCAGGTCATGTTCGACGGATTGGGATTCCGAGCGGAGCCGTTCGTCCTCCAGCTTCTTGTTCCCATCGGACTATCGTTCTATACCTTTCAGGCGCTGACGTATCCGCTAGACATTTATCGAAGACAATTAGCTCCGAGCAAGGATCTGCTCAACGTCGCACTGTTCGTCGCGTTCTTTCCTCAACTGGCGGCCGGTCCGATTGAACGGGCCAGAAATATCCTTCCGCAACTCGAGCGCAGGCGGCAGTTCGATTTGATGGAGTTTGAAAAAGGGGTCTGGTTATTCTTCTGGGGTGTGTTCAAAAAAGTGTTCGTAGCGGACAATCTGGCCCTGCTCGTCAACGACCGTTTCGATCAGAGCGCCACGATCAGTTTTCCGGTCGCCTATCTCGCTCTGATTGCGTATGCGTTTCAGATTTACTGCGACTTCTCCAGTTACACCGACATGGCCCGCGGCTCGGCTAAGCTGGTGGGCATTCGATTGATGGATAATTTTGACTTCCCCTACCTGGCGACGAATCCACGGGAGTTTTGGAGACGCTGGCACATCAGTCTCTCCACCTGGCTTCGGGACTATGTGTATATTCCGCTGGGCGGCAACCGGCAGGGGAAGGCGCTCGCCTACCGCAACATTCTGTTCACCATGACCCTGTGCGGTCTCTGGCATGGGGCATCCTGGAACTTCGTGCTGTGGGGCCTCTATCACGGCCTGCTGCTCGTGGGTTATGACTGGGTATCCGGCCGCTCGACGGCGTCATGGGGCAAAGGCCTTTCCATGGCCGTGATGTTCAATTGTACGTTGTTCGGATGGCTTTTGTTTCGAGCGACGCGCACGACGATGGTGGATGGTCTGCCGCAGGATCAAAGCCTCAGTCAGATCATGGAGTTCCTGGGATCCGTCACGCGAGCCATGTCCCTGGACGCCGGATTCTGGAGTCTGGCCCAGAGTCTGCTGTTGTTCGTTTCCCCCTTGATCCTGGTCGAACTGCTCATGGTGCAGTTGGGCACCAAATACATCGGATTCAAAGTGCCGTCCTTGGTCGCCATCCCGCTGAAGGCCGGGCTGCTCTTTTTTATTATTGCGTACGGCGTGCAGACGGGTGAAAAGTTCATCTACTTCAAGTTTTGATCGGATGCTCGGCGGGCGGCGTGCCGGGCTTGGCCTGCGCATTTCATGAGGAAAACCAAACGGTATTGACATGTCTGCTGACGTTCACCACATCGCGATCGATGACAGGGCGGCTCAGGCGGAAACGGTGCCCTCTCAGTATTCCACCCCAGCCGCCCGCGCCACCTCGCTACAGGCGAGGCGCGTCGGTCGTTACATTGGGCGTCAATGCGTGATGCTTGCTGCGATTGGTCTGACCGTGCTCCTGATAGGAGAAGTGTGGTTGAGAATGCCGGCTGCGCCCAAGTCGATCGCCTATGTGTACGATGAAGAACTGGGTCACCGGTATGCGCCGAACCAGATGCCCTCACCGAGACCTCTAGGGCTGTTTGGTGTCGAGGCACCGCCCATGACCCTCGACGCGGAAGGGTTCCGGAATCGCGAAGTGGATTGGACTCAACCGGTCGTGTTGGCGCTCGGGAGTTCCGAACTGGTCGGCCCCGGTGTTGCGGACGAAGAGATTTGGACCGCCCGGCTCTCCGGTTTATTGAGGCAGGACAGCGGCCGGCCCGTGACCGTCTATAACGCAGGGACTGCCGCGTATGGGCCTTATCATAGCGCGGTGGTGCTCCGCCGATTCATTCAAGAGCGCGGCCGAAAGCCCTCCCTGGTCATTGTGAGGGTCTCCGTCGCTGATCGGGAGTTTGTGCCGTGGACGCGCGAGCAATTGAACCAGGAACGGGTCAACAAAGAACGACGTGACTTCATCAAGGGCTATTCGCTCTTCGTCCCCTTTCTCGTCGCCAAGGCGCAGCTTCAACTGACTTCCATCCGCGCCGCCATGGTGACTGTTTACCGGGGAGGAAGCAGCGCTGCATCGGCGGACAATCCCGTCGAAATGGCGGAGAAGATGTGGGCCCAGAACCGGGGCTACTGGCATCAGATGGCGGTGCTCGGACGCGACCACAATATTCCGATCCTCTTCATGGTGTCCGATCCCTACGGGACGGAAGGAGGGAAGTTTCTGTATGAAGCCTTGACCGACGAGATGAGGAAGGAATCCTGTGTCTCCGCCTGGCTGCTGGATAATGGGCCGTTTGGGTTGACACAAAGGGGGGCCGGCGAGCGGCAGCAGGCGTTTGCCAGGAAGTTCACATTGGGCTATGACCCGCATGCCAATGCCCTCCAACACCAGATCATCGCCGAGGCGCTGTTTACTCATATGAAGTCACGCTCAATAGATGTCAGCCAGCCCCCGCGCTGTACCCGAGGGTCGGCTGGCTAACCGTGGGCCGTACCACGTCAATGAGGGAATCCAGACGAGTATGAATCCGAATGAGATGCTGAAGCGGTTGGGAGTGCAGGGGCCGTTGCCCGAGGGAACGCCGTTGGCTATGTTTCACTTGCATACGCAACGGTCCCATGACTCCTCGCTGCGCGCGAAGAGTTACGTCGACTTTGTCAGGCAGCATCGCGTCGCTCTCATCTGCATCACGGACCACGGCACAACCGAAGGGGCGCGCGAGGTGGCCCGCGAGCTCGCCGAGGCAGGCCTTGCCACCTCGGCGCCGATTGGCATGGAGGCCTATGCCAAGGAAGGCCATCTGGGCTGTCTCGGGATCCAGAAAGATATTACGGCTCGCCTGGCTCGCGACATCGTACAGGAAGTGCGAGATCAAGGCGGGGTGTCGGTCTACAACCATCCCTGTCAATATGGACGAACGCCCGATATGCGCGTCGCGGAACTGGTGGACTTTATCGAGTATCCGAATAACCGGACGTCGGCGGAAGACAATTTCAAGGCACTCGAGCTGGCCATCCGGCTCAACAAACCGGTCCTGCCCGGTGCGGACGTCCATCAATCGAAAGAGTTGTGCCATGCGTTGGTCCATCTGATGCCCACCGGGACGGCCCACGGCATTCTCGCGACGCCTTTGCCCGCGATCAGCCGATCGTATTACGACAAGCTGTCCGAGGTCTTGTTGAAGACGTTGAAGAACCGCAAGCCGGATTACGTCGTCGGTGCCCTTCGACACATCCTTCGAAAAGTGATGGTCAAACATGGAGCTCTATAATTTCGTGGCTCCGCGGTGCGCGGCGCCGCTGGTGCTGGTCCTTCAGGTGGACAATCATATCGGGCTGACCGTGGCGCGGGCGTTAGGCCGCGAGGGCATCTCCTGCATCGGCGTCTCCTACAACGGCAAAGCCTTCGGCTGTTACTCCAGGTATTTGCAAGGCTACGCGGTCTGCCGGCCGGCGAATCCGGAGGAGATGATCGCGGTCACCATGGATTTGATCACGCTGGCCAAGCCGAACTTTGTGATGGCGGTCAGCGAGTCCCTGATGAAACAGCTCAACCAGCAGCGGGCCCGGTTGCCGGAGAAGACGGAATTGTTGTTTGCCGAACAGCATATCCTGGATCACGCGTTCGACAAGTCCCGTACGCTCGCGATGGCGGACCGCCTCGGCATTCCGGTTCCCGGTTCCTATTCGGCGGAGGCCATCCTCCGTGAACAGGCGCTCCCTGCGGGCGTCGCCTTCCCGGTGGTGCTGAAGCCGCCGCGTCCTTATGACAAGGCCCCGTGGAAGGCCTTAAACTTCCAATACAAACATTGCGCCTCCACCGGAGAGGTCCTGCGCATCTTGAAACAGTTCGAGGGAGCGCCGTACTTGCCGCTCGTCCAGCAATATTGCCCCGGCCACGGTGTCGGCATTGAACTGTGCATGCATGACGGCGAGCCGATTGCAGCCTTCCAACACGAACGCATCCGTGAAAATCCTCCGTCCGGAGGAGTCAGCGTCATGCGCCGGTCGGCCGCCCTCTCGAAGCCGCTCTTCAATGATGCGGTGCGCTTGTTGAAGGGCATGGGATGGAAAGGCGTGGCGATGGTCGAGTTTCGTTATGATCCCGCAACGAAGCAACACTGGCTGATGGAAGTGAACGGACGATTCTGGGGGTCGCTGAGCCTTCCGGTGCAGTGCGGCGTAAATTTTCCTTTCGTGCTCCTTGAATCGATGGGGTATGGGCGTGCACCTAGTGTAAAATTGGGCGACTATCCGGTCAACGTCCGATGCCGGCAGCTGAGCGCCGATCTGCATTGGCTCTTCACAGTCGCTCGTATGCCAAGGGAGCGCGTCTATCGAGAAACCGGCAGCACGAAATGGCAAGGCATCGGCTCGGTGCTGTCGGACTTCCTGCGGTGGCCATATCACGACGTCGAATGGGCGGATGACCCGCTTCCCGCCGTTCACTTCTGGAAAGAGCGCATCGCCAATATGGTGCGTCGTTAAGAGAGTCGCTTTTAGGACAGTGCGCGGCGCCTGTGCCTTTTAAAAGACGAATTCTATGCAGGTCTACTACACGGTTGATACGGAGTTCTGGCCTCGCGACCCGGTCCACCCCGATTTCTCCCGGATCGAGGAGGATTTTCAGCGCGACGTGTTTGGCGTGACCCGCGAGGGCGAATACGGCATTCGCTACCAGATGGATGCGCTGGAAGCGGAAGGGCTCAAGGGCGTGTTTTTTATTGAGGCGCTGCACGCCTTGAAATTCGGCGGTCGGTATCTGCGTGAGATGGTCGACGCAGTGCAACGCCGCGGCCACGAGGCGGCCCTCCACATACATGCTGAATGGTTGAGGTGGCTGGATGAGCATCCGCTGGGGGGCCTGAACAGCCAGGTGCTCCAGAGATTCTCACCGTCCCAGCAGCAGTGGATCGTCACGCGGTCTGCGCAGCTATTGCGCGAATGCGGCGTCTCCCGCATCGCCTCGTTTCGCGCCGGCAACTATGGCGCGGACCGGCACACCCTTCGGGCCTTGGCCGCTGAAGGGGTGGCCTTCGATTCCAGCTATAACGTGGTGTTTCTCGGGCCCCAATGTGGAATCGAAGCGGACGGGCCGATGACCAGTCCTCAATGGATGGAAGGCGTCGTCGAAGTGCCGATCACCTTCATTCAGGACTATCCAAGGCACTATCGGCCCATGCAAATCACGGCCGCTTCGTTCGGGGAAATGCGCGCGGCGTTGGACCGCGCGCAGGAGCGTGGCTTTCCCTCGTTCGTGTTCGTGTCGCACGGCTTCGAGTTGATCCGCCGTCGGACGAATGTCCCAGACGGGGCCCTGCCCGACTTTATTGTCCGCCGGCGGTTCGATCAACTCGTCAAGTATCTCGGTCGGAATAAGGACCGGTACCAAGTCACCACGTTTGCCGAAACAACTCCTGAGCGCCTGTTGACCCGCGTGGTGGATGAGTCGCCCGTCAGGGGGTCGCCCTGGCGGACATCGGGCCGCATCTTTCAGCAACTGCTCCGGAGAACAGGTGCATGACAGCACGACGATCTGTCTTCCGGCTCAGTTGATCCGTACATTTTGTGGCGGGGCAGGGGGCGTGGTATCCCCACCGGCGACCAGGAGATGGGATGGGAGTTTGACCAAGAAGGCATCCAGCCGATTGCCGCCAAGGTTCGAGGTCCAGGTGAAATACCGGCCGGTCATATCCAAATTGCCTTTGGGCATTTTGCCGTAGTCGCCCGAGCAGCAGCCTCCGGGTGCGTCGAGGTTGGTCATAATCGGCGCGACCACGAGTTGCTGGTATGAAGTGTCGAGACGAAAGCAGGTGACTTCATTTTGCAGGGCCGTACGGTCCGCGAAGCTGCCGCAGGCGAACTGTTGGTTCATCGGCGCGCCCGGCAGAGCATTCGAATGAGAAACATGCCCGGCTGCGCTGACATTCCAATTAATGTTATAGAAGACGGCCGGACCGGCTGTCACAAACGTCGGCGCGAAACTTCGTGTCATCTGCGCGTTCGGTAAGGAACTGAAGGCGTCTCCTCCAAGGATGTAGCCGTATCCCAGGTCCAGGTGTCCCATGGCATCGTAGACAGTCCTCCTCGTTCCCGATTGCAAATCGATAAAGATGTTATCCATGATGTCATTCCCGTTCAGTTCATCGAGTAACACCAGGTACCGACCGCTCTTATCGAGGTTGCATTCGTCCAGTGTCCCGGTCCGGGGGAAATAGGACATTTGGCGACTGCCTTCATTAAAGACCACGCATCCGAGCACCTGATCGGTCGCCGCATCCCGTACCGACGCGGTGTGGACACGATCATCATTGCTGGAGTGCATTTGCCAGAGATAGCGATTGCTGCCGTACTGCGTGCCGATGTCGTACACGGTGTCGAATTGTCTGGATACGACGTCATAGCGGAGGACGCGGGTCCCATCGTTCATGTAGAGCTTGTTGGGCATACTGCCGCTGAAATACCAGCCTTCGCCCGAATTGCTGAGATACCTGCTGCCCGCCGGGAACAACGGCCCGACCTTGGTAATCGCATCGGTCGTTTTGTCGTATTGGAACAGCGTCGGACCGGTTCCTCCCCGGGATGCCAGGAGCCCGACGAAGATCCACATCGTGTTGCTGTTCTGATGGGCGTTGGTGTTCCGCCAATAGGAATAGCTCACCCAGGCGACGCAATCCTGTCCGCCGCAATCGGAGGCGTCGGTGATGCGGATGGCCCGGGTGTTATAGGGTGAGGGGAACGTGAACGCGCCGCGGGACGGCGGCATGAAGGACTGAATATAGGAGGGAGACCACTTGGTGCGCGCCAGCGTGCCCTGTCGTTCGAGCAACCCTCCCGGAAACTGATTGGCTGTCTGCCCGATGACCGAGGTGCTCGTACACAGCACTAGGAACATGATCAAAAGGCCGCTCCGAAGCATCGCGGCCCGTTTCGTACTGAATGACATAAGTGTTTCTCCTGGTTGTTCCGCAGGGGGATCTTCCGAAGGAAGCGGTGGGGTCCCGTGTCTGCCGTAACTTCGTGAAGCCAACCTAGCACCGACATTGCGAGAGTGAGTGAAAGCCGGTAAATGCTTTGTGAGGAATCGGCAAACTTCACGTAAAGAGATGGTAAAAAAAGATCGGCAGGGGCGGTGAATCCGGCATCCGAAGCGACGGGAAGCCGTCCGGCGGCGCAGGATGCCCGGCATCCCGCGCC
>CBDIWQ010000114.1:0-14121 GCA_965285965.1 uncultured bacterium | reverse complement strand
GGCCCCTTCGATCAACGCCGGCCGCTTGTCTTTCAACAAGGCTTCGACCCGGCCGTACTGCTCGTCGATGATGCGCCGGACCTCGCAATCGATTTCACGGGCCGTTTCCTCGGAGTAATCGCCCTTCTCGTGAGGAAGCCCCTGGACCTGCATAAACTGCGGCTGTCGTTCCGGTTCCAGGGTGATGGTGCCCAGCTTCTCGCTCATGCCGTAGGATTTCACCATGCTCTTGGCGATGTCGGTGGCTTTGAGCAGGTCGTTCTGCGCGCCCGTGGAGGCCTCACCGAAGATCAATTCCTCCGCGATCCGTCCTCCCAGCAGCACCGCGATCTTGTTTTCCAATTCCGATTGGGCCATCAAGAACCGGTCTTCGGTCGGCAGTTGCAATGTGTAGCCCAACGCCGAGATGCCGCGCGGAATGATGGAGATCTTCTGCACCGCGTCCGCGCCCGGGATCGACAGCGCCATGAGGGCATGGCCGGTTTCGTGATAGGCCACCCGTTCCTTCTCCTTCTTGTTCAAGACCCGGTTTTTCTTTTCCAATCCGGCGATGACCCGCTCGACCGCTTCCTGCAATTCGGACGACCCGACCTGATCCTTGCCCCGCCGCACGGCGAGCAAGGCCGCTTCATTGATGACGTTGGCCAGGTCGGCACCCGAGAACCCGGGCGTCATCGCAGCAATGGTTTCCAGATCAGCCTCCGCGGCCAGCGCCACGTTTTTGGCGTGGACCTTCAGAATGGCGAGACGCCCATTCTTATCCGGCCGGTCCACGAGCACATGCCGGTCGAACCGGCCGGCCCGCAGCAGGGCGGGATCCAAAATTTCCGGCCTGTTGGTCGCCGCCATCAGGATCACCCCGATGCGCGGATCGAAGCCGTCCATCTCGACGAGCAGTTGGTTCAGCGTTTGTTCGCGTTCTTCGTGCGCCATCGGCCCCATGCCACGAGCCTTCCCCAGCGCATCGAGTTCATCGATAAAAATAATGCAGGGAGCCTTGCCTTTCGCCTGTTCAAAGAGATCGCGGACGCGGGCGGCCCCGACGCCGACGAACATTTCGACGAATTCCGAACCGCTGATGCTGAAAAACGGCACGCCGGCTTCGCCGGCCACCGCCCGGGCGAGCAGCGTTTTGCCGGTGCCCGGCGGTCCGACCAACAATATCCCTTTCGGAATTTTTCCGCCCAGCTTCGTAAATTTATCCGGCGTCTTCAGAAACTCGATGATCTCCCGGAGTTCATCCTTCGCTTCATCGACGCCCGCCACGTCGGCGAACGTGACCTTCACCTCCTTCTCCATGTAGATCTTCGCCTTGGATTGGCCGACCCGCATGAAACCGCCCTGGGCCTGCTGCCCCAGCCGCTGGATAAAGAAAAACCAGATGCCCACAAAGACCAGCGCCGGGACCACCCAGGACAAGAGGTCCCGCCAGAACGTGCTTTCGATCACCCCGGTAAATTTGACGCCATGCCGTTCGAGGTCCCGGACCAGTTCCGGATCTTCGACCCGCACGGTCGTAAAGAACTTTTGGTCTTTCTCCCCCTCCTTGGGCTTCAGCTTGCCCGACAGCGTGAGCCCGCTGACGGAGACCTCCTCCACCTGCTCTTGCGCCAAGAGCGTCTTGAACTCGCTGTAGGGCAGTTCCTCGACTTTCTGCATAGCGAGCAGAAAATCATGGATCAAAATCACGGCCCAGATCGCCAGGAAGACGTACCAGATGGAAAAGGATATTTTCTTATTCACGGTATGGCTCCTCTTCGGCCCTGTTCATTATCCCCGAAGGATCGACGTGAAAGCGAGCATAGAACCGGTGGAACGAAGGCGATGATTAAAATATGAAATACAATCCCGCTCCGACCGTCTCGATCTTCTGGGCGAAGAACTGCCCATAGGGATTGAATCCCCGATAATAGTTGACCATGATCCGGAAGCGCCGGAGGGATCCGGCCCTGGACCACTCCAGGCCGCCGACGACATTCCAGTTGATGATCCATTGCAGTTCTTCGATCGATTTGAAGTCGGCGGCCAGGACGGGCGTGACAAGCACCGCATCGTAGAACTTCCCCAACACTTTCGATTCCCTGGCGGGCCCCCGGAGTTCCAGTCCCCATTGCACACGGTGGCGATCCAGGGACGCGGGCTCCCGGTGGAGCAAGTACCCGCCTCCCGCATACAGCCGCGCCCAGCGATAGTCGTACGAGACGATGGCTTCAATTTCCTCATAGCTCAGATTGACCCGGTTGAAGCCCGGCCGCCCCAATAAAAACTCGTCCCCCAGGTGGCTGCTCTGATGGTAATAGCGGGCGCGCGTGGACCAGTTGCCGGAGCGCCACGAGACAGGAATGCCGACGATAAAATCCGTGTTAATCAGTTCGGTGGACGGGGCATCCATGTTGAATTGCGAAAAGATGCCGGTGAGCAGGCTGACCTGCCATCCGTTGCAACCCGTCCGTTTGGTATAAAACCCGAAATTCTCCCCTAAGGCGACCGACCCGACATTGGCCGATGTCCGATCGGTTCGTGACCGGGTAAATTGCCAGGTCGCAAAGGTTTGGGGCTGCTTCGGGTCGGCGAGTAAGGGCCGGAAGACGTCGTCCGTAGGAAAAGCGGCGCTGCTCGCCCCATCGGCCGGTCGCTCATAACGGCAATCGGGCAAGGCCGGCGGCCTGTCTTCCCGGTCCTCAGCACATGAGGGCGAGGGAAGCAGGCAGCAACTCAGCAAAGCCGCGACCGTTCCCCACCGCATGACACGCCTGTCAATATTCATGAGTGGGAAGCCTAGGTCAGTCACCTAGGATATTCAAGGTGATGCAATGGGGCGACGGAACGAGAAGTCATCGTTCCGGACAAGAGAGCGTCCCAGGGCACGCGCACGGTACCATGCACACTGAGTATCGGTGAACGGGATAACGACGGAGGAGCCGTTATGGTCCGCCGCTGCGAAGGCAGCCCATACCGACCGATCGACCGGAATGCCGGGGAGCTTGGACGGTCAGCCACTGCTAGAAGAGCCTCTCCAGTTCTCCCTTGGCCCGGGCCAGATTAATCCGGGACGCATTGAACCGGAACAGCGCCTCGATCAGATTATCCCTTGCGCGAGCGACCGATGTCTGAGCATTCGTGATCTCGAGGTTCGTGGCGAGGCCAACCGAAAACCGATCCCGGGCGAGAGTCAGCTCCTTCAACGCCAGTTCCAGTCCTTTTTCGGCGACGCTCACCTGCTCCGTGGACGAATCCAACGTCATGAGGGCATGGCGCACTTCCAGCGTCACCTGATCTGTGACATCTTTCAGTCGGATCATTTCCTGCCGGACCCGGCTGCGGGTCTCGGAAATTCGTCCCTCCCGCTGCCCGCCGTCGAAGATCGGGACGGAGAGCAGCAGACCGACGGTTCGCGTCGCAGGCAGCTCGTCAGGTCGAAGACCGATCCAGCCGTAGTCCCCGTTGAAGGAGAGCGATGGAAGGCGCTCGTTGGTCACCGAACTCAGCGAGAGTGACTGGAGCCGATGACGGTTCGCCTGCGCTTTGATTTCGACGCGGTTTTCCCGCGCCACGACCAGCGCCGCTTCAGGCCGCTCGGGAAGCACTTGGGTAAATTTCAACTCATCCGTCAACACGAGCCGCACGTCGAAGTTGATCCCGAGCGTCCGGATGAGGTTGAGCCGCCCGCTCTCGTGCTCGTTCTGGGCTACCAACAAACGTTGCCGGCTGTTCTCGAGTTGGACTTCCTCGCGGGTCACGTCCAGACCCGTCGCGGCGCCCGCCGCTTTGCGGTCCTTCGCCAGCTTCAACAACTGCTGGCTGAGCGCGATATCCGCCTCTCGCGCTTTCACGGCTTCATCCGCGCGCAAGGCCTCGAGATACAGCAAGCCGACCGTGGCCATGACGTCGCGCTTGCCCACCTCCGCCTCAAGTGCCGCGACCTCCACCCCGGCCTTCGCCGCCTTCCACCGTTGGATCAGGCTGAGGCTGAACAGGTTCTGCACGAGAGTCGCGCGGGCATCATACACCGAGAACGGATCGGTCACGTTTCCCGGAACGCCAAGCGCCGAGAGCCGGTCTTGCGGAATCCCGAACGCAGCCAGATTCACCGTTTGATTCCGTCCGTTCATATAGCCGGATACGTTCGGCAACAGACTCCCCAGACTGGCGTCGGCGTTAGCCTGAGCCGCGGCAATGCGTTCGCGGAGCAGACGTACCGTGAGGTTATGATCGTTGGCAGCTTGGATGGCATCATGCAGACTCAACCGCAATTCCGGTTCCGGTGCAGGCGGCGACTCACCGGCTCCGGCCACGCCGGACATCCTGAAGAACACCACGATGATAAGAGCAATGGTTGAAATGTGCAGTGGCATCGTATGGCTCCGGCAAAAGGTTGGCGATCTGTGAGTCGTTCACATTTTCTACCCACGTGCAAGGAAGGCACCTGCATGGCCGTCACTTCGCCTCGGACTCTACCGGAACGTCAGGCGCAGGCAGACTCACACCCGTCGTCAGTGATGCCGGGGACGTCTGTGGGGAGGCGCATGGTTGCCAGGTCCGGCCGCCGGCCACGTGATAGTACAGCACGGGAATGACGACCAGGGTCAGCAGTGTCGCGGCGCCGACGCCGAATAGCAGCGAGACGGCCAGGCCCTGGAAGATCGGATCCAGGATGATGACGAACGCGCCGACCATCAACGCAGCGGCGGTTAGGAGAATAGGCCTCGTGCGAATCGCACCCGCCTTTATAACCGCGTCGCCCAAAGGCACGCCTGCTCGTTCCTGCAGCTGAATGAAGTCCACCAGGAGAATGGAGTTTCGCACGATGATGCCGGCCAGCGCGATAAAGCCGATCATGGAGGTGGCCGTGAAATAGGAGGCGGTGAGCCAGTGACCGGGCAGGATGCCGATCAACGTCAGGGGGATCGGCGCCATGATGATGATCGGCGTCAAGAACGATTGAAACTGCCCCACAATGAGCAGATAGATCAACAGCATCGCGACTCCGAAGGCAATCCCCATATCGCGGAACGTCTCATAGGTAATGTGCCACTCGCCGTCCCATTTCATCGTGATCATGTCTTCCGACCAGGGCTGGGCCGCATAGTATTGCTCGACCCGGTAGCCCTCGGGCGGCCGATAGGCCTCGATCTGTTTCCCGACACCCAGGACCCCATAGACCGGACTCTCGGCCTTCTCGGCGCCCGGGCCTCCCACATCGGCCACCACATAGACGACCGGTTTTTGATTCTTATGGTAGATCGCCTTGTCTTGAATGGTTTGTTCGACCGTCAGGAGTTCGGAGAGCTGCACGATGCCGCCGGCCGTCGTGCGAAGACCGATTTCCCCGATATGCTCGAGGCCGGTCCGTTCCGCCAACGGCAAACGCAGCATGATCTGAACCGGACTCTTCTCCTGGGGAATGTGTACCAAACCGATATGCGTGCCCTCCAACGCCATTCGCAGAGTTTGCACGATTTCGTCCGACGAAATGCCGGCGAGTGCGGCCTTGGCCCGATCGACGGTAAAGAGGTACTTCACCTGGTCCGCCTCGATGTAATCATCCACGTCGACGACTCCGGGCGTCGACTCGAAGAGTCGGCGCACATCCCGCGCGACCGCCATCTGGCGCCCGTAGTCCGGTCCATAAATTTCAGCCACCAGGACCGATTGCACCGGAGGGCCTGGCGGCACTTCGACGATCTTCACGTTAGCCCGGTATTGCCGGGCAATGTCCCGGATCTCCGGACGCATCCGTTGGGCAATGGCATGGCTTTGCGCCTGCCGGGCTTCCTTCGCGACCAGATTGATTTGAATATCGCCTTCATGCGGCTGATCGCGCAGATAGTAATGACGGACCAGTCCGTTGAAATTGAAGGGGGAGGCCGTGCCGACGTAGGCCTGGTAGTCATGCACCTCCGGAACGGTGGCCACATAGCGTCCCAGCGCCTGTGTGACCCGGGCTGTTTCTTCCAGGGTGGTGCCTTCCGGCATGTCCACCACTAATTGGATCTCGCTCTTGTTGTCGAAGGGGAGCATCTTCACCACCACGTGCCGTGTGTAGAACAACAGCATGGAGGCGCCCAGGGACAGCCCGACGACCGCGAGAAACGCATAGGCCAGGAGCGGACGCGCCAGGAGCGGCGACAGCAATCGGCGATACAGGTGCGCCATGGGCCCGTCCTCGGCTTCCTCATCATCGACACCCTCCATGGCCGTGCCGGTTCGGTAGCAGGTCTGGCAGAACCAGGGAATCACGACAAAGGCGACGAGCAGGGAGAAGAACATGGCGATGGAGGCATTGACCGGGATCGGACGCATATAGGGCCCCATCAATCCCGACACGAAGGCCATCGGCAGCAGGGCCGCAATCACGGTGAAGGTGGCCAGGATCGTTGGATTGCCGACTTCATCGACGGCATGAATCGCCGCCTCGTCATGAGGACGCTGGCGCGGAGTCAGATGCCGATAGATGTTCTCCACAACCACGATGGCATCGTCGACGAGAATCCCGATGGAAAAAATCAGCGCAAAGAGGGTGACGCGATTGATCGTGTAGCCGATCAACATTGAGGTGAACAGCGTCAAGGCGAGGGTAAGCGGGATGGCGATCGACACGACGAAGGCCGGACGCGGCCCCAGCGCGAAGCCGAGAAACGCCACGACGGCCGCAACGGCAATGGCGAGATGCCACAGCAATTCATTGGCCTTTTCGCGCGCCGTCTCGCCATAGTCACGCGTCACCGTGACGTGCACGTCGGAGGGAACCGTTACGCCCTTCATGCTGTCGACCTTACGAAGCACCTCCCTGGCGACCGCCACCGCGTTGGTCCCGGCCTGTTTGGCAATCGCGACCGTCACGGCGGGCGCCTCCCCGTTCCCCTCAGTCTTCGCGCCCGCGCCTGCTCCGGCGCCGAACCCCGACCACACATAGCTCGTGGCCTCGGCCGGCCCATCCACGACCTCAGCCACCTGGCGCACATACACGGGCCGTTGCTCATGGACGCCTACCACGAGGGACTCCAGGTCTTCACGCGACCGGATGAACCGCCCGGTCTCCACGAGAAAGTTCTGATTGCGGCTGTCGAACCGGCCCGTGGGCAAGGCACGATTTTCCCCTCGTATCACTCCGGCCACTTGCAGGGGCGTGATGCCGTAGGCTTTCAACCGGGTGGGGTCAATCTGGACGCGCAACTCGCGGGGACGCCCCCCGACGATGAAGCCTCCGGAAGTGCCGGCAACCTTTTTCGTCTCCTCCAGCATCTGTTCCGCAAGCTGATGCAGTTCGTATTCGCCATACCGCCGGCTCGACACGGTCACGGTCACGATAGGCACATCGTTCACATCTTTCGGCTTGACCAGAAATGGCGAGGCCCCGGGCGGCAGCAGGTCCTGGTTGGACATCAACTTATCGTACAGATCGACGAGGCTGTCCTCGATCGGTTGGCCCACGTAAAAGCGCACGATGATGAGCGCGCCGCCTGGCCGGGAGATGGAATAGACGTATTCCACCCCTTTGATCTCGGAAATCTTGCGCTCGAACGGCTTGGTAAGTTGTTCTTCGACGATTTTGGCTGAGGCGCCCGGGAACGGCAGCCACACGTCCGCCATCGGCACCATGATTTGAGGCTCTTCCTCACGCGGCGTGACGACCACCGCCAGAAGACCCAGCAGCAAGGCTCCCAGCATGACGAGAGGCGTGAGCTTGCTCCCGATGAACAGGGAGGCAATGCGGCCGGAGAGGCCGTAAGAAGCGGATGGAGGCTGATCGGTGGACTGTTCAGTGCTCACTGTTTCCCGCCTGAAGGGACGAAGGGGCTCGGCGCACATCACCTGAGGACGGAGGTCCTTGGCAGGGCCTATCGTGGAGAGGCCACCGTCTCGACCGCCCGGACCACGGCGCCGTCGACGCCCCGTGCGCCGTCAAGCAGGACCCGCTCGCCCACGTTCACCCCCGAAAGGATCTCAATCTGTTCCTCGAATTGCCGCCCGGTTTTGATCCAGCGGAGCCGGCTGACCTGATCGGGCCCCACGACGAACAGGCTCGTCATCTCCCCCCGCTCCACGACGGAAGAGAGAGGCACGACCATCGTCCGGCTGACGCCCTTTTCGAGCTGAAGCCGTCCGAACATGCCGGTCTTGAGCTCTGGCGCGGGGGGCAGATCGACTTTCACCATGAAGGTGTGGGTCTGAGGATCGCCCGCCGGCAAAATCTGACTCACGATGCCCTTGAGCGCCTGCCCGTTCAACGCATCGATCACGACTGGAACGGCGTCGCCCCGAGACACGGATTTGAGATCGCCTTCCGCGACCATCGCTTCCAGCCGCACGGTCCGCGGATCTTCCATCTTGAGCAACGGCTGGCCGGGTGACGCCAGTTCGCCGGCTTCCACGTGTTGTTCCGTGATGACTCCGTCAAACGGCGCCTTGACAACCGTGTAACTGAGCTGGGCGAGCACCGCTTTGCGGCCGGCCTCGGCGACTTTGTATGCCCGCGTTGCATTTTCCATTTCCTGCTTGGACACGGCATCCCGGCTGTACAACTGGTTCATGCGGGCCAGCTGGGTCTTGGCGTTCTCCACCTCCGCCGTGGCGCGCGCCAGGTCCGCCGTCACATCCCGGCTATCCAGCCTGATCAGCGTCTGCCCCTTGGACACCTGCGTGCCTTCCCTCACCAGCAATTGGTCGATCGTCCCTTGGATACGGCTTGAGAGCGTCGCCTGGTAGACCGTCGCGACCTGTCCGGTCACTTCGACGCGAATCGGCACAGAAACGGTTTTGATCGTCACCACTGCCACCTGAAGGCTGGCTTGGGGCGCAGCGGAAACCGTTGAGACCGGTTCCTCCTTGGGTCCACATCCGGCTGACACAAGCAGTGCGGCCATCAGCCATCGTGTCACCATCATCTTCATCCGTTTCTCGTTCTTCAACCGTCGGCACCCGGTTCAGGGATCCGGCCCAGCGGGAGGCGGCCAGCTTGGCCCGAACCGGGTCATCTTAGCCAGGCCACGGCTCCGCTACTCCTGCACCCCGAGCTTTCGCAAGAGCGCCATCATGGGACACCAGCCGGTAAAGGCCGATTGGATCTGGTTCACCGCCACAAAAGCGGCGAAGTAGTTCCAATACGGGTGAACGGTGGCGCCGAGAAAGAGCGCGAGCAACACAAAGACCCCCGCGATGAACCGTAAGAGCTCATTGAGCTTCATGGCGATCCTCCTTGTCTGCCTCTGTGAGGCAACAGCGGAGTAAAAGATTCACGCGGCCCCTTTGGAAGCCTACTTACACAGGAGTCTGAACACCATGTTTAGAACCAAGAAGCGATTCGCATATCGGCCTATGGTTGCCAGACTTAGCGTAGGTGAGATCACCCGTTGAGCTTTGCACCAGCCGATCTGAGACCGTGGTTTGAGCCTCATAACAACCATGGCCGCTCAAGTGGGGGTCCATTCTTGGGCCGGATGTCGGTCAGTAACTCGGTCGCCGCCATCTCGACTACGCCCGACTCGTCCTCAGTCAACCTCCCGCCGCCCACCAACAGCTCATGAATCTTTTCACATCCACTGATGAAGGATCGAACTTCCTCACGTACCATCATGACGGGCTCCTTGAAGCGATAGTCTGATTACCTTGTTCTGAGGATGACCCCTGTGCGACGCCTGATCTCCCGTATACATATACGGCCTAAGGCTGACGTCGTCGGTATGCTCCTCCGACCCTTTATCTTGGGCCACCATGCGTTCAAACGTTTGACGAACGTTAGGACTTTTCGAGCTTCGTGATGCCCATCGCCTTCAGAATCGCCGTTTCAAAGAAGGGCTCACTGACGCCCTTCTTCATTTTCATGAGGAAATACTTTTCCAGTGCGATCTTTGCGAGATGGACCCATTTCCCCTTCTTCGCCCAGGTGACGTTGCGCGGAGCCATTTGGGGGAGCGCCACAAACGCCATGCCCGTATCCCCCATGTCCGCAAGACAGATGGCGTTCCAGGTCGCCGTTTCTTTCTTGTCATTGTTCTCGATGTCGGCATGGATATTGTGAACAGCCGCGGACACCATCGATTCGATCATGTAGCCGGTCTTGGGGGCGCCCGTCGGAACCGCCGTTTGCTCGACCGGCGGGATCGCCACGCAGACGCCGACCGCATAGATATTCTTGTACTTCGAATTCGCCTGATACGCATCGATGTTGACGAAGCCCTTGGGATTACAAAGACCCGCTGTCCCGGCCACGGCATCGACGCCGGCGAATGGAGGGATGATCATCGAATAGCGGAACGGCACCTCCTGGCCATCCTCCAAGAACATCTTGCCCGGCTGCACTTCTTTGATCGACATATTGGACAACGGCGTGATGGCATGTTCGGCGAACTCATCTTCCATCAGACGGCGCGATTTGCCGACGCCCGCCAGGCCCATGTGCCCGATGTAGGGTTCCGGCGTGACGAAGTAGATCGGCACCTTTTTCCGAAGCTTTTTCTTCCGCAAGTCGGCGTCCAGGATAAACGCCATCTCGTAGGCAGGTCCAAAGCAGGACGCGCCTTGCGCCGCGCCGATCACAATGGGGCCGGGATCCTTCAGGAAGCTTTGATAGGCGCCCCAGGCCTGCTCGGCATGGTCCACGTTACAAACAGATTGAGTGTAGCCGCTCGGCCCGAGTCCCGGCACGGCCCCGAAATTGAGCTTGGGTCCGGTCGCGATAACGAGATAGTCGTAGGGCACTTCGCCTTTGGAGGTGATTACGCGATTCTGTTCCGGCTCAATGCGATCCGCCGCCGCATGAACAAACTCGATGCCCTTTTTCTCCAACACCGGCCCCAACGCAAAACTGATGTCTTTCCGCTTTCGCCAACCGACCGCCACCCAAGGATTCGACGGCACAAAGTGAAAGGAGTCGACATTGGAGATCACGGTTACCTTGTGCTTCTTGTCCAATAATGCCCGCGCCTCGTAGGCTGCCGGGAGACCGCCGATCGAGGCGCCGATAATCGCGATGCGTGCCATCACTCCCCTTCCTTTCGTTGAATCCGCTCATGCATGCCATAGTCATTGCCATCCTTGCCCACAGGCGCGTCATCTTCCGGCGACCATGCCATGGGCGGCCGTACCGGCGCCGTACCCGTAAACCGGGTCGCCTCCGTAGTAGCTTACGGGGCGACGGGCCGGCATCCATCCGAGCCCGACCCTGAGGCCCAACAGGTCGGCAGTAGATGAAAGAGAACACTGTGATGAATGGGACGCATAGCACCTCCCGGCTCCATGAAGATCGCTACTGCAAAGAGGGCACCTGGAGTCGAATGAGGCCCTCCTATGCTTTCCCATAGTTATTCAGCATTTTTGATGTCCGGCCGGCATGGAATTGATTGGCGCAGGGGAGCATTGCTACAAGGCCGCCCGACGGCTGTTGCAGAAGGCGGCAGTCGAAAAGGCTACGAGCGGCCCAGCACAAGGGCGACGGCGATCACAGAGAGCGCGACCAACAGGGCCAGCCTCGGCAACCAAGCGGAACTGCGAACAAGGGCCTGCTCGCGGGATGACCTCTCGTCTGCCGGGATCACGCCGAGCCTCCTCATCTGAGGTCCGAACACCAGATCATGCGAGAGCGTGAGGCCGAGCAGAACCGCAACGAGCGCGATTTTGACCTTCAGGGCAACGGGCCAGTCATTCGGACCCAGGGACCAGCCTCGCTGGACAACAAGCAGAGGCCCGGTGCTCAGCAGGAGGACGATGGCACTCCAAACGAAGAGTCGAAACCGCCTCGCCGCCAGCCGGAATAAGGCCATGAACTCGGGCGCGGCTTTCCGGCTCCTCGCAAGCGGCGCAAGAACCAGCGAAAGAAACAGCATCCCGCCGATCCAGCCGATCGCGGCCAGGAGGTGTATCCAGAGCAGTAGCAGGTAGAAAGACACGGCCTTTGCTCGGGTGGGATTACGGCTGAATCCTGAGATGAGGGCACCAGTCGATCTCGGCGGCATGCGCCGCCGCCCGGTATCGGACTTCAGCGGCCGGGAAGGTCTCTTGCCCCAACTGCAAACAAGGCGTGCAGATGAACTGGCAGGGCACCGGACAACGACGTCCTTCGCATCCCACGAGCGTATGAAAATGTGCGGTTTGTTCCATACAATACCGCGCCGGATCCGCTACTCCGAGACTGGCCCTGTAACAGGTCAGTCGTTGCCAGAGCTTCGTCAGGCTCGAAAGCGGAGTGGCGTTGACGCTCGCCCTGGCCTGCGGCACGCGCAACGCTTCACCGATGAGTTCTACGGCGAGGTCGATATCCTCAGGGAGAGAAGGAAATGTGGCCACGGCCACCCGCCGACCATTGATCCGCTCGACCGCATAGGCGGGAGCGCGCCAGGCCATGCTCAGCGCGCCTTCGCTCTCATCGGTGGCGTCGAAGGGCAGCTGCACAACGAGCATCATGGGGGGACTCCAACCTGGTCCACATCTACTGGACATCCGCCGCGCTCTTCTCCGCTCCGGTGGACGTTACCGCCGGCTAGAACGCAATCCCGACATAGGGGCCGACCTGGTAGTAGCTGTTGTTCGTGTTGCTCATGTTGGCCGTCGGGTGATAGCGTGCGTCCATCCCGAGTTGAACGCCTTCCCAATCCGGTATTCAAATCCGGCGCCGAACTGCAGCCCGATATCGAGATACTGCGTCCTGCCGCAGGTCCCGGAGTCAAACCGCAATCCGTAAAGAACTCGCCGCCACGGTTGCTATTTAACCCCGTAAACCTGCCCTTGAAGAACACCATGTTGCCCGTGCCGTTTGCCTGACTGCTCTCAGCCGAAGCCGGCCACACACCACAGACAGCGAGCCCCAGCACGATCGCAGCGACGGCAGACCCGACCCCAATGCTCCTGATTGTCCTCGGAACCTGCATGCTCGCCCCCTCCTTGGTTGGCCTCCGGAGACCCGATTGGGTCGCCCCCCGGAGATCCTGGAGATGCTCGCCGGCCCGAGAGCAGCAACATGGTTATTAGACGTGTCATTGAACAATCAGCTTTCAGCCATCAGCTTTCAGCTCTTAAGATCTGTCCTCCAGCTGAGGGCTGACGGCTATCGGCTACTTTGCGCACAAAGCGCTTTCAGCTTTCAGTCGGCTTAAGACTTCTTTCCCTCCTGGTCGCTGATGGCTGACAGCTGATTGCTATCAACCGCTGACTTTGCGCAGCGAAATCCCATCCAATTGATCCGCGTATTGGGATCGGTCCCGTTCCGCATGGCCACGCGCATGGTCGTTGTGCTGTCCATCCAGCCCCCGCCACGAAACGCTTTTTGGGTGCCGCTCTCCGGACCTGTCGGATTGCGATCCGGCGCGGTGGCGTAATAATCCTTGTCGTACCAATCATTGACCCATTCGGCGACGTTGCCGATGGTCTGGTGAAGCCCGTAGGGGCTGACGGCCATGTCGTATTTGTCGACGGAAATGATGGGCGGATATAACAGCAGCCGTTCAGGACGGTCTCGCACAGGACCGGACAGTCCCGTCCGCCCGAAATTAGCACGGGTCGGCCCCGCTTGTTCCCGGCCCCAGGGATACAGCCGTCCGTCGGTGCCTCGTGCGGCCTTTTCCCATTCCGCCTCTGACGGCAACCGCTTCCCCGCCCAGGTGCAGTACGCATCGGCGTCATACCAGGACACATGCATGATGGGGTGATGGGCCATCGCCTCCTGGAAATTTCCTCCATCGTAACGCCAATCCAGCTGAGGGTTCCGATTGGTCGCTAACACGAACTTAAGATATTCCAAGGCCGTCACTTCGTACTTGCCGATCTGGTAAGCGTCCAGATAGACCCGTCGCTGCGGCATCTCGCCGCGGTACGCCAGCCGGTCGGTTTTCTTATCGCTCCCCATGAGAAATTCACCGGCGGGGACCAACACCATCTCGTCCTTGGCCGGCCAGGTAGCCACCCGTTCGGCGGCGATCTTCTTTCCGGCCGCCGTCCATTCGACGAGAATGTCCTGGGTATCGAGGCCCCAAGCCACGTGCGCCATGATCAACAAGGCGGCGAGGACCAAGACGGCGTTGACGCCCCATTCCCATTTGCGAAGCGTTTCGATTTCTTTGCGTTCCATCACTCGGCCTCCCATGTTTCGTTCCGGTCCATCGGCATGATTCAGTCAGTTAAGGAGTC
>CBDIWQ010000113.1:0-23719 GCA_965285965.1 uncultured bacterium | reverse complement strand
GCCTGTCCCCGAGTTGACCATCGGCGATGTGCCGGAGCAGGAGGCCGCGAAATCGGCCGTCCGGTTCATCAATAAAGGGACCTCGCAGACCCATCTGCGCCTCGGCCATTTGTCGATCAAAGAAACGGATCCGGATTATGTGGCCTTGGCCATTGCGAACGATATCCTGGGCGGGAGTTCGTTCCGCAGCCGGCTGTTCAACGACGTGCGGACCAAGCGCGGTCTCGCCTATTCGGTCGGCAGCCGGTTGAACACAGGCGTGCACGATCAAGGCGTCTGGCTCATGCGCGCCGAGACGAAGCTCGCGTCCACGCAGGAAGTCGTCAGCCGGTTCGTCGCCAATATGGAGCGCATGCGCACCGAGCTGGTCACGGATGAAGAGCTGGCGGAGGCGAAGGAAGCGTACGTCAACTCGTTCGTGTTTTCTTTTGCCAGTCCCTCGGCCATCGTCAGCCGGTTGGTCGAACTCGAGTACGATGGACTGCCGAAAGACTTCCTCCAGCAGCTTCGAGAGAGGGTCGTCAAACTCACGAAGGAGGATATCCTGGCGGCGGCGAAGCAACATTTTGATCCGACGCGCTTGAAAATCGTGGCGGTGGGGTCAGGCGATGCGTTGCCGAAGGTGCTTTCGACGTTCGGTGACGTGAAAGAGATCCGCTTGGCGCCGGAGGGGTGACGCGGTCAGCGCCGAAAGGGACGGACAGCCAGCATGGCGCTTGAAGACGAGGTTTCGGACATCCTGAAAAAAGCCCGCACCGGGCAAGGCCTGTCGATCGGCGATGTGGCCCGCGTCACGGGACTGCCGGGTGGAGATATCACGGCCATCGAGCGCGGGGATCCCCCCCGCGATCGAACGGAAGTGCGTTCGCTGGCCAAGGCCCTCAACCTGCGTGCTCCGGCACTCGAGCAGATTGCCTTTGACCGATGGGAGCCGGTCGCACAGCAGCCGCCGGCCTGGGTCGAGATGATTCACGGCTCGATTCACGGCTATGGGGTCCAAGGATACATCGTTCACGATCAGGGTGAGGCCGTGGTGATCGACACGGCCTACAATGCGCCCGCGATGCTCCAGACGCTCAGTCGGATGGGGCTGTCGTTGATCGGCATCTGCCTGACGCACGGACATACGGATCATGCCCAGGGCATCGACCAGCTGCTCCGGCAGCGTGAGGTTCCGGTGTATCTCGGGCCGGAGGATGCCGACCTGCTCGGTTGGCGGCCCCGAGCGGATCTGATGGAGATACCGGCGGACGGGCGGGAGATCACAGTGGGACGCCGCACGGTTCAGTGCATGCCGACCCCCGGCCATACTCCCGGAGGAGTCTGCTATCGGCTGGACGACCCCGGGCATCCGATTTGTTTCGTCGGCGATACGCTGTTTGCCGGGTCCATCGGCCGGTCGAATCCCAGCCGGCTTTATCAGACGCATCTGGACTCGGTCCGCACCCGGCTGTTAACACTGGCGCCTGATTATCGGTTATGGCCGGGTCACGGTCCTGCGACGACGGTCGAGGAAGAACTTGACCACAATCCTTTCTATACCTGATCTGAGCGGAGGACCGGATGGATCAGGAGCGGCGGAGAGAATCGGAGGCCAGCTGCGGATCAAAGCCGGAAGACGCTGAGGAAACCGGGGAGGAAGAACAGCTCGAGGACGAAGAGGAATCACGCTTCTCAAAGTATTTTCTACCGACCGCGCTCTTTGTCCTGACGGTGTTCACCACACTCTGGGCGGGGGCGTACCAGGACCATCCCGACCGGTTTCATCCTTTTCTCGGAGCCTGGACGCTGCTGACGGAGCGGCCGGGCGAACTGGCCAACGGAATCCCGTTCGCGCTGACTCTGCTGCTGATCCTCGTCACCCATGAACTCGCCCATTTCGTCTGCTCGAAACTTCACCGCGTGCCGGCGTCGCTGCCGTTGTTTATTCCCGGGCTTCCCATCCTCGTCGGCACCTTCGGAGCCATCATTCGCGTGCGGGGACCGATTCTGGAGCGGAGGGCGCTCTTTGACATCGGCATCTCAGGGCCCCTCGCCGGGTTCGTGGTGGCGCTGGTGGCGCTGGTCGCGGGTTTGCACTGGTCCCAGGTAGAAATGGGAATCAGTGCGGATAGCCCGTTTCTCGTCGGCCGGTCACTCCTCCTGGATCTGGTCATCTCGTTGGTGATCGGGGACATGCCGGCGGGGTCGAGCATCAACCTGCACCCCATGGCGGAGGCGGCCTGGTTCGGGCTCTTCGTGACCTGTCTGAATTTGATTCCGATCGGGCAGTTGGACGGAGGCCATGTGGCTTATGCGCTGTGGGGGGAACGGCAGCGGGCCATCGCCTTTGCGGCGCTCCCCATCCTCCTGCTGCTCGGGTATGTCGGCTGGCATGGATGGATCGTCTGGGTCTGTATGGCGGGCTTGCTCGGATTTTCCCATCCCTCTATCCCGCGACCGGATTCCGCGCTCGGCGCTCCCCGGACCTGGCTCGGCCGGGCGACCGTCCTGTTGTTCGTGCTCATCTTCCCTCCGTTTCCCATCATGTCGCGGTGACGCGCTGATGAGCGAGGGGCCGCCGTGAACAAGACGCCAGGCCCGCGACGAGATTTCCAACAAAACCTTGCCCGATCGAGGCGGCGCTCCTAGCATGGAGCCATGAACGCGGCCGCACCATCAGGTCCTGCATGTCCGAAATGCCGGACGGAAGCGGACAGGCTTGCCACCGAGTGCCTGAAATGCGGAATTATCTTCGCCAAGTACCGCCCCGCCACGCCGGTCGCCCGTCGCCCGCGTGTCCGATCACGCACGGAGTCCGCGTGGTTTCAAACGGCCAGACGATGGCTGCTTGAATCGGATACGACCACCGATCCGATGACGTTCTACGGTCGTGCGCTCCTGTGGGCGGTTCTCGTCTGGTGGGGCACCCGCTTCATCGTGACGCCGCTCGAAACGAACTATACCGGCGAATCAGTCCTGCATCTGGTTAACCTGCCGTTTCATGAAGCGGGACATCTGTTGTTCATGCCCTTTGGCCGCTTCATGATGATCCTGGGCGGCAGTCTCGGACAAGTCCTGATGCCGCTCATCTGTCTCGTCGTGTTTCTCGTCCAGACCCGCGATCCGTTCGCCGCCTCGGTCGCCCTCTGGTGGACGGCGGAGAGCATTATGGACGTCGCGCCCTATATCAACGATGCGCGTGCCCTGGATCTCTTGTTACTCGGTGGGGTGACGGGCAAAGAAACGGACGGGCACGACTGGAACAATCTTCTGACCATGCTGGGCTGGCTGCAGTACGATCATCGTCTGGCTCACGCCGCCTACCATCTGGGAACTCTGCTCATGCTCGCCTCCTTGGCATGGGGCGGCCTGCTCCTGCGCCGGCATCATCGCCGCCGGCAGACGTCACGAGCCAGACCCTCCCCGGAGCCCCGCGGAGGGCCATTACTTTAGCGCCGGTTCGGCATGCCGAAGGAACGCCGGGCCGAGCGGGACCAGCTGTCGTCCCATGAAGGCCTGCGTCAAACTCGCAACCGCATGATAGAAGGCCATCAACCCCACGACGATATGAAGAAACCCGGGCGACATTTCTCCGATGAGACCCAGGTGAGCGAAGACGGTGCAGGCAAAGGTGACCGTGATGACGATGTGCAGAATGCAGAGCGTGCTATTCCGATAGGCCGTCAAATAGACCATGACCAACGAAAAGGCGGCGTAAACGAAATTGATGGGCGCGAAGAGCACCATATCAAGATGGAACGAGGTGCTCGCGCTCACGAGCTTGGCGATGCACACCGTGAGCCAGAAAAACCCGTACATGGTCAGCGCGGTGCCACCCAGTTGCTCATGGTAACGGATATCCGTGATGCCGGCCATGATTTGCACGATGCCCCCGAAAATGAGCGCGATGACCAAGGTGCCGACTTTGTTGGAGTCCGGGATCCCTCCGATTTGGGCCACGCCTAACGTCAAGGCGCCGACGGCCAAACCGAAGAGCCCGATCGCCAGGACATCGATGCGCCGATGATGCTCCACTTCGCTCATGACTGCCTCCTTGCGTTGTAGCGGTTGGGCGGGGCGAATGCCGCCAACCAGCCTTGCAAAATCGGCGCAGAGCATGCCCCAGGACTATTGAAAAGACAAGCGGGGTCCGTCAGACTGCTGCCGTTCTGTCGGGATCCGGGTCAAGGAGGACGCATGAAACACCTGACGCGATGGGAAACTGCGGTCTGTGTGTTCGGAATCACCCTTGCGTCGGGCCTCATCTGGCCCGCGGACAGCCGTCCCGAGCAGGCCCTTCCGCGCTTTTCCCTGGTGCTCGATGGTGCCGGCGTCCAAGACAATCAGACCGGTCTCATTTGGGAACAGGAGCCGGACCGCATTCATGACGTCTGGAGCGCTTCGGTCGAACGTTGTCTCACCAAGGACGTCGGTGGACAGAAGGGTTGGCGCGCTCCCTCCATGGACGAACTCAAAACCCTCATCGATACCTCCCAACACGACCCGGCCTTGCCGGCCGGACACCCTTTTTCCAACATCAAGTCGGAGATCTATTGGACGGCCACCCCGCATCCGACCGACGACATCGTGGCCTGGCAGGTCAGTTTCTTCAGCGGCGAGCCGGTCACGGACCAGAAATCCGGCACGCGTCGGCTCTGGTGCGTGTTGGGTGAGCCCCGCGAGTAAACACGATCGATTTCCGTACGCTGTTCTCACTCATTCCTCTGTCCCTATAGGCACTTCGTACTCTCCTGCTTCTTAGGCGTTCACTCCACCCGCCTTTCTCACTGCGTCGTTTTTATATCGTCTTAACGTTCTCCTGGGCCGGCTTAACACCGTTCTGACATGGAGCTTGATAGATGTCTCGACACGACACGAGAGATGTCACGCTCGAGAACATGAGGACATAGCCATGACGTTGGTTACAGGTGGCCTTCTACTAGGACTTATTGGGCTTGTCTGGGTGATGGTCATCAATATCGTTTCCGCGGATCGCCGGAGCCCAAGGCTTGATTCTCAGAATGCCGACAAGTCCGTCAGAGATCAGAAAGGACGGGCAGAGGTCATGATAGTGGGTTGGTGGATCATAAGATTGGTCTTGTTCGTAATCGGCACAATGGCGACTCCTGCGCTTGCTGAAGTCGTTGGCCCTCCTGCTGAAGAGCAATTGACTCAGAGCCAGTCTCCTGAAGCTACGGACAGCAAGCCGCAACCACCGGATTGGCATTATGGCGGCTTTATAGATCTGGGCTACTCCCTGAACTCCAATTATCCGGCGAACCATTTGTTTCGCAATCGCGGGACCACACCGAGGGTGAATGAACTCGACCTCAACATGGGCGGAATCTATGTGAAGAAAGACGCCACGGAGCAATCCCGCTGGGGAATGGAACTCATGGGCCATGGCGGCCAGGACGCCAAGGAATTTGGATTCGGCGCCAACCTCCCTAGGGTGGAGGGATCCGATGCGTTACGCCACTTTGGGCGCGCGAATGTCTCGTACCTGGCGCCGTTAGGTAAGGGACTGACGCTTCAAGCCGGTCTGTTCAACAGTTTCATCGGATATGAATCACTGTACGCCAAGGATAACTTCAACTACACGCGCGCGTGGATTGCCGACTATTCGCCCTACCTCATGTTCGGGGCCAACGCTCAGTATGCGTTCGACGAAAAGTGGAGTGGGGCCTTCTTCATCATCAATGATTATTTTCACCTTCAAAACGCCAACAGTGTTCCGAGTTACGGCGCACAAGTGGCCTACAAACCCGGTGCTTCCTGGCTGTTCAAGGAAACGATCTACTATGGCCCTGACCAGTCGGACACTTCACTCAGGTATTGGCGGTCGTTCTCGGATTCCATTGTGGAGTGGAAGGTCAACGACGATGTGACGCTCGTGGGCGAGTATCAGGTCGGGACGCAGGAAATGGCCGCGCCGGGAAATCCTCGTGTCTTTTATATGGGGGCCGCATTCCCGATGCGGTGGCACATCGGAGGCCCGTGGAGCGTGGCACTGAGGCCGGAAGTGTATTGGGACCGGAGCGGCATGATCACCGGCTCCGAGCAGTTTATCAAAGCCGTCACGACGACAGCCGAATATAAGTTGCCGTACAAGTGGACCAATATGATTGCAAGACTCGAATATCGCTATGACGAATCGACCGGCTCGGGAGGAGGCTTCTTCAAGAGTAACGAAATAGCACCGGGAGTCATCGGCCTGACGCCAGCGCAGCACATGCTGATCTTCGGCCTGATCTGGACGCTAGACTCGCCATAAAGGAGCCTGTTCCCGGAGGATAGCGGACGATGAATACGAACTGGTTTGCGTCCAAAGACCGACTGCGTGGCGTTCATGCTGGTCGCTGTCATATGGGTGGCTGCCAACACAGGTGAGACATGCGTGCGGCATTGCATAAGCTGCAACAGAAGACAGAGGGTATCACCAGATCCAGCGGGCTGCCGTCACAGCCTATGAACCGCTATCTCGGAATGCTTGCCTCTCTCTTCGCCCTGACTCTCATTCAGGCGTGTACTGGCAACGGCGACAGTCCTACGTCCCAACAAAACGCAAAGCGGGACGTGATCACCCAAGAAGAAGGACTCATCGTCACAACACTGAACGAAGTTGCGAACGCTGAGTCACAATTCACAGTACTAAAGACTCCGCATCCATTCTCGGTTTCTACGCACAGGATTATGCAGGAATCAGGGGCGGTAAAACCGAAACCGTC
This sequence comes from uncultured bacterium, assembly GCA_965285965.1. Classification (GTDB taxonomy): domain Bacteria; phylum Nitrospirota; class Nitrospiria; order Nitrospirales; family Nitrospiraceae; genus Nitrospira_D. The sequence continues at coordinate 17,009 of CBDIWQ010000113.1, read as the reverse complement.
AAGGACAAGAGCACATACCTTACAGAGGTGTTAGATCGGATGAATCTTGGCGAACCCATCGGTATTTCGTCCAAGTTCATGAACATCAAGTCTGGTGTCGAAGGGACGCTAGGATGGGCTACTTATGAGTATGAATATACAGTCAGAAGGAGTGGCGTGCTTCAAGAAGTTTCACAAGGTCAATGTACTGCCATTCTCAAAAAGCAGGCGGATTCATGGTTGATACAACACGAACATTGCTCGACGGTAAGTCCCACAGCATTCTTCCTACAACCGAGGTAATTCCGAGCTTGCCTCATCAGCCTTGTCGTAGGCCAAAGGAGAACGGCCATTGCTCCGTCCGTGCCCAAGGCTTCAAGGATTCCGGAGTTCCATTCGAAGGAGTGGATGCGCCCTTATCCCGCAAGGGATGTTCACGCGAGGGAATGACGCGGCAATTGTTCGAGAAACGGACCTGACCCATGCAGGATATTAGCTTCATGACTTGGTTGTTGATGCTCATGCGAGAGCGCTGGTTCTGGTTTGAGCATTTGCAACCGAGCATCGCAAGTTCGAAGAAGAGTCCAAGAAACCAAGCAAGAATTGCGTCAAGCGCTCCGACAACTCAAGGCATTCTGTCCCGATCACGCACGGCGTATGGATGGGAATGTACAGCCGAACAGTGCCGCGTAAGCATGACCCCCGGGTGCCGGCTTCATTTTGACACCGTTTTTACAAAGAACTTGGTAGGGTGTTTGAGAAAGAAAGGAGCTTCGTGATGGACCTCGTCTTCATTGCACTAGCGGTCGGCTTCTTTGTCCTCTCCGCCTGGTTGATTGGGGGTCTTGAGCGTCTGTAAGGGAGTGTCGCGATGAACGCCATGTACGTGCTCGGAGCCATTCTGTCTGTAGGATTGTTGGGCTATTTAATTGTCGCCTTGCTCAAACCGGAGTGGTTCTGATGACGATCAACGGACTCGTTCAAATCGGACTCTATTTTGTCGTGCTGCTGGCGCTTGTCAAGCCGCTGGGTTGGTACGTGGCGCGTGTCTATGAATGTAAGCCCTGCGGCTTGGATCGTGTCCTCGGTCCCGTCGAACGGGTCATCTATCGGTTCTGCGGGATTCGTCCTACCGATGAGATGAGTTGGAAGAATTATGGCGTTGCCATGCTGCTCTTCAACGCCGCCGGTCTCCTGTTTCTCTACGGATTGCAACGGCTGCAACACCTGCTGCCCCTCAATCCGGCCGACCTGGGCATGGTTTCACCGGACCTGGCGTTCAACACGGCCGCCAGCTTTGCGACCAATACCAACTGGCAGGCGTACGGAGGCGAAACCACGTTGAGCTATCTGACGCAGATGCTGGGTCTCACCGTGCAGAATTTCGTGTCGGCTGCAACCGGTATGGCGATCCTGGTCGCGTTGACCAGGGGATTGGCCCGTCGCAGCGCCGCGACCATTGGGAATTTCTGGCAGGACCTCGTCCGCAGCACATTGTATGTCCTCATGCCCCTGGCCCTGCTCCTGTCCCTGCTGCTGGTGTCCCAGGGAGTTGTGCAGACCTTCAATCCATACCAGACCGCGACGCTGATGCAGCCGACCGGGTATGCCAAGCCCATCATGGATGCGAACGGCCAGCCGGTGCGGGATGAACAGGGTCAGCCGAAAACCGAGTCTGCGACGGTCATGGAGCAGGTCCTGGCGGTCGGACCGGCCGCCTCTCAGATTGCGATCAAACAACTCGGAACCAACGGCGGCGGATTCTTCAACGTGAATTCCGCCCATCCGTTTGAGAACGCCACACCGATCTCCAATTTCCTTGAGGTCTTGGCCATTCTCCTGATCCCCGCCGCGCTCTGTTACACGTTCGGGATCATGGTCGGGGATACGCGTCAGGGCTGGGCGGTTCTTGCGGCGATGACCATTCTGCTGATCGCGTTCGTTCCTTTGGGGCTGTGGGCCGAGCAAAGCGGGAACCCGGGCTTCACGGCGATGCACATTGATCAGCATCCCGGGGGAGACCAGGCCGGCGGAAACATGGAGGGCAAGGAAACGCGATTCGGCATTGCGAACTCCGTGCTGTGGTCTGCTGCGACGACCGCCGCCTCCAATGGATCCGTGAACTCCATGCACGATTCGTACACCCCGTTGGGCGGCCTGGTGCCGTTGTTCCTCATGCAGTTCGGCGAAGTGGTGTTCGGCGGGGTCGGGTCGGGTCTCTACGGCATGATCGTTTTCGCGATCATTGCGGTCTTTGTCGCGGGACTGATGGTCGGCAGGACGCCTGAGTATCTCGGCAAGAAGATCGAGCCGTACGAGATGAAGATGGCGGCACTCGTGATTCTGATCATGCCCATCGTCGTGCTGGGATTCACGGCCCTCGCCGTGGTCACCGCGTCCGGCACATCGTCGGTACTCAACCCGGGCGCGCATGGCTTCAGCGAGATGTTGTACGCCTACACCTCGCAAGGCAACAACAACGGAAGCGCGTTTGCCGGTCTGAACGTGAACACGCCGTTCTATAACCTCACCGGCGGCATCGCGATGCTGATCTCACGCTTCTGGCTGGCGATTCCCACGTTGGCGCTTGCGGGATCGCTGGCCCGGAAGAAGATTGTCCCCGCCGGGCCCGGGACGCTCTCGACGCATACCCCGCTCTTTGTCGGGCTCCTGATCGGGGTCGTCATCATGGTCGGGGCCCTCACGTTCCTGCCGGCGTTGGCCCTGGGGCCGATTGTCGAACACCTGTTGATGAGAGGCGCTTCCTAGCGCCTCGGGAGCTGTGTCCATGACGAGTCTCACAAAAGAGCACCCCGCTCGGTCCTTATTTGAACCGGCGATCATCCGGCAGGCGGTATTCGATGCGTGTCGCAAGCTGGATCCCCGCCACCAGGTCAAGAATCCAGTCATGTTTGTCGTGTGGGTGGGCAGCCTTGTCGCCTCGATCCTTTTCGTTCAGGCCCTAGTCGGCACCGGAGAAGCGCCGGCCGGCTTCATTGCGTCCATTGCCCTGTGGCTCTGGTTCACCGTGCTATTTGCCAATTTTGCGGAAGCGATGGCCGAAGGGCGCGGCAAAGCACAAACCGATTCGCTCCGGCGCGCCCGTCAGGAACTCACCGCCAAGTTGTTCGGCACGGTCGAGCCCGGCAGCGAGCACCATGCCGTGTGGAACCGTCAATTCCAACGACGCGATACGTTCAGCGTGGTTTCCGCGAATCAGCTCAAAAGAGGCGATGTGATCCTCGTCGAAGCCAACGATTACATTCCGGCCGACGGAGAGGTGGTCGAGGGGGTGGCGTCCGTGAACGAGAGCGCCATCACCGGCGAGAGCGCACCCGTCATCCGGGAAAGCGGCGGCGATCGTAGTGCGGTCACCGGCGGCACGAAGGTGCTGTCGGACTGGCTGATCATTCGCGTCACGGCGAGCTCGGGCGAAAGTTTTCTGGACCGGATGATCGCGATGGTCGAGGGCGCGAAGCGACAAAAGACGCCGAATGAGATCGCGCTCAACATCCTGCTGGCCGCGCTCACCATCATTTTCCTGTTGGCGACGGTCACGTTGTTGCCCTTTTCTCTGTATAGCGTCCAAGCCATGGGACAGGGGACACCGGTCACCGTCACCGTCTTGGTAGCCTTGCTGGTCTGTCTGATTCCGACCACCATCGGCGCCCTCTTGTCCGCCATCGGCATCGCCGGGATGGATCGCATGGTGCAAGCGAACGTGATCGCGATGTCGGGAAAGGCCGTCGAAGCCGCGGGCGATGTGGATGTGCTCTTGCTCGACAAGACCGGCACCATTACGTTGGGAAACCGCCAGGCAACCGCGTTCATTCCGGCTGAAGGGATCAGTGATCAGATGCTGGCAGATGCGGCACAACTCTCCTCGCTGGCGGACGAGACACCGGAGGGCCGCAGCATCGTCGTCCTCGCCAAGGAAAAGTATGGACTCCGGGCCAGGGACATTCATGAACTGGGGGCCACCTTCATTCCATTTACCGCGCAGACACGTATGAGCGGTGTCAATTTGAACGGTCGAGAAATCAGAAAGGGATCGGCCGATGCGATCGAAGCCTGTGTGGCGGAGCAGGGAGGACACTTCTCTCAGTTCGTGCGCGCTCAGGTGGAGACCATCGCCAAGCAAGGTGGAACGCCTCTGGTGGTGGCGGAAAGCGGAAAGGTCCTTGGAGTTATCGCCTTACAGGACATCGTGAAGGGCGGGATCAGGGAGCGGTTCGGTGAGCTGCGGCGCATGGGCATCAAGACGATCATGATTACCGGCGACAACCCCCAGACCGCTGCTGCCGTTGCGGCTGAGGCCGGGGTCGATGACTTTCTGGCCCAGGCCACGCCGGAAGCCAAGTTGAAACTCATCCGCGATCTCCAGGCCGAGGGGCGTCTCGTCGCCATGACGGGAGACGGCACCAACGATGCCCCGGCACTGGCACAGGCCGATGTCGCCGTGGCGATGAACACCGGCACGCAAGCCGCCAAGGAAGCGGGCAATCTCGTCGATCTGGATTCCAATCCGACCAAGCTGATCGAAATCGTGGAAATCGGCAAGCAGCTCCTCATGACCCGCGGCGCCTTGACCACGTTCAGCATTGCCAATGATGTGGCGAAGTACTTCGCGATCATTCCCGCTGCCTTTGCCACGACCTATCCGGCTCTGAGCGCGCTGAACGTGATGGGGTTGGCGACTCCACAGAGCGCCGTCCTGTCGGCGGTGATCTTCAACGCGCTGGTCATCGTGGGGCTGATTCCGCTGGCCTTGAGAGGGATTGCCTATCGCCCCATCGGCGCCGGGCCGTTGTTGCGGCGTCATCTGCTCATCTATGGATTGGGTGGTGTGGCGGTCCCGTTTGTCGGCATTAAGTTCATCGATATGATTTTGGTCATGCTTCATTTGATCTGAGGACACCATGAAAGAGCATATACGACCCGCCCTGATGATGCTGGCCATCCTGACGATTCTCACCGGCCTGATTTATCCTCTGACGGTCACCGGACTGGCTCAACTGTTGTTTCCCGAACAGGCGAACGGGAGCTTGATCGTTCGCGACGGGAAAGTGATCGGCTCCAGGCTGATCGGCCAGTATTTCGACAAGCCGGAATATTTCTGGGGCCGTCCATCGGCCACCGCGCCGTTTCCGTACAATGCCGCCGCCTCCGGGGGATCGAACCTCGGGCCGACTAATCCGGCGTTGATCGACGCCGTCAAAGCCAGAGCGGCCGCCTTGCATGCAGCCGATCCGGGCAATGAGTTGCCCATCCCCGTGGACCTGCTGACGGCGTCCGGTAGCGGGCTCGACCCGCACATCAGCGCCGCCGCGGCACTCTATCAAGTAAAGCGCGTGTCCCGTGCGCGAGGCCTGGATGAGGGCACCGTGTACGAGTTGCTAATCCGGCATACGGAAGGACGCCAGTTGGGAGTGCTGGGAGAACGGCGAGTCAATGTCCTGGAGTTGAATCTGGCGCTGGATGAAGCCGCCAGTCGTCAGTCATGATTCAGAAGCGCTGCCACCCGGCATGTTGAGCGCGATAGCAACGTTGACGTCCCTCCATACCTACCCTAGAATTCAACCACCATTGTCCATTCGGGCCTCAACACTGGGTAAGGGTCTGTTCGTATGAACCAGAAACGCCCGGATCCAGACGCACTGCTCAAGAGACTACAGGCCGAAGAAGCCCGTGAGGCGGAGGGCAAGCTCAAAGTCTTCTTTGGCGCCAATCCCGGCGTGGGAAAAACCTACGCCATGCTGGAGGCGGCGCACGAACAGCGGCGCGATGGCGTGGACGTCGTCATCGGCGTCGTTGAAACACACGGACGAGCAGAGACCGAGGCCTTGGTCAAAGGGCTTGAAGTGCTGCCTCGCCGCGCAGTCGAGTATCGCGGCACGATCCTCCAGGAATTCGATCTCGACACGGCCTTGGCGCGCCGTCCCAGCCTCATTCTCATCGACGAGCTGGCTCACACCAACGCCCCGGGCTTGCGCCATACCAAGCGGTGGCAGGACGTGCAGGAATTGCTGAAGGCCGGCATCACGGTCTACACGACGGTGAACGTCCAGCATCTGGAAAGTTTAAATGACGTGGTGGCTCAGATCACCGGCGTGCGTGTTCGCGAAACGGTACCGGACTCTGTGCTCGAGCGGGCAGATGACGTCGAGTTGATCGATCTGCCTCCTGACGACCTGCTCCAACGCCTGAGAGACGGCAAGGTCTACGTTCCCGAACAGATCCAGCACGCCATCCAGCATTTCTTCGCCAAAGGCAATCTCATAGCCCTCCGAGAGCTCGCCCTGCGCCGCACGGCCGAGCGGGTTGACCAGCAGATGGAGGTCTACCGGCGAGATCACGCGGTGGTGCGAACCTGGCCGGCGGCGGAAACGATCATGGTGTGCGTCAACATGAAGCCCCGCGGGCCACGTCTCATCAGAGCTGCCCGACAGATGGCCGCTGATCTGCACGCGAAATGGATTGCCGTCTACGTCCAACTTCCCCGGCATCTCCGATTGCCGCAGGAGGAACGGGACCGGCTGGTGCAGAGTCTGCGATTGGCGGAACAGCTGGGAGCCGAAACGGTGACCTTGACCGGCGAAAACGTGGCGCAGGAACTGTTGAATTATGCTCGCAGCCGAAACGCCACCAAAATCATTGTCGGGAAGCCGCTGCGGTCCCTTTGGAAGGAATGGCTGTTCGGGTCAGTCGTGTCCGAACTCATCCATCAAAGCGGAGACATCGACATCTATGTCATTACCGGAGAGGCCGGCGAAGGCCAGCCGCTCGGCCGGCGCAGCTTCAGGCGAACGAGCCGGATGTCAGGCTATACCTATGCTTCGCTCGGCGTGCTGATCGCGACGGCCGTGGCCTGGCTGATGTTTCCCTATTTCGCGGCGGCGAATCTGATCATGATGTACCTCATCGCCATCATCGTCATCGCGATTCGCTGTGGGCGTGGACCGTCTGTGCTGGCCTCGGTTCTGAGCGTGGCCACGTTCGACTTTTTTTTCGTGCCGCCGTACTTCACCTTCGCGGTGTCCGATGCTCAATACCTCCTCACGTTCGCCGTGATGCTGGTCGTGGCCCTGGTGATCAGCAATCTTGCCGTACGGATCCGCCAACAGGCAGAGCTGGCCCGCTCTAGTGAGCGGCGTACGGCGGTGCTCTACGCGATGAGCCGCGATCTGGCGACGCATCGGGGAACGGGCATGCTGGCCCAACTCGCGGCCAAGCATTTGCGGGACGTGTTCGATGCCCAAGTCGCCATTTTTCTGGCGGATGCCGAGAAGCGGGTGCAGTTGCAACGCGGGGAGTTGCTGTTTTTTGACTTGGATCCGAAGGAGTCGGGGGTGGCCCAATGGGTGTACGACCATGGCGAACGAGCCGGACTCGGGACCGATACGCTTCCCGGAGCGAGCGCGCTGTATCTTCCCCTGGTGGGCTCGATGGGACCGATTGGAGTCGTCGGGGTGCGGCCGAAAGAGACCGGTCTGTTGCTGGATCCCGAACAGCTTCACTTACTGGGATCCCTCGTGAACCAGGTGGCGCTGGCCATTGAACGGACGCGGTTATCCGACGAGGCTCAGCAGGCCCACGTGCGGGTAGAAACCGAGCGCATGCGGAACGCCATTCTCAGTTCGGTGTCCCATGATCTGCGGACGCCGCTGGCGACCATTACCGGCGCGGCCACCAGCTTGTTGAATGAGCACGGTCCCATCGATCCGGCTGCTCGCCTTGAGCTCTCGCGATCGATCTACCGTGAGGCGGATCGCCTCGACCGCCTTCTCAAAAATCTCCTGGACATGATGCGCCTCGAGGCGGGCGCCGTGCAGCTCATTAAGGAATGGCATCCGCTGGACGAAGTAGTCGGTGCGGCTCTCTCCCGACTGGAGGGACGGTTGCGCGATCATATCGTTCGCCCTTCGTTCCCGGCCGACTTGCCGCTGGTCCAGGTCGACGGCGTGCTGCTGGAGCAGGTGGTGGTCAACTTAGTGGAGAATGCCGTGAAGTACGCGCCTGTCGGCAGCGCGATCGAGTTGTCCGCTACGGCAAGCGAAAAGGAAGTGATCGTCGAAGTGGCGGATCGGGGACCGGGGGTCCCTACGGGGGAGCAGGGTCGCATTTTCGAGAAGTTTTATCGCGCGCAGCCCGCTCGCGAAGGAGGCGTGGGGCTCGGGCTGACGATTTGCCGGGGCATCATTCAAGCGCACGGCGGTCGGATTTGGGTGGAGAATCGCACCGGCGGCGGGGCCGCCTTCCGATTTTCTGTCCCGTTGCCGGCTCAGCAACCGTCCGTCGAGACAGGACAGATGGAGGCGAAGCCTTGAATGTCTCCGCAGACGGCCGATGACGCAGGAAGCCACGATTCTCCTCATTGAAGATGAGCCAGAGATCCGGCGCTTTCTCCGGACGACGCTACCCGCCCATGGATTCCGGTTGTACGAGGCTGCGACGGGCAGAGAAGGGCTGACCGAGGCTCAATCGAGAAACCCCGATCTGATTCTCTTGGATCTTGGACTGCCGGATGTGGAAGGCACGGACGTGATTCGGCAGATCCGGGAATGGACGTCGACGCCTATTCTCGTGCTGTCAGCTCGAGACCAGGAGCAGGTCAAGGTGGCGGCGCTTGATTTGGGGGCGGACGACTATGTGACGAAGCCCTTCGGCGTCGAGGAACTGCTTGCCCGCATGCGCGCCGCGCTCCGTCACGCCTCACGGACGGCGGCGGGAGGGGACTCGGTGTTCACCGTCGGTGACCTGAAGGTTGATCTCGGACGCCGGCAGGTGTTCGTGTTGGGTAAGGAGATCCATCTCACGCCGATTGAATACAAACTGTTGACCACGCTTATCCGGTATGCCGGGAGAGTGTTGACGCACCGGCAGCTCCTGAAGGAAGTGTGGGGTCCGCTCCATGTGGAGGAAGGCCATTATCTCCGGGTCTACATGCGCCAGTTAAGAAATAAGCTGGAAACCAACCCGGCCCACCCCCGCTACTTGGTGACCGAACTAGGAGTCGGCTATCGGCTTCGGACGGAATGACTCACCGCGACGATGCGTTACAACTTTTGTACAGTGACGCCCTGTCTTTGGATCCGGTCGTGATAAGGCACCGGGTACAGGCGGGGTTCGTATGAACAGCGAATACGAAGAGCCAGAGGTCCTTCATCCTGCCAAAAAAAACGGTGCGGCGCATTTCAGTTATTGGGTGATCCGTGCCTGTGGGGTGGTCTTAGCTTGCGCATGGGCGGCGTCGGCCTATGCCGGCGAGTCTCAGCGTGCAGGCCAGGGGTCGGACGACCCGACCAACCGGCTGTCGGGTCCATCCAGTGCCGCTGCAGCGGCTGGGAGCGATTGGCATTACGGCGCCTATCTCGACCTGAGCTATATTCACAATTTCAATGAACCGGAAAATCATCTCTGGCGCAGCCGCTCGACCGCGTCACGCCATAATGAGTTGGCCCCCAACATGGCGCTGGTGTATGTGCGAAAGGATGCCACCGAGGCATCACGCTGGGGGATGGAGTTCGGCTTACAAGGCGGATACGATTCCAAAGACTTTGCGTTTCTGCAGGGCGAGAAAAAGATCGACGGAGCAGACACCCTCCGGCATCTGCATCGCGCCAATGCCTCGTATCTGGCGCCTGTCGGCCATGGCCTCCTGGTCACGGCCGGGCTCTTCAACAGCTTGATCGGCTATGAGTCGCTCTACGCCAAGGATAATGCAAATTATACCCGCTCGTGGATTGCCGACTATTCGCCCTATATGATGTTCGGAATCAACGCGAAGTATTCAGTGAATGAACGACTGACGGTGGCCGCGTTCGTGATTAATGGCTACTTCCATCTGTCTCGCCCAAACGACCAACCATCGTATGGCGCCCAGTGGACGTACAAAGCGACATCTCGCCTGACGGCGACCCAGACGATTTACTGGGGGCCGGACCAGACCCACACCGCACTGGAATATTGGCGGCTCTATGGCAATCACATAGTGGAGTGGAGAGGAGACGAGGTCACGATCGCCGGTTCTTACGATATTGGCACGGAAAGCATTGCCAATCAGCCTGGCAGCCCGCGCACCTTTGCCATGGGCGGGAACTTGGTGGCCAAGTGGCACGTGGCCGGTCCCTGGTCTGTGGCGGTGCGGCCCGAATTTTACTGGGATCGAAACGGCCGGTGGACAGGTAATGAGCAGTTTGTGAAAGCCATTACCTCAACCGCAGAGTACAAGTTTCCGTACCGCTGGACGAACACGGTAGTGCGGCTGGAACACCGGTATGACGAATCGACCGGTGCGGGAGGCGGATTCTTTCGTCGCGGAGAAATCAGCCCGGGCGTGATCGGTCTGAGCCCGACCCAGCATCTGCTGCTGCTGAGCCTTCTGGTGACCTTCGACTCCCCGTAAGGCGGGGGCGGCGCTACCGCTGAAGCCGGCGCAGCAGCGTGGCCATCCGTTGCCCCAACTCGTCCAACGCCGCCTGTTTCGCACGCGCCAGGACCTGCCGGTCTTCCACCGTCATCGTTGGGCCGACCACTTCTGCGTGACCTTCAACCGTCTGAGTCTCCCCGCGCCAGTCGGACCGGACATCCTGTAAGGTGCCGGTGATGAGAAACAGGGCGTCGCTGTGCGTGCCGGGGGCGACGTACGCGCCGATCAGCGTCGGGTACAGGGCCGCGTAGCCGTTGTCGTAACGGTCCACCCCTCCCACGCCTTGGACCATGAGCAGGGCATCGGCTCCATAGCGGCTGGCAGCCTGCCGGATCGTTCCCACCTCGGCATTCCGGATGGTGGGGTCCACGAGAAACAATATCTCGCTCAGGATGCCTTCCTGCCGCAGCGGCGCGAGCCACCCGGTCAGCCGTTCCTTGTCGATGCTCATCCACTCGGCCGGGCGCAGGGACCGATGGGCCGGGAACGTCTGAGGGACAAAATACAGCGCCAGTCGGAAGGGGACGGCCGGAGGCTGTGCGGCGGCCAGGGCGGAGCCGGCGACCTCTTGTCGCGCCGGCTCAGCCGGAGATTGGATGACCGCCCGCATGGCGTCTCGATCGAACCCCTGGCTGGCGGTGGCGCAACCGCTTAGGAGGAGCGCGAGAAACAGCGGAAGCGGCAGCTTCATGGCCGCTCCCCCGGCGTGGCGACATGAGACTGCGACAGCTCTTCCAACGCCAACATGAGCGCATGGGTGCCGCTCCGGCCATGGCCGAGCGCGATGACCTTTTCGTATAAGGTATGCGCCAAGGACAGGCCCGGCAAGGTGAGACCCCTCCGCGTCGCCTCCTGGAGGGCGATGCCCATATCTTTGACGAAGTGCTCGACGAAAAAGCCCGGTGAGAAATCTCGTTGAAATATTTTGGGGGCGAGATGGTCCAGGGTCCAGCAGGCCGCGGCACCGCCGCGGATGGATGGCAACATCGCGGCGAGGTCCAGTCCGGCTTGGTGGCCGTATAGCAGACTTTCACAGACTCCGATCATCGTGCCGGCGATCACGATCTGATTACAGAGCTTCGTATCTTGGCCCGCTCCCGGTCCGCCCTGATGGATCAGGGTCTTTCCAAGCCGCTCCAGCAACGGTCGCGCCCTTTCGACAGCCCCCCGCTCGCCGCCCATCATGATGGAGAGCGTCGCGTTGCGAGCCCCGACATCGCCGCCTGACACGGGCGCATCGATCGCCTGAAGGCCGCGAGCGGCCGCGGCCGCGGCGATCTCCCGGCTGAGGGAGGGCTCCGTCGTCGTCATGTCGATGAGCAGGGATCCCGGTCGGGCTCCGGCTAGCACCCCCCTGGCACTGAAGTACACTTCGCGCACGTCAGCCGGAAATCCCACCATCGTGAGGATGATCTCCGCCTGGGCCGCCACCGCTTGCGGGGTCTCTTCCCACAGCGCGCCCCCGTCCAGGAGCGGTTGGGCTTTCGCTCGCGTTCTGGAATGGACCCTGAGGGGATAGCCGGCGGTGAGCAGGTGGGCGCACATGGAACGGCCCATGACGCCGGTGCCGATCCATCCGACCGATGTGCGTGCAGGCAGTGAGGCGTCGGCCATAGTGTTAGTCGAGCAAGGGCAGAATGCGGTCGGCCACGGCCTGTACCAGGCCTTCCGTCTCGGTGATCACCTTCAATCCGCGGAAGCTCAAGTAGTATCCGCCATGACTCGGAGCTTGAATGACGGCGCTGACTTCGACACGCGTGCCGTCCTCCACTTCGGGGTCACGGACCAGCGGTTTGCCGCAGAGGCCGAGGACGGCGACCGATAAGGCGGAGGAGTCGTCTTCCAGGCGAAACAGGTAGGCGCCGTAGCAGTTGGTGCCATTCGGCAAGGTGTAGGGGTCCAGCGGCTGGACGTCCCGCACGATCCCCTGCAAGGTGACATGGTGGAGATGAAAGGTCCGCGGCTCCTCCAGGATCTGCTGGATGCTGACAGGCTCTTCGCCCCGGGCGGGCGAAATCAGCATCGTGATAATGAACGCTATGGCGGCTGTCACGGTCTCTGTGTTCGGTCGTCGCATGGGATCCGTTCCATAAAGTCGATTGCGATCGGCTCGGGCATTCTACCATTGTCACAGGGCTTTCTCTTCAGGGATGCGATGCTATAATCCGGTTCCATTTTGACGGCGAGAGAGGAGTCCTGACATGGTGAACGCAGCGACGCTCAAACACTACATTGCCGCGTCTCGAAAGACATTCGAGGATCGGCTCGGGCAAATGGTGGAGGTGCCATCGATCAGCATGGACCCGGCCCGCTCCGGAGACATGCGCCGCATGGCCGACCTGGCGGTGCAGTATCTGATCGATCTTGGGGCCGAGGCGCAGATCGTCGAAACCGGCGGCTATCCCATCGTCTCCGGGGGATGGACGGCCGGTGCCCACTATCCCACCGTTACCATCTATAACCATCTGGACGTCCAGCCGGCGCAGGAACCGGAATGGAAGCAGGCTCCGTTCGCTTTTCAGAACGCCGATGGGCTCTATCGGGGCCGCGGCGCCACGGATGACAAGGGACCCGCGCTCTCGGCGATGCTGGGCGCACGGTTCGCTATCGAGCAGGGCCTGCCGATCAACATCCGCTTCCTGTGGGAGTTGGAAGAGGAAATCGGGAGCCCGCATTTCGCCGCCGGACTGAAGAACCGCGCGGCCATTCCCAGGCCTGATTCGGTTCTGGTATCCGATACCATCTGGATCGCCAAGGGGCGGCCGGCCATGCCCTATGGTCTGCGCGGTCTCCTGGGCGCACGGCTCACCCTGCGGACGGGCAGCAAGGATGCCCATTCCGGCGTCACGGGCGGCGCCGCCAGGAATCCGCTGGCGGAGCTCATGGAAGTGGCCCACGCCTGCGTCGATGCGAAAACCGGCCGCGTGAAGATACCCGGCTTCTATAAGGACGTGATTGCGCCGTCCAAAGCGGAGATCAAGAGCTTCCTCAAGTCGGGGTTCCAAGTGAAGCGGTTCAAGGACGCCTATGGCTTTCGCACCCTCCGGACGGACGATCCTGCAGAAGTCATGCGTCGCATTTGGGCGACTCCCACCTTCGAAGTGCACGGACTCGTCGGCGGCTATCAGGGCCCGGGCGTCAAGACGGTGGTGCCCGGTCAGGGCGAACTCAAAGTCAGTATGCGTCTCGTCCCGAATCAAACGCCGGAGAACGCGTTTGCGTTGCTCAGGCAGTATGTCGCCAAACTGAACCCCGAGGTGAAAGTCGAACCGGAAGGCATGCTGCAGCCGTTTCACGGGCTGTTCGAGGGACCTCACGTGGAGGCGGTGAAGCGCGCCGCCAAGGCCGGGTTTGGAAAAGAGCCGGCGTTTATCCGTGAAGGCGGTTCGATCGGCGCCGTCGTCACGATGCAGAAAGCCTGGAAGGCGCCGATCCTCTTCATGGGACTCAGCCTCCCCGAACATGGCTACCACGCGCCGAACGAATATTTCGATTGGGGCCAGGCCTCCAGCGGGATGAAAGCCTTCGCCTATTATTTTGCTGAGCTGGCGAAGATGGGAAGATGAAAAGGGAATGCGAGCTTGTGGAATTATGCTTCCTGATGCCAACAAAAAATTACTATGATTCACCTAAAGAGAGTTGACGCCACTATTGAAAGTAAGTAGCTTGCCACTGTGGCAGGCTCAGACATTGATGAAATCGGTCCTTGGTCTGAAGTAAAACTCGACATAGTGCGGGAGTATGCTCAAACCTATTCTAAGATACTGTCGGCTCGAAAGAGCCCGGAGCTTTATCACGTATATATCGACGCCTTTGCAGGAGCCGGAGTCCATCTGTCTCGCTCAACCAGAGAGTTGGTGCCTGGTTCGCCGCTCAATGCTTTGAACGTTAGCCCGCCATTTGCCGAGTATCATTTCGTTGACATCAACCAAGCGAGAGTTGAATCGTTGCAACAGGTCGCCGAGCAACGGAAGAATGTGTTTATACACGAAGGTGACTGTAACCAAGTACTTCTCGAGAAGGTATTTCCCAAAGTCAAGTTCGAGCACTATAGACGTGGACTATGCTTGCTAGATCCGTACGGACTACATCTTGACTGGGAAGTGATCTATACGGCCGGGCAAATGAGGTCAGTCGAGATATTTCTCAACTTCCCGATCATGGACATGAATATGAATGTGCTCAAGCACAATCCAGAGGATGTCCCATCTGAGCAAGCCGAAAGGATGACCAGATTTTGGGGAGACGAGAGTTGGAAAGCCTCGGCCTATTCGACAAGTGGGAATCTATTTGGCTACGAAGAAAAAACCGACAACGAAGCGATCACAAAGGCGTTTCGTGCACGTCTGCTTAATATTGCTGGCTTTAAGCATGTGTCTCAGCCGTTGGCCATGAAAAACTCACGAGACGCAGTTGTCTACTATCTCTTCTTTGCTTCGCCTAAACCAGTAGCCGAGCGAATTGTCAAAGATATTTTTAGGAAGCACGAAAAAAGACTTTAGTGGAGAAGGCCGGAACCAACAGCGTGTGAAGATTCAATCGCTTCAATGGCCTCCAAACATTGGTGATAGTCCATGACAGGCGCTTGTGCCCGCTCGGGGAATTCATCGTAGGTCTTGCCGTCCAAAGTACGTCCAGTTTCGCGTTTCCGAGTCCCTCCCCATTGTTTAAAGAAAAAAGGAATCTTAGCTTTCCGGCACTGATTGCGGATCGAAAGGACCCAAGATCTCTCCATTGGCCGAGCACCTGCTCCGCTTTCACCGCCTACAATCACCCAGTTTATTTCGTTTAAATCGAACCTTCCTAAGTCTTCGAGCAGCGGTTCTATGGAAAGAAAACGAACTCGCGCAGATGTTGCATGTAGATGAGCAATGCGGGGAAGGCCATGCTTTTTGTTCTCGACGCTCACTCCCCACCATATATGTTGCTGTGTTGCAGCGAAGGCGAGCTTCGTGTTCAACATGTCTCGCATCCGTTCAGAACGTTTAGTCAGCACCTGATACGTATGCCAGTTCGCTAGCTGCATGACTCGAACCACCGATACGATGTACTCATCTGGTACATCCTCTTGGAATAGATCGCTCATCGAGTTGACAAAGATCATTTTGGGCGTGCGCCAACGAATGGGTTCAGCGAGCTTCTCTGGTACCAAACGAAGATCAAACCCTTGTTCGTATGGATGACCGGGCACACCGCGAAACCGTTCGGCGAAAGTCTCGGCGTAGCAATTCGCGCATCCAGGGCTGACCTTGGAGCACCCTCTCACGGGATTCCACGTTGCATCAGTCCATTCAATTTTTGAATTGTCGCTCATAATTCGGCGGGCTCTCGTAGGGAAGTCAGCACTGTAGCCTAAAACGTATAATAAGTGAATTCCCGCACAGAAGCACATTGTTAGCGGCAGCCGAATTCCCACTGACCTCGTCGCTCAGAGAGCGACAAAGCCACGGCGAGGTGATCGAGAAACGTTGGTCGGGGGATTTCTTCCGCTCCGAAACGCATAACGTGCGGCGAGGCTTGCTGGCAATCTATGATGTGAAATCCCCAGGCATGCAGGTGCCGCACAAGCAGCACGAGCGCGACTTTTGAGGCATTATCCACTCGCGTGAACATGGACTCGGCGAAGAAGGCCCCGCCGAGGGCGACCCCATAGACGCCGCCGACCAACCGGTCGTTTTCCCAGGCTTCGGCAGAATGCGCGAACCCCAGTTGGTGCAGACTCGTGTAGGCCTCGATCATCGCAGACGTGATCCAGGTGCCGCCTTCGGGATACTGCGGTCGAGGACCCGCGCACTGGATCATGACCTCACGAAAGGAGCGGTCGAAGGTGACGGTGAACTGCCGGCGACGGATGATTTTCTCTACGCTGCGCGGCACGTGCAAGCGATCGGGAAAGAGCACGGTGCGGGGATCGGGGGACCACCAGAGGATGGGCTGGTCATCGTTGTACCAAGGGAAAATGCCGTGCCGGTAGGCCTCCAGAAGCCGCTCCGGCCGGAGATCGCCTCCGACCGCGAGCAAACCCTCCGGCGTGGCCCGCTCGACAGGCGGGAAGCGAAGATCGGTCGCGTTAGCGAATAACCGCACCATACATGGCGATACTCGGCGACTTCCGGAGAAGCGGGCCTAGGCCTTTGCTTCCACGGAAGCCAGAATCGGCTGGAAGGCCGGATCGGCGTCCAACACGGCTTTGAGCAGTTCGCTGTGGAGGAAGTAGCGCCAGACGTCGTCGTTCTTCCCCGACACTTCATCGAACCACCGTTTCGCTTCCGTGAGATGGTGGAGCATTTTGGCTTTATCGCCGTAATCCGGCATGAAAATCATGCTGTAGGCCATCGTATATTCCGCGAGGAATTTATCGAGCGGGAGTTCGGCATAGGCCAGCGAAGCTTCGGCGTCCGCATAGGCCCGCAGGGTTTCCGGATCGTGCAGAATCCGGTTCCAGGCCACTTTGTTAATGCGGGACCAGGCCAGCTGAAGCAGGGCTTCCGCCTTGGGGGTCTTCCGGCTGTCGGGGATGTCCTTGAACAAGGCCTCGAATGTTTCAATCATCGGCTGCTGGTCGTTGTTCCAGCGATATGCCACCCCGAGACGAAAGCGG
>CBDIWQ010000112.1:0-8310 GCA_965285965.1 uncultured bacterium | reverse complement strand
ACGACATGGCTACGATCCGACTTAATCATTGGCGTACACCCGGACGCTGGTCGCGGACCTCGCTCCGCCCGTGCTTCACGAGTTCGGGTTGCCGGCGGCCCTGCGATGGTTGAGCGACCGGATGCGGCGGCTGGATCTTGCGGTCACGGTGGAAGTGGACGAACGGCATACCTACGAGTTGCCGGAGGACCGGGCGATTCTGCTCTTCCAGTCGGCCCGGGAACTCTTAATGAACGTCGTCAAACATGCGGGCTCGCCTCATGCCACTCTTCGGCTTGCGCGAGGCGACGCCGAGTTGCGACTGGAGGTGCTGGACGGAGGGACCGGGTTCAATTACACCGAGGCCGCCGGCAACTCCTCTCCACTCGCGTCGAAATTCGGACTGTTCAGTATCCGGGAGCGGATGAAAGCGCTCGGCGGATCGTTTGAAGTAGATTCGGCCGTGGGCCATGGAACCACAGCCACGCTGGTGCTGCCGTTGCCCGACAACACGGCTCTCGACAGGGCGCCGGAGGAGCATGAACCGAACGTTCAGGCTTTTCTCCCGTCAATGCAGCCGGAGCGTCCGGTCTCGATGCCGGCGAAACAGGGGATCTCCCGCGTCCTGCTCGTCGACGATCACGTGATGTTCCGGCAGGGGCTGCGCAGCATGCTGGAGAGTTACGCGGACGTCGAAATAGTGGGCGAAGCCTGTAACGGGGAGGAGGCGTTGGCGTCCGTCGGCGCGGTGCTCCCCTCGATCGTCGTCATGGATATCAACATGCCGAAGGTCAACGGCATTGAGGCGACCAGAGATATCAAGGCACGCTATCCTCACGTGATTGTGATCGGGTTGTCCGTGAACCCGGACGGCAATAATCAACTCCTCATGAAAAAGGCCGGCGCGGACGGATTTGTGACCAAAGAAGCCGCGGTCGAGCACCTCTATTCGGCGATTCAGCGGGCGAGGGGCGAGACGGCCGGGTAATGGAGACCGGGATGCGATGGGATGTCTCGACTCGGCGCGGTGATTCGTTCCCTCATGAGCGACCAGACGGTTTCCCCATCGCCCGTTTTCGTGGCTGCTAATCCAGCTTGCACGAGCCGCCGGATCTCCTCTTTGTCGTCGCTCTGCAGGGTCACTCCGTCGGCAGCTCCCAGCCAGGATTCCACGCCACTTCCCAGAGATGCCCGTCGGGGTCCTGAAAGGAGCCCGTATAGCCTCCCCCAAAAGCATTGTGTGGCGGATCCGTGACGGTCGCACCGGCCTTCCGGGCTTGTTGAATCACCGCATCCACTTCGGCGTTGCTCGCGACGTTGTGGCCGAGCGCGAATTCCGTGGCGCTTCGAGGACCGAGCGGCACGTTGGCCTCATGGGCGAGATCCGCGCGGGCCCAGACGGCGAGCTTCACGCCCTGCTGAAGATCAAAGAAGGCTACGGCGCCATGCTCGAATTCGGCGCCGACGATACCCTTCGTCGGCAGGCCCAGCCCGTCACGATAGAACTTCAGCGCGCGATCCAGGTCGTCGACTCCCAACGTAATGAGCGTAACGCGCGGCTTCATCGCCGGACTAGCTTTCGTTGTGTGATAGGTCCTTGCGGGCCCTGGCCGGGCTGCCCATCACCGTGGCCCCTGAGACAACATCCCGTGTGACCACGCTGCCGGCGCCAATAATGGCATCATCCCCCACCGTGACCCCGGGGAGCACAATGGCTCCGGCTCCAATCCACACATTGCGGCCGATGCGCACAGGCTTGCCATTTTCCAGGCGCTGCCTGCGCAACGCCGCATCCCTGGGATGGTCGGCCGTCAGAATTTGGACATAGGGACCGATCTGGCAGCCGTCGCCCACGTCAATCCTTACGACGTCCAGGAAGACGCATCCGAAATTGACGAAGACGCCGCCTTCTAAGTGAATGTTGTAGCCGTAATCGCAATACAAGGGCGGGCGGAGGATCACGTCTTCGCCGATGGACCCGAGAAGCTCGCTCAGAATCACCGCGCGTTGCTCGGCCTCATCGGCGCCGGTCGCATTGTAGGCGCGCAGGAGCCTGTCGGCGCGTAGATGGTCCGCGGCCAGGTCCGGTCCAAACGCGCGGTACAGTTCGCCCGCGAGCATCTTGTCCTTCTCGCTCCGCTCGTCGGATCCTTTCACCTCGTTCCTCCACTCCTGTAAGGCCGCCACCGGGCGGCTCAGCTATTCAAGCGATCATAGTCTCTGGAGGGGCGCCGAGCGAACAGGCCAATCCACACCCTGCGATGAACGGCGGCAAGGGTACCCGCTAGGCGTAGAAACCCTGACAACCATGTACATTGGTCCCTGTGCCATTCTTGGGACAACAGGTGAAGGCAGGTGTCTCTGAGTGGAGGCCATCATGACAAGACGAGTCGCCTTACTGATTCCAGCATCGGCGCTGTTGGTCGGCACTGTCGCCTGTGATGTGACGACCGAGTTGACGAAGGCCCCGTTCGACCTCACCTCGACCATTGTGAAACCCACCGGCGAGTTCACGTCCAGCACATCGCCCGGCGCCGATTCCTTTACGGGATCCGTGAAAGCCCGCCGACAATTGGAAGCCTTTGCGGCCTATTCCTATGACGATGTCCGTGCCGATATTGCGCGAGGCCATGGCGAATATCTTACCTCGATCGCCGCATTGGCCGGGGTGCCGGCGGCAGTCCAAGAAGGCTTTCAGGCGGACATGCAAAGGAACTATGGCGCCATATACCATCCAAGCCTATCGATCAGGGAGACCTGGGCCCGCGTCGTCGAGACGGCCTGGTCTGCGGGCCATGGGCATTGAAGCCGGCGGCCCACCGAATGTCTGCGGCGCTCGCGTCATGAAGGCCCGATTGCGGCTTACACGAGGGGGTGCAGCAGCGGAACATGAAGCAGCGGCATCAGGGCGCTGCGTCGCTCTCCATTCGCATGCTGCTGTTCTCCGCAACACGGCAGTCTCGGTACCTTCACCGGCCGGTCATAAAGATGAACAAAGGAGGGATTGCCGATGCGCTGGCCCATCCACCATCCAACAACAATGTGGCGCGTCGTCATATGTGTAGCGGTGCTGCCGCTCATTGCCAGTCTCGGGAGAGGATCCCCGAAAGCCCCGCGCATAAGCACGATAGTCACCTGCTGTATGTGCGACAAAGTGCGCGACGAGAGGAAGCTTGAAGGCGAAAGAGGCGCCTGGCAGAAGTTTGCAGTGTATAGCGCCACCCATACCTTGCGCAGGGCAAACGTGGTGTTGATCCAAACATTCTGTCCAGACTGTCTCCAATCCTATCGAAAAGTGTTAGCCTCAGCTTGTCCGTCCAAACCTCAACATAATCCAATCAACAGGATTGAGAACGCGCGGTCCTAAATCTCGGCCGCTTTCCCTCGCGGTCCATAGGAGCCTCGCCCGCTTCGAGAAGAGAGCCCAGGTAAACGGAAAACGAAGTCAGGCCGGGATTCAAAAGAACTGATTCACGAACCGCTGAGAGGGAAAGCCTCTTCCATCTTTCCCGAGGCCGCCACTAAAAGAAGTGATCGTGAAACGCCCCTGCGACCGGACCGCCGACCGCCTTGCCGGCGCGGCGCGCTTGTTCGAGGCCGGCGCGCGCCAGGGCATCCACACGTTCGTTATCCGGGTGGCCCGCGTGTCCCTTCACCCAGCGCCAGTCGAGGGTATGGCCGGCCGCCAACGCATCAAGGCGACGCCACAGGTCCTCATTCTTCACGGGGTCTTTGCCGGCGGTTTTCCACCCGCGCCGCTTCCAGCTATGGATCCATTCGCTGATGCCCTTCTGCACATATTGGGAATCCGTGTAGACCCGCGCCTCCACCGGCTCTGTGAGCCACTGCAAGGCCTCAATCACGGCGAGCAGTTCCATGCGATTGTTCGTGGTCGCCGGTTCACCGCCGCACAGTTCCGTTTCGATGCTGCTGATGCGCAGCAAGGCGCCCCAGCCACCGGGTCCCGGATTGCCGCTGCAAGCGCCATCGGTATAGATTTCAATCATGAGTCATTGTTCTCCAGGAGCGTTATTGCGATTGGAAAGTTGCGACAGGCTACTCAGAGTGGAGGAGAGTGTCAACGAGACCTCTACCTGCGGTCACGCTCTATTCGTATCACCTTATTGGTATGGATGAGAAGGTCATGGCGGTGGTCCATTCTCTCGTGCTTGTATCGCCGCTCCAAATATCTTGATAACTCGTTATTCGCCGGCTTAGCGGCGTGGGGTCCAATTGGTCGATTCGGCGATCCGGCTCTCCTGTCCGGCCCGCCACTTCCGGTTCGGTCATTCCGTGGCTCAGCATCCGGTAGATCTCCTGATCCAGCTCGCGCCCCGCAGTCGGTGAACCGGCCACACCAATCACGCTCAGCATAAGCACAAAGACCCGACCCTTCTCTAGGCAGCAAAAGTAGGCCTGTTCCCGCACGGCGAGAGGCGGAGGGAGCCATCCGGACCGTTTCTGCTGCCCACCCTCACCGGGGCCGTGTACCATTCTGCTCACTCTGTTGGCGCCTGCCTTCTCAGAAGAGCCTAGTTGTTCCAAGAAAAGCGCTAAATCGAGACCCTAATCGGGACCTGCGGCAAGGCCTCATTTTTGCTCAAGTAGCCGTCCTGAGCTGCCAGTGCAGATGCGCGGAAGCGAACAACGGAGGATCCGACATGGACCGACAGATGACCGCATTCGAGCGCTATGAGCGCGGCCTCGTGCTCAAGCAGGTGCATATGTTCAATCCCGCGATGGATGATTTCCGGAAAGCCGCGCTGGATCCGCAGTACAGCGGGAAGGCGCATGTTCAGATAGCGCTATGCTTGAGGACCATCGGCCGCCATGAAGAGGCCCTCATGGCATTCCGGCAGGCCTTGGCGTCGCCCATGCTGTCGTCCGAAGAGCAACGGCACATTCTGTATCAGATGGGCCAGACGTTGGAATCGCTCGGCCGGTATGCGGAAAGTGTGGAGGTCTATGGCTGGATCAGAAAAGAGGACCCAGCGTTCCTCGACGTGGCGCAGCGGATTAAACATTTGACCTCCGGCGGGCGCGGGCCGCTCGCGCAACGTAAAGGGGCCTTACAGTCTTGGATGGAAGAGGTCCTCGCGCGCGGCCGCCGATTGACGCCTCATATGGTGTCGTTCCTGGAGCGGACCGGGCAATGGGTAGGCCTGAAGCGTCAACGCTGGTCCGAAGAAAACAGTCACGGATCCATGAAGGCAGCCGGCCAGCCTCTCCCCCGGCCCCTTTCCCCAAGCCGGCGCAGTCAGCCGGGATCGCGGGACCGTACGATCGACGCACGGCAGCATGCCCGGGTGCCGGTTCGTTTGCGAAGCCAATTTGCTTCGAAGGGTCGAAGAGTGGCCGGTGAGGGAGAGTTGCGGGACCTGTCCCCATGGGGCTGCCGGGTCACGAGTCCCGTGGCCGTCCCGCTGGGAGAAAATCTAGAATGCTGTATCTTCCCGCAAAACGCGGACAACCCCTTCATCATCGACGGGGCCACGGTGCGCTGGATCAATGCGCGGGAATTCGGCCTGGCCTTCACCAACGTCCGTCCGGGTGTGCAGCGGCAAATCGCGCAATTGTGCAGAACCAGGGCCGCGGTAGGGTAGGGTAAGGGAAGGCGCTGACCGAGGCCGGAAGGCATGGATCCGGCGCCGCCCTTCAGCGGTCTTCAAAGATCCATCCTCGAACCAACTTCGGGCATCACCCAGGCCTCCACAACGATACGCCCTGCGATCACGGACTCGCGGATTGCTGTACCTAATTCGTCCTCATATGGGAATTCTCCTAGTAGTGAGAGACGAATGGTCATAGTAAAGCATTACTAGGCGATAGATAGGAGGCGTTATGTTGGAGAAACTGTTGGGCAGCTTCCCTGATGTGATTCAAATGCTGAGGGACGATCACAAGCGCGTCAGAAAACTCTTTGCCGAGTATGAGAAGGCCTCAGGCCAGCAGAAGCCGGCGCTGGCCAAGTCCATCGTGCACGAGTTGGAGGTGCATGCCGGAGTGGAAGAAAAGCTCGTCTATCCGGCGTTCCGGAAAGAGTTCGAGGACAGCGCTTTGCTCAATGAGGCCGTTGAGGAGCATCACTTGGTCCATGTGCTGCTCAAGGAGTTGAAGGCGCTGAAACCCAGCCACCCATCGTTTGATGCCAAGGTGACGGTGCTGCGGGAGCTCGTAAAGCACCATGTCGATGAGGAAGAAAGACAGATGTTTCCGAAAGCGGAAGCACAGGACCTCGACTGGCAGCGGTTATATCGGGATGCCCAAGCCCTAAAGAAGCGGCTGGCCGCCAAAACCGTCCAGCGGCGTTCAGCCAAGCCCCGCGCGGTGGCGGCCTAGCGTCTCCAGGAAAGTCGTTGCGGCAGATGCCCACGATCCGTCACTCGCTCGCGTGACCCCTTAAGACCTCAGTTTCCGTTCCAGCGCAAAGGCCTGAAACCTGTACCAATGGGTCCTGAGAGCGGCAAGGCCCGCGATAGCCACCCCGAGATCCTCGGCGATGGCTCCTTCGGCAAGTTCCGTGGGCAGTGGAACCGTCCTGGGCTGCCATTGCGGTGAACAGCCGTTCGCCACTGAAAATCTTCCCCGGACGGCTACGTTGGTGAAGAAGTGAACGGATATCGTTCAAGACGGCTTGAATGAGAACCGGCAGACGTGGCCGCCCCGGACGATACATTCATCATGCGCTACCGGACGTCCGACGAAGGTCGAGAGCAGGGCCAAATCAAAATGACAGACTTCAGGAAAGCGAGTGGCGAGATGGTGAAAGACGCAATTGGTCGCCTTGATCATGGGCAGCTGGCGGCCCGAGGCTTCCGTCGATGAAGCTTCGTATCCTAGGTCCTGCATTACCGTCGCCAGACGCTTGACCCGTTCCGAGGCGTTGCCCGGCAGGGGGTGCGCGTGCTGGAGCTGCGTGCCGATCTGTCCTCCGAGCCTCTCAAGCCGCGCGATGATCGCGCCTTCACCCTTTTCGGCCTTCAGCGATTCCAGGAGGAGTTCCGAGAACCACGAGTACTTGCGAGGGAAGCTCTCATGGCCTGACGCGCTCAGCATATAGAGTTGCTCCGGCCGGCCTCTCGTGGCCTGCGTCGAGCCTTTGGTGACCAACCCTTCCGCGACCAGGGAGGTCAAGTGCTGGCGGACCGCATTCCGCGAGACGCGCAGCCCGCGAGCGAGTTCTTCGACCGTGCGCCCTGTTTTCTGTTCCAAGAGCAACCGTAAGAGCTGATCCCGCCGAGTCCCCTGAGAGCGCATACGCAGCACCTCCTGGCCGAGTATACAAAAGTTCTTGCGCAATGGCCATTGTGGCACTTAAAACATATAGTAATTGACAAAGTGGTGTATGGCCCGCTAGGCTTCCGCTGTCATGCGGTCATTAATTGTTTGTCCAGGAGGTTTGTTATGACTCGTTCGCTTCATTCCCTTTCCGCACTCGTCTTGATTGTGGCCTTAGGGGCTTGCACCCACGCTCCCGAATCACCCGCGGCGACCGCGTCACCGACCAAGGTGGCGGATACCAAGGCGGCTCTCCGCGATCTGTGGCTCGGCCACATCCTGTCCATCCGCAATGTCGCCGTGGCGGCGATGGACAAGAACGTAGCGGCCCGGGAGGTCGCCGAACATGGCGTGGTGGCCAATGCCGAGCAGATCGCCCGGTCGATTGAGCCGTTCTACGGTAAGCCGGCATCGGACAAGCTCTTCACGCTGTTGGCAGGGCACTACGGCGCGATCCGCGATGCGTTGGATGCGACGCTCGCCGGGAACTCGGCTCAGCATGAAGCGGCGGTGAAGGCGCTCACCGCGAACGCTGCCGAGATCTCCACGTTCTTGAGCGGCGCCAATCCTTATTTACCGAAGGACACGGTGATGGGACTGCTCACGGCTCATGCGGCGCACCACATCCAGGAATTCCAACAGTTGAAGGCCGGGGACTATGCGGCGGAAGCCGACACCTGGAAGGGGATGAAGCAGCACATCTATGTCGTCGCCGACGCCATGACCGGAGCCCTGGCGAAGCAGTTCCCCAACAAGTTCTGAGGAGTCATCTTCCGGCGCGTCTTCTCTCTCCCGAGAGAGGGCGCGCCGGGCACCAGAAGGCGTCATCACAAAAGACAATTGAGTGTGCACTCAGAAGACGTTCGCTGCTTGGTGAGCGGATCTCCTGCAGCGGAAGCTCCAAAGCGACGGGCGACCGTCTGAAGCGGTTCATCGACTTACCGGCGCAGCCAGGGGCTACTGTGTTGGCGGCTTCACTGCGGTATGCCCTGCCTGCGGAGGTTGGGTGGAACCTCCTATACCTGAGCGACTTGAGCATTGCTTAATAGACCG
>CBDIWQ010000111.1:0-3439 GCA_965285965.1 uncultured bacterium | reverse complement strand
GGCCGTGCTCTGGTATGGAGGTCATCAGGTGATCGACGGCCTCGTCACCCCCGGCGATCTCTTTGCGTTCGTATTATTCGCCGGTATTTTGATCGGCCCGTTCAGCTCCGCCGCGCGCGTCTTCGCGCAAATCAAAGAAGCCCAAGGCGCAACGCAGCGCGTCTTCGAGATCCTGGACGCACAACCGGACGTGCAGGACCGGCCGCTCGCGCAGCCGCTCGCCCCGGTGATCGGCCATGTGCACGTGGAGAACGTCAGCTTCAGCTACGACGCGCGTTATCCGGTCCTGACACAGGTGTCGTTCGAAGCGCAACCGGGCGAACTCGTTGCATTCGTCGGCCCCACCGGGGCCGGCAAAACCACGATGATCAACCTGCTCCACCGCTTCTATGATCCGACCGAGGGATCCATCTCGGTCGACGGGCAGGACCTTCGGGCGGTGACCCTCGAAAGCTGGTACCGCCAGGTGGCGCTCGTGCCGCAGGAAACGGTGTTGTTCGGAGGAACCATCCTGGACAACATCCGGTATGGCAATCCGCAAGCCGATGAAGCCATGGTCCAAGAAGCGAGCAAAGCGGCCCATGCTCATGATTTCATCAGCGGCTTTCCCGACGGCTATCAGACGGCGGTGGGAGAGAAAGGCGTGAACCTGTCAGGCGGGCAACGCCAACGAATCGCGATTGCGCGGGCGATCCTCAAGAACCCGAGGATTCTCCTGCTGGACGAGGCCACCTCGTCGCTGGACACGGAATCCGAACGGCTGGTGCAGGACGCGCTCGAGCGGCTAATGAAAGGCCGGACCACCTTCGTGGTCGCCCATCGTCTGTCGACCATTCAACGGGCTGATCGTATTCTTGTGCTGGATAAAGGCCGGCTGGTCGAGGAAGGCACTCACGGGCAATTGTTGCAGAAGCAAGGCCTTTACCATTACTTATATACGATTCGCCTCCATGAACCGGCCGAATAAAGGCAGCGCCGTGGACCACAGGCCCCCAACTCCGGTCGGCCAACCCTCATGATGTCCGCATGACACCGAATCCGCTGTGGTGGCAATCCGCCATCGTGTACCAGGTCTATCCGTGGAGCTTTCAGGACTCCAACAGCGATGGCATCGGCGACCTTCCCGGAATCATGACACGACTGGCCTATCTGAACGACGGCACGCCGGATTCCTTGGGGGTCGACGCCATCTGGCTGTCGCCGATTTATCCCTCTCCCATGAAAGACTTCGGATACGACGTCGCCGACTACTGCAACGTGGATCCGCGCTTCGGCACCCTTGAAGACTTCGACCGGTTAGTGCGCGAGGCGCGCCGGCGCGGCATCAGGATCATTATGGACCTGGTCTTGAACCATACCTCCGACCGACATCCGTGGTTTCTAAAGGCCCGCTCCTCCCGATCCTCGCCTGAGCGCGATTGGTACTATTGGGCGGATGGCAGATCCTGGGGGCGCCCGCCGAGTAATTGGAACGCGCGCTTTGGCGGCTCGTCATGGACCTGGGATCCCGGCTCCCGCCAGTACTATCTCCACTCATTTTTGGCCCATCAGCCGGATCTGAATTGGCATAACCCCGCGCTCAGGGCCAAAATGTATGACGTCGTGCGGTTCTGGCTCGGTCGCGGCGTGCAGGGGTTCCGGCTGGATGCGATCAATTGGCTCGGCAAAGATGTGCGCTGGCCGAACAATCCCGTTCGCTTCGGCTGGCGGGGTTATACCAGACAGGTGCATCGCTATGACCGCGATCAGCCGCTCGCCCACGAGGTCATGCGGGAATTGCGGACCCTCATCGCAGGCTTTCCCGACGTGGTGCTGGTCGGCGAAGCGTCCGCTGATACGCCGGGCGGTCCGGCGGCGTTTTACGGCAACGGATCAGACGAACTGCACACGGTCTTCGACTTCCGGCTGCTCAAGTCGCCCTGGCGCGCCGACCGCTTTCGCGAGGTGATCACGGACGCAGACCGGGCGGTGCCCTCGGGCGGCTGGCCCTCCATCGTGTTCAGCAATCACGATCAGTCCCGCCACATCGCCCGCTATGGTGGGGGCGGCGATGCAGGACGGCGTGCCCGGGCCGCCGCCGTCTTGTTATTCAGCCTACGAGGCACACCCTTCCTCTATTACGGGGAAGAGATCGGCATGCGGGACGGACGGCTCGCGTATCGGGATTTGAAGGATCCTTACACCAAACGATTCTGGCCGTTCCGCACCGGCCGGGATCCGGCCCGCACGCCCATGCAATGGGACGGATCGCCGCAGGCTGGATTTACGACCGGACGGCCCTGGCTACCCGTCTCTCCCGGCGCGACCACTGAGAACGTCGAACGGGAATCGAAGGACCAGTCCTCGTTATTGGCCCTGTATCGGCGGCTGATCCGACTGCGGAAAACGACGCCGGCCCTCGTGCGGGGACACTATCGCGCCCTGGACTCAACCGACCCGCATTGTCTGGTCTTTCTCAGAACCGTCGAGGCGGGCGCTGCATCCGATCACGCTCAGGATCTGCTCGTCGCCGTCAACTTTGCCGCGCGCAGCTCATCCTGTGCCGTGTCAGGACTACCGCGGGAAGGAGCCTTGCTGCTGTCGACTCATGGCCGGGAGAACGATCGATCTCCCTGGCGGCGGGGCCGGCTGGAGTTGGAGGCGGATGAAGCCATCATCGTCGCGCTCAAGTGAGCGAGCCCGTTACAGATGCGCCATCTCGTCCCGTTCCTCCTTGGTTTTCCGCCATCGCCGTTCCAGCATATCCCGCGCAATGTTCCGCCCTCCGAGACCCACGGCGATCGACAGGGCCAGCACCACACCGCCGAAGAGGATGGAGAAGGCCGCAATGACAATTTCCTTGGCGATGCCGAGCTGGGTCAACACCATAGCCGCGGTGAACAAGAACACGCCCCATCGCACGAAGTTGGCAATCAGCCGGGCTTCCTGAATCTGGGCGTTCACCGTGGCGATCAAGGTCGCTTCGGCAAAGAAGTTTCCCAAGAGGACTCCTACTAGGAGCAACAGCCCCGCCGCCACGACACTGGGCAGGAAGCCTAGGAGCTGCCCCATCAGACCGGCCGTCGCCGGAAGGTCCAGCGAGTCCACCCCCATAAATACAAACAGCACAAAGACGGTCCAGAATGCTAGGCGCCCCACCACCTGCGAGAGCGGCTGTTTGCATCCCGCTTTGGTCAGCGCGGCCTGCAATCCCCACCGCTCGCTCAGCACATCGATACGCACGGCCTTCAAGAGTCTTTGCAGGACCGCTTTGATCGCCAGACCGACGATGACGCCGAGCAGGATGAAGCTCACCAGAGCCAGCAGCTTGGGGAGGAAGAGCACTATGCGCCGCATCATGTCGCGAAACGCTTCCATCATGGCTTCGCCCCAGACATCATTCATCGTGCCACCTCCATCGCTCAACCAGATAAGGCTTCATGCGCTCGAAGTGATCGCT
>CBDIWQ010000110.1:0-4519 GCA_965285965.1 uncultured bacterium | reverse complement strand
GGTCCCGCCTGGAAGAAGCGCTGGTTGAAGGCACCTATCGAACATTCAAGCGGGTGGTCTATGAAGGCGGCGGCACCAAAGATGCGACGCCCGATGTGGTGGTGCGCGTCGATCTGGTCAGTTGGTCGTTCACCCTTGATAAGGAATACCTGTACGATCGGGCGCCCGCGAAACTTCAGCTGAACGCCATGGCACGCGTCTACGATCCCAACGGCAATGTGTTACGGGAGACCGAAATCAAAACTACGCGCCAGGAGCGCTTGCGCATCGAGCCGATCCAAAAAAACTGCGACTACATCATTGATCCCTTCATCCAGGATAGCGTCGTTGACTTTGCCTCCAAAGTCGCGATGGATGCCCGTCGGGCGTTCGGCTCTCCCCCAGTGCCTCCCCCTGTGGCCGGTGCGGTTCCGTCCATCGCAGCCGTGACGGAGACCGGGACCAGCCCGCAACCGGCATCACCCTCCGTCCCGGCGGCCGGTCCCTCGCCTGCCTCGGACCTGCGATTCAAAGCGATGGTGCTGGATCAAAACGGCAACCTGATTCTGGAAGGCGGCGAGCGCGTGCGCGTGCGGGTGGATATCCTCAACACCGGCGTCAGGCCCATTCAGAAGGCTTCGGCATCGCTGACCGGCACGTCCTTGGTCCTGGACCAATTCCCGTCGACCACCTTGTCCGTGCCGCCGTTGCAGCCGGGCGAAACCAAGTCGGTGGAGTTCGTCGCCACCCTCCCGCCCACCGTGCACCCGCAAAAGGCGGAACTGCACGTGGCCGTCACGGATATGGGGCATGGCGCAGCGCCCGCGCCTCAGACGCTGGCCCTCACCATTCAGCCGACCGGGATCAACGCCGATGACGTCGACCACATTCCGGTCCCGGTGGCCGATTTTCAACGGCCCCACACCTATGTCGTTTCGATCGGGGTGAGTGCCTATCGCGACCCGCAGCTGTCCCCACGGAAGTACGCCTCCTCGGATGCCGAGATGGTGGCGCACTATTTCCAGTCTCTCGGAGGCGTCCCGGCCTCGAACATCCGGCTCCTCCGGGACGGAAAAGCGCTCAAGCCGGATATCGATGAAGCGCTGCTGGACTGGTTGCCGCTTCACATGAGCAAAGACGCCATCGTTATCGTCTATTTTTCAGGACAGGCCTTGGTGACTCCGAAGGGAGACGTGCTCCTGGTCCCCTATGAGGGCAGCCCGACCTCGCCAGCGAGACTGTACCCTCTGAAAGACCTTGAATCCGCCCTCGCGCGGTTGAAGGCAAAGCAAACGATCCTTTTGTTCGATGGCCCGGTGTCCAGGCTCCGGCAGGATTCAAAAGCTAAGCCGGTTTTACCCAAATGGGACCAGGCGGGAGGCACGATCATCCGTCTCATCGGAGGCGAAGGACTGACGAATGGGCTGGAGGACGATGTCCACCGGCATGGACTGTTCACGTACTATCTCCTTCGGGCGCTCAGGGGGGAAGCGGATACGAACCGCGATGGGGACGTCACGTTGGAAGAAGCAGCCGGCTATGTCAGCCAGAAGGTTTCCTGGGCGTCAAAAGCTCAGTTTAAAACCGATCAACACCCTCAACTGATCCCTGGTCACAAAGCAGGCCAAAAAACGGCGCCCACCATTGTGCTGACCAAACTCACCGCCATTGCAGGATTCCACACACCGTCGCCCTAATCCCCACCGCAGGCCGCCGCCCGCCATATCCGTGAGAGGTTCGCCGGACACACGGTCCGCATCCTGGTGTCTTGCCCTCTCCTTCACTCTCTAAGGGCTCTGGGGATGGGGCCTCAAAGGTGCAAAACGCTGTCAGGACCATCGACTCGAACGAAAAAAAACGGGGTGAAGAGTCTCCTCCTCACCCCGTTGGTTCAACCGGCGTGGTTTCTACAGTGACCGATTACTCGCCCTTGCAGAAGCTCCGCTCGTAATTGATGATCATCCAGGCTTCTTCTTCGTTGATAGCCGCCGGGATCAAGGAGACCATGCCCGTTCCGGCACTGCCGTTCTTGATGACCCAGAACAATTCGCCATCTTTCCGCTTCTTATGGAACTTGCAGTTGGTGAAGTCGCGCGGGCTCGGATTGAGAATCGCGCCGGCCGGTCCGTCGCCCTTGCCTTCCTTCCCATGGCAATTGAAACAGGTGCCCTTTCCTTCAAACAACGCCTTACCCTTGGCAATGTTCTCTGGAGTGGCGGCAACCGGGTTCTTCATCTGCTTGGCATCGGCCATCTGATCAGCAGGCACTCGGGGCTTCAGCGGATCCTTCTCCTCAGCTCCGACCACCGTCGCCGACAACAACAGAACGGCTGCACTGACTCCCAAAAACCGCGACAAATACCCCATCACACTTCCTCCTTTGTGTTGGAACCCACGGCACATGACTTAGGCGAAACCCAGGATGATAAGATTGTTTCGCAAGAGATCCGAAAAGTGGATCAAACTATAGCAACGCATTTCGTTTGTTGTCAACAAATCCTGATCCCGTTCGGCTTCGTTGGACACTGTACGGCAGATCATGTTCAAACGCTGTGCCAACACGATGTCGATAGGGTGAGGGCGGTGGGGGCCGATCTTCCAGCAGTTAGAAGCCAGCGGGTCAGGAGGCGCCGGGCGGGCTCCGCAGCGGGGCGCCTTTGCGCCTCATGCACCGCCTATCTGCCTCGATGCATGAGGTCCTGGGAAAAGGCCGCTGATATCGAAGAAGTCGTGAAGGAAAGAGCCGAAAGGTTTTCTACCGTTTGAGCACAATGTCGCGGGCCACCTTCCCGCTGGGGCCGAAGGGCTTCTGAGGTTTGCCGTTGAGTTCCGCCTTGACGCCGCCGGCATTACCGAGCGTGAGGATGAATTGGTCTTGTGCTTCCCAATGGGCTCTCTCGCCCGCGCGCAACAAGGCTTCTTGCGGACTTCCGTTGTCGATCTGCACCACGACCCAGCTCAATTCGGTCGCCTCCAGATCCAGGACCAACTGACCGTCATTGGGACCTGCGCCATCGAGAGCAAGCCCGGCCAACGGCCCTTCTATCGCAGGCAACGCCGAGGACGGCGACTCGGACTCAGGTTTGGCGGGGACGGCGGAGGCGACGGGCGGATCCGTCTGCCGCGCGTCGGTGGGCGATCGAGGAACGGCGGCGGGGACCTCGCCCGGCCTGGCGGCGGCCGCCGGGCCCGGTTCCTGACGTGTGGCGGCTTCGCCGATATCTTTGGTGCCCTGCAAGCCGGGTTTAGCCGACAGCCGGTCGGACCCCCGGCGAAGGACCGATGATTGCTCGCGGCTCAGAAGGAATATGAGAGTCAGCACCGCGATCGCAATGGCGACCGCCACGGCTTTCCGGTTGGCGCGGCGTTTTCGCTCCTCTTCGGCTTGCCGCACCTTCAGTCGTTCACGTTCGTCCTGCTTCTCGTAAAA
This sequence comes from uncultured bacterium, assembly GCA_965285965.1. Classification (GTDB taxonomy): domain Bacteria; phylum Nitrospirota; class Nitrospiria; order Nitrospirales; family Nitrospiraceae; genus Nitrospira_D. The sequence continues at coordinate 1,110 of CBDIWQ010000110.1, read as the reverse complement.
AGCGCCGGCCGACTGAACGAAGCGATGGATCGCATCCTCTTCATCCAGCCCCAGCGACCGTGCGTACGAGCGCACAAACCCCTTGGCAAAGACCTGGTCCGGCAGCTTGGCGAAGTTGCCGTCTTCCAGCGCCTTCACAAAGTCGAATCTGATGCGAGTCTTCGAGGCCACCTCATCGACGGTGAGGCCTTTGGTTTCCCGCACTTGCTTGAAAAATTCGCCGACGGATTCCATAGGCTCCTACTGTTTCAGTCGGGTCAACAGCTCGGTCGCGGCGGCTCCGAAATCGCCGCCTTTATCCAGGGCCGTGACTTTGGTCAGAACCTCGCGAGCCTTGGCCGTGAATCCCATTCGGGAGTACACCCGTCCCAATTCCAATTGAACCATGGCCGGCGGCACGCTGGGGGGATTTACCGTCGCTGCGTCCTCGAGGACTTCCATCGATGCCTGCCACTCTCCCTGATGCGCGAGTGCACGGCCGAGATGAAACCGGGCCAGATCAGGGGTGGGATACAAGGGATTTGTCAACGCCTGCCGGTAGGCCTTGATCGCGTCGTCCCAGCGGTTTTGGCTGGCCAAGACCTGCCCCAAATAGGTGTGCGCTTCTGCGAAAGCCTCGTCGATCCCGATAGCCGTTCGAAACTCCTCTTCCGCCTGAGGCAACTTGCCTTGTGTCGCATACACATGTCCCAGCGCGTAATGGGCATCCTTGTTATTCGGATTCAGTTGCACAGATTTCTGAAACGAGACAAAGGCTTTCTGCCGATCGCCGGCGAGGCTGGCCACGCCTTCCTGATAATAGCCTTGTGATTTTTGGATCGATTCTTCGGTGATGGCGCATGCGGGCAGCAAGCTGATGACGAGACATCCGGCGATCCAGCGGAGCAATGGATCCACAGCCGTCCATCCGCCGGACCGGCTCCCCGAGCGTCCGTCGCTCACTGGATATCCTCAAAATGGGTCAATCGCTTAAACTCCTTGTAGCGCGCTTCGATCTCTTTGTAATCCAGGATGCGCAATCGGTCAAGACTAAAGGCTTCGACGGTAAAGGAGGCCATGACGCTGCCAAAAATAATGGCCTGCTTCATCGCCTCGAGCGATCGATTTCCC
>CBDIWQ010000109.1:0-4785 GCA_965285965.1 uncultured bacterium | reverse complement strand
CCCCGCATGGATCGGCTGTATCACGAGATCTCTGCGGCGGTGGAAGAAGCGGGGCGACTGAAAGAAGATCCGCAGGACACTTTTCACCGCCTTCGCCTGCTCGCCTACCGGGCCGCCGGGCGGGAGGCATCCTTTGTCCAGCGGACCCCCCGACTTCCGGCGCACTCCCGTCCGCCTCGCATGAGCGAGCCCTGGTTCTGCTGTGCGGAGCCGACCAAGGATCAGTTCATTGGCCTTCAGCCGACCGGTGGAGCATGTAAGGACTAAAAGCTGAAAGAAGGCGTCATTACACCGCAATCCATACCCAGGAGAAACAAAGCGATGAATCGAACGAGAGAAGGACAGGAACTACAGGAACTCCTCGGGCTGCGCCTGGCGCCTGTCGCGATTGCCTTTCGTGACTCGGCGCCGGAGGGCATCCCTCGCATTGCCTCGCCGGCCCAGGCCAGTTGCGGCTATTGGCCGCTTTCGGCAGAGGGGCACGTGTTCTACACCGAGGCCAGGGATCACTTTCAGTGTCCGGTCGGTGCGCATACCCATGGCGTCGACCTGCCTCCTGAAGTCGCCGCGGAGCTCAACGGTCTCGTGCAGAACATGGTGCAGATGCAGTACATCAAACTGGAAGAGATTCCCATGATCCCGCGGCGGCCGGGCGGTTTTGGCGTCGCGTTGTACGCCCCGCTCAGCGAAGCCCCCTTCGAACCGGATCTCGTGCTGATTCGGGGATCCGCCAAGCAACTCATGCTGGTGGCCGAGGCGGTGCAGGCCGCCGGAGTGGGCAGCGGCAGCGCGACGATGGGGAGGCCGACCTGCGCGATTCTTCCCGAATCGCTCAAATCCAATCGTGCCACCGCAAGCTTCGGCTGCATTGGAAATCGCGTCTACACCGGTCTGGGAGACGATGAGGGCTACTATGCTATCCCTGGCGGTCGCCTTCCCGAGGTCCTCGCGAAGCTGGCGCCGATTGTGGAAGCCAACCGGCTCTTGTTCCAGTTTCATACCGAGCGGGCCGCACGGTGAAGGAAGCAGGCTCGTGAGCGCTGCGGATAACTGACAGTTCAACAGGCCTGTTGAATAATCGGCCCAACCTCCATGCCGAGGATTCTGCTACTGCTGCCATCGAGTACTTACCGGGCGGAGGCGTTTCTGGACGCCGCTACCAAGCTCGGTCTCGACGTCACCTTGGGCCTGGAGCCGACCGCCGTTCTCCCCGATCGCCCGCCATCCGAGTGGCTCTCGCTGAAGTTTGGTGAAACAGACAGCTGTTGTGCGGCCGTTAAAGCATACTCATCCACGTCCCCTATCGACGCGGTCGTTGGTGTCGATGACCGGACCGCCCTGCTCGCGGCGCATATCGCAGCTGTCTTGGGACTTCCGCACAACTCGGTCGAGTCCGTCGCAGCCGCCGGTAACAAACACCGGATGCGGACGCTTTTGCACCGCTTCGGAGTGCCGGTGCCGCGTTTCACCCGCCTGTCGATTAATGACGATCCAGGCGTCGTCGCCGAACGGATCACCTACCCCTCTGTGCTCAAACCAATGGCGCTCTCGGCGAGTTGCGGGGTCATCAGGGTGAATACTCCGGGTGAGTGTGCCGCGGCGTTTGAGCGCATCACCCAGCTCTTGCATCAGTTAGGCGTCACGCGCGAGGCAGACACCGGGCAGCACCTGCTGGCCGAAGAGTTTATTCCCGGGCAGGAAGTGGCGCTGGAAGGACTCATGACCGCCGGCTCGCTGCAGATGCTGGCGTTCTACGACAAGCCGGATCCGCTGGACGGACCGTTTTTCGAAGAAACGATCTATGTGACGCCGTCACGACTCCCAGAGCAGGACCAGGCTCGTCTGGCCGCGTGCGCCGAGGCCGCCGCCAGGGCCTTAGGACTCCGCGAAGGCCCCATTCATGGCGAACTTCGGATCAACGACGCGGGCATATGGGTAATTGAGCTCGCGGCCCGCTCGATTGGAGGGCGGTGCTCGCGCATGCTTCGGTTCACAGGCGAGCTGTCTTTGGAAGAGGTGATCCTGCGGCAGGCCCTCCGGATGGAGTTGCCGCCGCTGCATCGGAACGGCGGTGCATCCGGAGTCATGATGCTACCCATTCCGAGAGGCGGTGTGCTTCGGGAGGTCCGTGGCGAAGACGCCGCGCGGGTCATCCCAGGCATTGAGGAAGTGACAGTGACGGCTCAGATCGGTGACGACCTGGTTCCGCTACCAGAAGGGACGCGTTATTTAGGATTCATCGTGGCGCGTTCAGACTCACTCGCCAGCGTAGAAGCGAGCCTTCGGCAGGCCCATCGTTGCTTGGACTTTGTGATCGAAGAGCCCCGCCAAGGATCGAGCGGAAACCAGGTGCAGCCGGATTGTCAGGTCCGTTCTATCCGGTTTTGAACAGCTCAGGACGCGGTGCGCAGCTGGCTCGCCATTTTCTTGGACCAGGCTTCGAGGCTGCAGCCCTGGGCGGACAAATCCGTCACCTCGGTCAGATCATGCACCCAGGTGCCCGTCACTTGTTCGCCGCTTTCCCCGACTTCCTTCTTGATCGTCTCGATTTCTTGGTCGAACCGCTCCGGTCGTTGTTCGAGGATGCGACGGATGCTCCATTTGACCCCAGGGTTGCCGTCTTCATCGAGGGTGCATCCATATCGGACCATGTCGAGTTTTCCGGTGCTCAAGACTTTGGCCAATTGGCGGTAGACCGTGCCCGTGTTCGTCTGCACCAGAGCCGCCTTATAGAGGCGCTCGCCCTTGGCTGGATCCACATCCATCTTGGTGAGATCTTCCACGGCCTGCGCCGCGACTTCCGGTGTTGAACTGACCTCTCCCATGGGGCGTCCTCCTGTGTTCAGTGTTTCGGTCTTTGGACTCTAGCAGAGCGCTCTCGGCACGGGCAAGCGCTCACCATACGGAATCTAAGGTCCCAGTGACCTCACAGCGGTTCAGAATTCGCCGTTACGCGACCCAAAACAGTCAGATAGCCAAGGGTCAGAGAAAACAGGCGGTGTTGTACAAGGCGGGAGACGAATATTTAAGAATAGCGGTCAAGAACGTTCCAGGAAGCGGCTACTGAATTAGTCTGTCGTATTCCGCGTGTGGGCCGATCCAAAACCAAACTATACCATCCGATGCCTCAACCCCTACCGCTCGATACTGCAACCCGACTCTTGCTGACCAAAACCGGCCCACTTGCTTGAAATGGAGAGATGGATGACGAGGGTTTGCCTTCAAGAGTTCAAATGCGCGATCGGCTTGTTCTCGGATGGCAGGAGGAAGCGCGTTATAGCAGGTCCAAAAATCAGGAGAGGCGTGATGAGTCAAAGCGGCTTCGACTGGCCAGAGGAATGAGCGCGGAGGGCTTTCTCGGCGAGCGCATCCAGCTTGCCGGCGTTTACATCGGCCTCAAACTGGCGGTCCCAATCCTCCGCGTCAAAAGTCGCATACCATCGGCGAAATGCTGCCAGTTCGTCGGGAGAAAGCTTCTCAATCTGCTGTTCAATTGCTTCGACTTTGCTCATTCATCACCAAGGATTGCACCCAGCATAGAGGTATCTTAGCAATTCAAGATGGGCTAGTCCAACCTACAGGCTATATAGCCAACCAGGCTCACCTCTTTTGAGGCCGCTCACCCTTCGCTATGACTGTCTCGACCCGCTGGGGCTCTCAGTGGCTGAAGGGGCTAAAGCGCTGGGTGTCACGCGGCAGGCCATGAACAATCTGGGCTGCGTATGATCTGGCTCAAGCAGAAACAAAAGCGGGAAAGATCAAGGTCCAGCGTGTCAGGAATTCGGTCGTACCACTCTGAGCCTTAACTCTGAGACTGCAGGAAGTAAAATGTGTGATTGCAAGACCTGCCCCTACTCGACTTATTTCATTTCCGTCCGCTGAGAGCTTCGGAGTTGTGCGATGGAGCAAGATCAGTTCCTTGAAAGCCCGTTCACCCATGACGCCGGCAGCCTTAAGACGAATGCTAAGGGCACTCGCCATAGCTGAAGCCTTGTCAAACCTCTCCTCTTGCCTGGCTCGTGTGTACCGCCTAGGGGACAGGAGCTTGCCGTTTTGCCACTGCCACCCTCCAAGATTAGTGAATTCCTAAGGTAATTCCGAGTATCCTTCTCCGCCAGCAAAGCGATGACTCATTTCTAAGGAGGAGATAGATGGGAGCGCAAGCCCAATCAAGTGATCCCTTGAAATTCAAGGCTCCGACTATGAGTGGGTGGCGCGACCTCAAAGCGTCGACCAGTGAACAGCAGGATTCTGTAAGGATATCAACCGAATCCATTAAAGAGACACTGCTAGCCTCTCTGCAAATGCAGCACGTCGTAATTTTTGCTGGATCTGGCACTTCAATTGCCGCCGGTGGGCCGTCCATGACGGACTTGTGGACAGCAGCTGTTGGCAACAAACCCAGCCAAATCACGGCAGGTTCGGTAGAAGATCCGCATGCCACGCCGTCTACGCCTCGCTGCGGGAGACCTCGCCTATCACGTCCTCAACCGTCGCGTCGGGCGACTGCCGCTGTTTGAGAAGTCCACTGACTACGCCGCCTTTGAAAACATCCTCGCCGAAGCCCAGGCTCAGACCAAGATCCGCATCGCCGCCTATTGCTTGATGCCCAATCACTGGCACCTCCTCCTCTGGCCGCGACAAGATGGGGAACTATCCGAGGTACTCCGCTGGATTACCGTCACCCACACACAACGCTGGCATGCCCACCATCACACTGCCGGGACCGGCCCGGTCTATCAAGGTCGCTTTAAATCGTTTCCGGTCCAGACCGATGCCCATTTT
>CBDIWQ010000108.1:0-10336 GCA_965285965.1 uncultured bacterium | reverse complement strand
GATCCGACTTAAGGCGGAAGGGCACTCGATGAAGGAGGTTAGGTGGGCAGTATCCTGGATGTGGCCGCTCGACCATTACCTTCCATAATAAGTACCGCATGATGGCGGAGCTGGAAATCAAGTCGAGCGCGGAACTCGTCCGCTATGCCATCACGGAGGGCATCGTCGCGGCCGCGTCGTCGTACGTATGAGGGCGGCTCAGAGGCGCGGCACCGTATTGGCCAGTTCGGCCTTGCGCACTGCTCGGACCGTGAGTGCGAGCCGCACGACACACGCCGCTTTGGCGGGCGAGAACACGTTGGCTAGCCGGGTGGGCAGAAACCTGCTTGATCTTTACTTCCTCATGCTCGACGAGCGCGAGCGATTCGTGCATGAGACGCCCTCTCAATTCATTAATCCGCTTACGTCTGCCAAACATGAAACCCCCAGGCCGGCAGTTCGACATAGAGTCCGGCGCGCCGCAATTCGTCGGCCGGCCGCTCGTAGAGCTGGCCGCTAAAGGCATCCGTGTATCGAAGCGGCGCTGCGTCGATGGCCCCGGCGGGAAGCCGAACGTGACCCTGAGCCGACCCCGCCGAGAAGTTGACGACGATCAACATGTGTTGTGCGCCCTTCTGCCAGCACCAGGCGAGTAGATTGCGGTGGCTCTGGTTGTCCGGCCAGCCGGTGCTTTCGCACAGATGCCATTGGCCGTCGCGAAGCGCAGGACTGCGAAGGCATCGGAGCAACGTCCGGTAAAAGTCAGCGAGCGCGGCATCGCCAGGCTCGTCCGGCCCACGACGGAGGAACACGGGCAGTTTGGTCCGCCTCCCGGTGAATTGACCGTCGTGAAGCAGGACCGCGCCCGGCAATGTGGTCGCGACGACCGCCGCGGCGCGGTGTCGTTCCGATGGGAAGATCGCTGCAGCCCGGGGTTCGTCGTGGTTCTCAATGAACCGTACCAGCTTCTCCTGATAGGTCAGATCCGCGCCAAGATGGGCTTTCACGCTGTCGGCACTCTCGTGCGCCAGCCGGTCGTACAGCCGTTTGTCGTAGCAATAATCGAATCCCTGCTGTTGGAGTTCCCATTCGAGGTCCCAGTACGCCTCTGCCATGAACAGCATCTCAGGATGCACGGCACGAGCCGCCTGGATCATGTCCACCCAATACTCGGTGGCTGGGCGGGATCCCGCACGTGCGCCCCAGGTCTGCTCAAAAATCCGATTGATCATGAGCATGGCCATATCGCAGCGGACGCCATCGCATTGATGGCCGATCGTGGTCAACACATCGGCCACCGCCCGGCGCAGACCGGCATCGAACCCGTTCAGTTGCACGACGTCGGGCCACGGAGGAAAGTAGGGATCTCGGCCGTACGCCATGATGTCGGAGCCTGTCTGGAGAAACTCACTCGGGCGATCACGGAGATCATCGTTCGTACCGCGGATGAAGTACTCCGGATGCTGCGAGAGCCATGCATGGTCGGGCGCGACGTGATTGGGCACAAAATCCAACAAGAGCCGCACGCCGCGCCGCGACAATTCGGCCCGGCCGTGGGCCAGCCCGGCGGAGCCACCAAACTGCTCATCGGCGACGTAATGCCGCACGCAGTACGGGGAGCCGACATTGTCCGCCTCTTGCACGTCCGGCAACACGCGCCGGAATTCGGCTTGTAGGTCAGCATTCGCTTTGGCGAGTCGCGTGCCGGCGGGGCTGCGCTGCCAGACGCCCATGAGCCACACCGCGTCCACGCCGAGGCGGCCGAGGCGGTCCCACTCCTGTTGCGGAACGGAACGCAGGGTGACGGCTTCCCCCTGTTCGCGACTCAGGCCGTGCAGCCAGGCACACGTGTTTATCTCGTAGATCAACAGTTTGTGCGGCCATCTGCTCATCATCCACCTCCGAATCTCGGCTAAGTCTTGACCTTCACCGGCTTCTCACCCCCTGTGCGGCCGGCCCTCAGCTGTCTTTCCTCGAGCCACATGTCGGCGGAGAGATTGCCGAGATTTCCCATTAAGGATCCAATCATGCCGGTCCATCCGGTCTGGTGGCTGGCTCCCAGCCCCGCCCCGTTATCGCCGTGGACATATGCATAGTAAAGGATGATATCCCGCCAATGCGGATCCTGCGGGAACTCCGCCGTTCCGCCGTAGACCGCCGATGGCCTTCGTCATTACGGAGGAAAATGCTGGCGAGCCGATTGACAAGCTCCTGGGTCACTTCACATAAAGTCATCAGGCGGCCCGAACCCGTTGGGCATTCAACCTTGAAGCGATCGCCATAATTGACGTACAGGTTGAGCAGCGCCCGAATGAGCAGCACGTTCACGGGGAACCAAATGGGGCCTCGCCAGTTGGAGTTGTCGCCAAACATGCCCGTTTTGGACTCGGCCGGCAAGTAGTCGACCCGGAATTCCTCTCCGTGGACTCAAACGTATAGGGATGATCGCGGTGATATTGGGAGAGGGATCGGATGCCGAACGGACTGAGAAATTCGCGTTCATCGAGCATCGTCTCGAGCACGCGCCGCAATTGCGTCTCGTCCAGAATGGACAGCAGCCGCCGATCATTGACGCCCGGTTTGTTCAGCGGCGCGATCGTGGCGGTCAGGGCAGGATGATGGGTGATAAAGTCGCGTGTACGTTCCATCAGATAAGGGCACTGCTCAATGGTGGACTTCTTCAGCACGGTCGCGGCGCAGAGCGGAAGCAGTTCTCTCATCGACCGCACCTTGAGCCTGGTGGCATTGCCATCCGGCAGCCGGAGGAGATCGTAAAAGAACCCATCCTCCCGATCCCATACTTCATCGTGCTGGGCGCCGACCCGGTCCATGGCCGCGGCGATCCAGAGATAATGTTGAACAAATGTGACGGCGAGCGCTTCGTACGTGGGGTCATGCGCAGCCAGCTCGATCGCAATGTCCAACATATTTTGGCAAGCCACCCAGGCGGTCCCGTCGGCTTGTTCCAGGTATCCGCGGTGGGCAGATCTTCTGGAGCCGGAAGAGCGTCAGGCACTCGACTGCAAGCGGCCCTCAGGGGGCATCATACCGGAGGCCTAGCGCATCGAGTGGATGGAATGTCGCCCGGTGTGATAAACGCGTCCGGCCGGTTGTTTGCCGTGATTCAGCGCCGACCTGTGGAATTCAGGCCGCGCGTGATGCGCGCGGCTTGCGTAAGGCTCACTAAATCCTTACTGTCAGGCGGGCAGCATTTGAGGGATGTGCTCGGGCAGAGCCATCGTACGAGGGCACATGATGAGGAATGGGTATGGGAAGCGGGCTGCGTACATTGTGCTGCCGACTGACTTTCAACAGTCGGCTCGTCGGGCCTTCCTGTATGGGGTGACGCTGGCCATGGGCATGCCGGCCAGGCTGGAGATCCTGCACGTGATCAAGGTGCCGGCCGACGCGCCTGGCGGGCCGCGAGACAGCCGCTATCTCCGGTCGCTCAAAACCGCGGCTCTGCTCAACCTGGGACGTCTGACAGAAGCGGCGAGAGAGAAGGGCGCGCGGGCGCAGCCGCTTCTGCGGTACGGAGTTCCGGCTGCCGGTATCCTGGAGGTGGTGAAGCAGGTCCATGCGGAGATGATCGTGATCGGAACAGAAGGCCGCACGGGCTGGGACCGGCTGCGATTGGGCAGCACGGCGGAAGCCGTTGTCCGGGAAGCGCCCTGTCCGGTACTGACCGTCCACGGCGGCCTGGCCGGGGATGCGCCCGGGCATCCTGCGCGGATCCGTCTCCGCCGACTGCTCGTCGCGACCGATTTCTCGGTCTACGCCGGAGCGGCTCTCCATGCGGTCGCGAAATTGGCCGCTACGTTTAACGCCAGGGTGTGCCTGCTGCATGCCGCCGAACCGTCAGCGGACAGCAAGCCGGCGGAGCGGAGACTGGCCAAGCTGGTCCAGGAGCTTCGATATCAGCACATTGAGGCGGAGAGCGTCTATGCGGCCGGTGATCCTGTCGAGACCATCCTGATACAGGCCGCTGCCTGGCAGGCGGATCTGATCGCTGTCGGCACACGGGGACGACGGGGACTGAGCCGGATCATGCTCGGAAGCGTGGCCGCGGAGGTGCTGAAGCGCGCCGGATGTCCCGTGCTCACCGTGGCGAAACGCCGACGAGCAACAGGCCTGAGAGCGACGAGCCGCTGATCAGACCCAAAAGGTCGAGCCGAGCGCGCCCACAAGAAGGAACGCAGAGGAGCATGCAGACCGTTGGCGACTGGATGCCTCGGTTTCATGGCCGGTGCTTCAGGCGGTCATGAGAGCGCTTGGACACGATTCGAAAACGCACGATGGCGATCTACAGATCGGCATGCTCCTGCTCAATCTGGTTTCTTATCTGGCGCTTCCGATGACCGGATGAAGACACGTAGCCATCGTCCGATGCGACCGCCTGGTTAAGGCCGAACACCAATGTTTGGTGAATCGAAAGGACAGGGAATCGTATGAACGTGCTGGTCGTGGATGTGGGTGGCACCAACGTCAAGATTCTGGTTTCCGGGCAGCAGGGCGTCAGAAAGTTATCTTCAGGGCCGGAGTTGACCGCGAAGCAGATGGTGGCCGGGGTGAGGAAGGCCGCCCGCGGCTGGCGATATGAGGCCGTCTCGATCGGGTATCCGGGCCCCGTGAGCCGGGGTCTGTTGCTCGCGGAACCGGTTCACTTAGGGGCCGGCTGGATGAATTTCGACTTCAACCAGGCTTTTGGATGTCCGGTCACAGTGATCAATGATGCGGCTATGCAGGCGTTGGGTAGTTATGACGGGGGACGGATGCTCTTTCTCGGGTTGGGAACGGGGCTTGGCTCGGCGTTGATTGCAGGCAAGACGATTTTGGCGATGGAGCTGGGGCACTTGCCATATAAGAAAAAACAAACCTTTGAGGACTATGTCGGGCGCCGCGGGCTCGAACGATTGGGTAAAGAAAAGTGGCGGCGGGCCGTTGAGGACGTGGCTCTTCGCCTGAAGACGGCGCTGGTGGCCGATTACGTGGTGCTGGGTGGAGGCAACGCGAAGAAGCTCAACACCCTTCCGGCCGGTGCCCGTCTTGGCCATAATGCGATGGCCTTTATCGGGGGACAGCGATTGTGGGAAGAGTCATGGGAACATGACTCACACACATGAGACGCATGGCCTTGCGATCGGGACTTCCATAGAGAGGAAGGACTACGGCATGATGCCCGGGCAGCGCCGCTTCTTGAAGCGGAAAGTCGAATAGCGGTTTTTGAGTGGAGTGTGCGGCGGATGAATGTGCTGGCGATCAATAGCGGAAGCTCTTCACTGAAGTTTAAGGTGGTGGAGATCGACGACGTTCCGGACAAGGCGATGGGCCGAACGCATGTCCATTATGACGGCGTCATTGAGGATATCGGGCCGGCGGCAACGCTGCGGCTCCGTCGTGCCGGCACCGGGACGGCGAGGAGCACTGAGCCGGTACCGACCCATGTAGACGCCGTGCAGCGGATGATGCGCCTCTTGGAGGAGGCGAGCCGGCAGGACGGACCGGCTCTTCGGATCGATGCGGTCGGGCATCGCATAGTGCATGGCGGCGAGGAGTTCCGAGCGCCGGTCCTGATCGATGACGCCGTCACGACCGCAATGGACCGCCTGACCGAATTGGCGCCGTTGCATAACCCGGGCTGCCTGGCCGGCATCAAGGGCGCTCGCGCCGTCATGGGGGCACAGGTCCCGATGGTCGCCGTCTTCGATACGGCGTTTCACCGTACGATCCCGCCTCGGGCTGCGACCTATGCGATTGACCTGAATGTGGCCAGGAAACATCACATTCAGCGGTTCGGCTTTCACGGTATTGCGCATGCCTCGTTGGCGGCCACCGGCGCCGCCGCGCTCAACCGTCCCCTCGCCGAACTGCGGCTCATCACCGTGCAACTGGGTAACGGGTGCTCGGCGACGGCCATCGACCGTGGCCGGTCGGTGGATACCTCCATGGGATTTACGCCGCTGGAAGGGCTGGTCATGGGAACCCGTTCGGGCGATGTGGACCCCGCGTTGATCACGTATCTCGTCAGAAAAGAAGGGTTGACAGCCGACCAGGTGGACCGGCTGTTGAACGAGCGGTCCGGGCTGCTCGGTCTCTCGGGCCTCTCGCATGATATGCGCGCCATCCTGGAGGCTGCCGAGGGGAAGCCCGATTCCCGTGCCGCGTTGGCGGTGGCGGTGTTTTGCTATCGTGTCCGCAAATACATCGGGGCCTATCTGGCTGTGCTGGAGGGGGCGGACGCTCTGATCTTCGGCGGCGGCATCGGTGAGCGGTCCGCCGCCATCCGCGCCAACATCTGTGACGGGATGGGCTGGTGCGGCCTGCATCTTGATCGCCTGCGCAATGCGGCTTTGGTTGGCGTCCAGGCCGGCGAAGCGAGAATGATCAGCACCGAGCAGGCGCGGCTCGCCTGCTATGTGGCGGGGGTGGATGAAGAGTTGGAAATTGCGCGCGCCACACGGGACTGTGTCATGGCACGGTCGACCTAGGGCCGGCCTCGTCTTCGAGGCGGCGAACAACCGATGGCTTGCCGAAGCCCTCCTGCAGCAGGACCCCGTGCTCTTCGCACGAGCCTCATGGGAGTCCGTGGCAGGCCGGATTGCTTTAGAGCTGACTCCTTGTCTGCCGCTGCGAGAGAGCTGGGTGACGGGAGCGCCGGCTGACGTCAACTTGTGAGACCACCGATTTTGCGCAAACCCGCTCGCATCCCCGTCGCGCATTGGCTCATCGCGGCCACGGCCGGCTGGCTGCTGGTGATCCTGCTGTGTCCACTTGGTTGGGCGGATGAGGTGCTGCTGCGGAACGGCGACCACCTCACCGGCACCATCGTGACGATGGAAGAGGGAGTCCTGACCTTGTCGACGCCGCACAGCGGCGAAGTCAACATTCAATGGCCGGAGATCCAGCACCTTGCCGCCGACAAACCGCTCAAGATCCAGTTGCATGACACCGTGGAGGGAGAGGATTGGAGAGAGTGGCTCTATACGCACTATGCAATGACCGAATCGCTCCGAATCAGCGCCGACGGCCCGCTGTCGTTTGCGGCCATCAAAGCCATCAACCCTCCTCCGCCGATTCGCTATCAGGGCACGCTGAACATCGGAGGCAACCGTACGCAGGGCAACACCGACACGCAAGCGCTCAACGCGTCCACCAGATGGACCCTTCGAACGGACCGCCACCGCGTGCTGGCCGAGGCTAAATATAACTATGGCGAGGTCGGCACCCAAGTCACGGTGCGGAATTCGCAAGCCGCGCTGAAGTATGACTTCTTTCTCACCAAGAAGATTTTTGCTAATGCCGAAGGGCTGATGGAAAAAGACACCTTTCAAAACCTGTTGCTGCGAATGACGCTCGGGTCCGGGTTGGGCTATCAGTTTGTGGAAACGAAAACGGCCACGGTGTCCGTCGTCTCCGGATTGGCCTATGTGAACGAGCACTATACCAATGCGCCCTCGACCAAGACACCCTCCGCACGCTGGGGCGTCCGGAGCGAATTTGTCCTCGTGCCGGACCGCGTGAAACTGTTCCACAAACATGAAGGCTACTACGATTTCGGCGAACGCGGGGCCCTGCGTATCTTCGCCGATCAGGGCATCCGCGTGACGCTGATCGGCAACCTGTTTGTGAACCTTGAGTATGACCTCCGGTACAACGGAGACCCGGCTCCGGGACGAGAGAAGCTCGATGAAGCGATGATCCTGGGTTTGGGTTACGAGTTCAAATAACGCCGGTGGGTTTCGTGAGCGGCCGGCTTGGTCTCCATCTCACATTCAGCAGGGAGCTGCATCATGACCGGATTATCTGTCGAAAGTGTCCTACCATGGCTCGGGACCATTGCAGCCGTTGTCGGAACAGCCGTCCTCCGCATTGCGGTGATCCTGGTCGTGGGCTATATCGGGATCCGGTTCGTGAAGCTGGGGCTGCGGCAGTTGGAACGGGTGATCGTCCTGGCCAATGAGGCGGGGGAGCAGGTCCCGGGCACCGCCAAGAAGCGCGCCGCCACCTTGACGGGCATTCTTAGGACGATTGCGCTGGCGATGATCTGGGCGATCGTTATCATCGAAGTGCTCCATCAAGTCGGATTGGATATCCGCCCCATTCTGGCCGGCGCCGGCATTCTCGGACTGGCGGTCGGATTCGGCGCACAAAACCTCATTCGCGACTTGATCAGCGGGTTCTTCATCATCCTCGAAAACCATGTTCAGTTGGGCGACGTCGTCATCATCAACGGGACCGGCGGGCAGGTCGAATCGATCACCTTTCGGATCATCACCCTGCGTGACTTTTCCGGCGTCATCCATGTGTTCCCCAGCGGCACGATTACGACCTTATCCAATATGACGAAGGAGTGGTCGGCGTTCGTCCTCGACATGGGTGTGGCGTACAAAGAGGACACGGATCGGGTGACGGACATCATGCGCCGGGTCGGAGAGGACCTGCAGGACGATCCCGCCTTCGGCGACAAGTTCGTCGCGCCCATCGAAATCGTGGGTGTCGAGGAGTTCGCCGAGTCCGCCGTGGTGCTCCGTATCCGAATCAAGACCCGTCCCTTGGAGCAATGGAACGTCGGACGCGAGTATCGCCGCCGGCTGAAACAGGCTTTCGACGCCCAGGGCATCGAGATTCCGTTCCCTCACCGATCCCTCTCCGCCAGCGCGTCCGGCGAGCCGTTCAAGATTCAGGTGGTGCCGGCGGCTTCCGCGACATAAGGCCATAGTGAGAACGTCAGGATGCCGCTCGTAACCGGATCATCGGCGGTGGGCATAAAAATGCCGCTTCACGATCTCAGCGGCCACCACATATCCGGCTACGATTCCCGCCAGGAGCAGGAGAAATGACGGCGGCATCGGGGTCAACCCCAGCATGTCGCCCACGGGAAGAAAGGGCAGGAGCAACGTGAAGCCTGCGACCGCGAGAGTGGCCACGATCATCGGACGGCTCGGGCGGCTGGCCAGCAACGGCCGCCGGGTCCTGATGACCAGCATAATGGCTGAAGCGGAAATGACGGATTCGATAAACCAGCCGGTCCGGAACTGGGCAGGCGAGCTATGGAAAATCCACAGCAACGCTCCAAATGTCAGATAATCGAACACCGAACTGACCAGCCCGAAGGTCAGCATAAACTTACGGATGAAGTCGATATCCCAGCGTCGCGGCTGATCGATCAATTCCGCATCGACGCGGTCGGTGGCGATCGTCATCTCGGGAATGTCGGTCAGGACATTGGTGAGGAGGATTTGTTTGGGCAGCAGCGGAAGAAACGGCAGAAACAGCGAGGCGCCGGCCATGCTGAACATATTGCCGAAATTGGCGCTCGTAGCCATGAACACATACTTGAGCGTATTGGCGAAGGTCATCCGTCCTTCCCGAATGCCCTGGACCAGCACGGACAAATCATGTTCCATCATGACGATGTCGGCCGCATCTTTGGCCACATCCACGGCGCGGTCAACCGAAAGGCCGACATCCGCGGCATGGAGCGCCGGCGCGTCATTAATGCCGTCGCCGATATACCCGACGACGTTTCCTGCCCGTTTCAAGGCGAGAATAATGCGGTCTTTCTGATTGGGTTCCACCTCCGCAAACACGTCAATGTCGTTCACCCGGTGGACCAGCGCTTCATCGGTCATGTGGCGAAGGTCATGGCCCGTCAAGAGCCGTGCATGGTCGAGCTGGACCTGTTCGCTGATGTGAGCAGCCACAAGGTGGTGATCCCCGGTGATGATCTTGAGCGAGACGCCCAGTCGCCGTAACGATGCCATGGTATCCGCCATGCCGGGCTTCACCGGGTCTGTAAACGCCAAGAGCCCGAGGAACGTCATGTCCGCTTCGTGCTGCTTGCCGATGCAGGCCGTCGTTCCCATGTCTCGATAAGCCACACCGAGCGTCCGAAGCCCCTGCCGGTTAAGGCCCTCACACTGTCGTCGGATCTTTTCACGGCCTTCTCCCATGGCAATCGTTGCGCCATCGGGCAGTTCGGCCCGCGAGCACACGTTCAGTACGGCTTCCACCGCGCCTTTCGTGATCAAAAAGTGGCCGGCGGGCGACGCGACCAGAATGGAGAGCCGTTTGCGAAGGAAGTCGTACGGAACTTCGTCGAGTTTGTGATACCCGGTCACGTCACAGGCGCATTGGGTTCGAAGCGCTTCGTCCAAGGGATTGATGAAGCCTGTCTCATAGGAGGCGTTGAGGCAGGCATGGAAGAGGACGCGCTCGCTGGGGCCTCCATCCGCATCCAGAGCGGCCTGCAATCGCATCGTCCCTTCCGTGAGCGTCCCGGTTTTGTCCGCGCAGAGCACGTTCATGCTCCCGAAGTTCTCAATCGAGGCCAGGCGTTTCACGATGACCTTGCACT
>CBDIWQ010000107.1:0-11190 GCA_965285965.1 uncultured bacterium | reverse complement strand
GATTAATCGACCCGACCCGGCAGGCTCTCGCCCGACAAACACTATGGTTCCTGGGCGCTTGAACGGCCGGATGGTTCAATGCATCCCGGCTGACGGCTGAGCAGACGTAGCCCCCAGGGCCGCCATGCCCGATTGATCGAGCCGACCCGGCAGGCTCCCGTCGGACAAACGCTATGGTTCCTGGGCGCTTGAACGGCCGGATGGTTCAATGCATCCCGGTTGACGGCTGAGAGACGTAGCAGGCGCTCTGGCGGCATCCCGCACTCCCATTGCGCAATACCCTCCCATACTGCGCTGAGCGCACTCCGCCTCATCCGGATTCGTAGACTTCCACGAACGTCGCCCGTTCACGACCATTCACTTTGGCCGCGGTTGCGGCTACAATCGGCCCATGCGACCCGTCGTCTACTCTCTCGCTATCGCCGGTTGCATGACTGTGGGATGCGGGCAGACCGCCGATTTCCTCAATGCCGCCCTGATGCATCCGGTGCTCGTGGAGGATTTTGAAGCGCCGGCCATCGCGACTTTTTCCGTCTACCCTGCGGGTCAAACGCTGGACACGGCAGCCACCCGGTGGAACGTGGCGGCCGGAGGGATGGAACTCGTCAATGCGACGGGTCATCCGGACACGGCCGTTTCCGACGGACACCAGGCGGTCCATTTAACCGGCTCGATGACCACCTCATTTCCGACGACCCGGAAAAAGCAATACACGCTGACCTTCCACTATGCCCATCACACCCGGCTGGGGCTCCAGCCGGGCCGTGGTCGAGTGGAGGTGTTGGGTGTGGGACCGACGTTGCTGGAAGCGGAGTTCAGCCATGAGGGGGTGGCGTTCGATTCGTATCGCCGGTACACCGGCACCTTCACCGCCGACCACCCGCAAACCACGCTGCGGTTTACCTCCCTCACGCCGGGACCCTATGGAATCACGCTGGACGGCATCTCTATCCTATCCGTGCCGCCCCCTGTGCCGATGCCGCCTCCGCGACCTCAATGACCATGGCGCTGTCCGGCAAGTGCTGAATAGCGGAGATCTGCCGATTCAGGCGGGGGCGCATAGGGGACTTCAGGGAGACAGGCGCGGTGGACGCGCATCGGACAAAGCGCCGTCATAGAGGCCTGACGATCGCAGCTATCGGATGGTCGCGGTGAAATGTTGGAGGTGGCTTCTTTGGATCCTATAGCACTCGCAACAAATGCCCGACAGGCGCTTAGAATCGCGAATTTTGATAGAGCCCCTTGAACAGACGATCACCTCTTTTGATTCCAGTTCCCCCAGCACCTGCAGCACGCTCTGCCGATGAGCGCCCAGCATCTCGGCCAGCATTTCCTGAGTGACCGCCACTTCCTCGTACTGGATGCGATCCGTACAGGTGAGCAGCCATCGGGCACAGCGCTGTTCCAGTGAGTGGAGCCGATTGCAGCCGCTCGACAACGCCAGTTGGATCATGAGCGCACAGCAATAGCTCTGGACCAGCCGGCAGAAGGCAGGGTGGCAGTCGACCACCTGGCGGAATTTTGTGGCAGGCAGGCGGATCACGTTGCCGGGGATTTGGGTCACGATGCGGATCGGGGCAGCCTGCTCGTCGAACTGCGGGTCTCCCAGAATGGCCGGGAGCCCTGCCACGCCCTCATTACCCACCGTGGCCACTTCGACCGTTTGGCCTTCGATGGTGGAGACCATCATTGACAGCACAGCGGTTACGGGGAAATAGATGAATTCATCGACTCGACCGGCTTGATAGAGAATTTGTTTGGGCAGGATGAAGGTTTTCTCCATATGGGTCCGCAGGCTCCCCCATTCAGCCGAGGGGAGTTTTCCCAGGAGACAATTGGCAAAGGCATAGGATTCGACGGATTCCACACAACCTCCACAGGGCAGAACAGAGCGCACGTCAAGCTCCAGGACCCGGCCCCCGATCGAAGCGTGGATATTATACCGAGCGGTGCACCTCCATTCTGTAGTCTAGCTGACATACGGGAATGCAAGTCGAGTTCCACATGGATCAGCTCCGACTTTGAGCACCGGCTCCGATGCCGGCTCACAGCACCATGCGAAAAAAACGGGAAAAATGGAGAGCGCGTCTGCGGCATCGAGATACGTGCAATACTGTACTTGATCACGAGCACAAGACAAGTCGTCCACCGGCGCACAAAGACGGTACAAATAGCCCCATAGCAAGGTGCCGGGTCACTCGCGTTGAACCGCAAGCTGAATGGCCAGGTACAATCGCTCTCCTGCCTGGTCTTTTGTCACAAACGACGCGGCACCGGCGTCCTTAATCACCCGTTCGATATGATCTCCGCCTTGGACCGAGAGTCCGATCACCGTGGTCGAGGGAAACTGCCTCTTAATCCGTTTGGTGGCCTCGACCCCGTCGAGCCTGGGCATGTTGACGTCCATGATGACGATGTCGGGACGGTGTGCCTGCGTCAGTTCGACCGCTTCCTCGCCGTCCGCTGCTTCACCCACCACTTCTATGTCGTCGTACAGATCTAAGATACTCTTGAGCCCTTGACGCACCATGGCATGGTCGTCAACCAGGAGCACGCGAAGAGTCGTCCCGCCCGTCGTCCGCCTGCCGGCCGGCGGCTCGCAGGATCCCCCGGGTTCGTTCTGAGAACCGGAGGAACGGTGGTTCGCGGGGAGCACCAGTACAGCCCTGGTTCCCTGCTGAGGATCGGAGAGCAGCTCCAGCCGGCCGCCCAAGGCCTCCATCCGTTCCCGGATGCTGAACAGACCGAAGTGTTCCAGCTTCCCCTTGTGCTCGATCGCCGTCGAGGCGAGATCAAAGCCCCGTCCCCGGTCGATAACGGCGATTTCCCGTTCGCCTTGCGGGGTCACGGACACCGACACCGTCGCTCGATCGGTCTGCGCATGCTTCACGACGTTCATGAGCAGTTCCCGGACAGACAGAAAGATCAAGACGGCCTCGTCTTCCGGAAATTCCAAGGACAGCTCCGTCAGCTGCAGGTCCACGCGTAAATGGTTGCGCTGCATCTGCTGGGCCAGCCAGGTCAGCGCCATGGTGAATCCGAATTCACGCAGCACGGGCGGCGTCAATTCCGCAACCAACGAGCGCGAATAAGAGATGGCGGATTCCAGCGCATTGTCCGCCTCCTTGAGCTGGTTGGAAAGGCCGGGATCCTCCACCGCGCGCATCGTCTGCATCAGCTTGAGGCGGGCCACCACCAGCAACTGGCCGAGATAGTCATGCAGCTCGGTCGCGACTTGCCGGCGCACCCGCTGTTCCGCCAAGCTTAACTCGGTCGCCAACGAGCGGAGACGGCCCTGAGACCGGACCAGTTCCTCGGTCCGTATCGCGACGCGTTCATCCAGCTCCCTGGTCAGCAACCGCAGTTCTTCTTCCACCTGCTTCCGTTCGGAAATATCCCTCAACATCGCCGTGAAGAAGCGACGGCCCGGCAACCGGGTGTCGCTGATGGACAACTCGAGGGGAAACAGCGCGCCGTCCTTCCGCCGGCCGATCACCTCGCGGCCGATCCCGATGATCTTTTTCTCTCCCGTGTCCCGATACCGTTGGAGATAGTGGTCGTGCTGGCCATGATCCGGATCCGGCATGAGGATCTTGACGTTCTGACCGACCAGCTCCCCCTCGGAATACTGGAAGATCCGTTCGACGGCCTGGTTGATCGACTCGATCGTCCCTTGCTCGTTGATGGTAATGATGCCGTCCACGGCAGTTTCCACAATCGCGCGCAGGTGCTCCCGGCCTTCCCGCAGCGCCTCTTCCGCCCGTTGGCGCTCGGTGATGTCGCGGAGGATCACCATATAGAGGGCATTGCCATTCGTATGGACATGGGAGATCGATGCTTCTATGGGAAATGCCTCCCCATCGGCTCGAATACCGGAAATCGTCCCGAGTCGGCCCATCATCAGCGTCGTGTTGCCCGACTCCCCGAAGCTGTTGATCAACTGCCGGTGTGGGTCCCGAAAGAGCGAGGGGATGAAGCGGTCCAGGGTGGTCCCGTGCGTCTCGGCCGCGGGGCAGCGGAACATCCGTTCCGCGGCCTGGTTGAAAAACACGATCTTGTGCTCCTGATCCACGGATATGATGGCATCCATGGCGGACGTCAGGATGGCCGTGAACGTCGCCTGGCTCTGCGCCAGCTCATGGGCAGCCTTCCTGTGTGCCGTCAAATCATGCGCGATCTTCGACGCACCCAGGATCCGGCCGTCGTCATCGCGAATGGGATGGACGGTGAGCGCAATATCGATGAGCGATCCGTCTTTCCGGCGACGAGCGGTTTCGTAGCGGTCCACGCCGTCTCCTCGCTTCACGCGGTCAAGGATCTGCCCGTGCTCCTCGGACCGCTCCTCCGGGTAAAGGATGCGAGTGGGCTGCCCGATCGCTTCCTGGGCGGAATATTGGAACAATCGTTCAGCGGCGGGATTCCAGCTCGTGATGATGCCGGAAAGATCCTCGCTGATCATGGCATCGTGCGAAGAATTGATAATTGCGGCGAGGTAGGCTGACGCCTTCATCCTCATGCTCTAGTCTCCCGGAGCGTTCAGGATGGACGGCATAGGTCTGCCCTTCAGTAAAACGGTTTTTGTAAGGCAGGCCGGAGTATAACCATCTTCGCCCTTCCGAGCACCTAGGGTTGACCCGAGTCATTTGGACTACTCGTTTTTCCTACAAGCGATGGAGTCTCCAATTGAAAGGGATCCGAGATGGCAGGAAGGTCGCGAAAACGACGGTCACGCACCATACTCGGGAAATTCCCAGTATAGCGCCTCCCGTACGGGGGATTAAGATCCACGTAAAGAGGGGCGTGACAATGCGGAAAGAAGTAACCGAACTCATGCGGGTCTGTGAAAAGCTCATTGCCTTCACCCACCAGAACGGCGGACTCACGGACGAAGAATGTGAGGCGGTGATGTTCTATGCGAGAGAACTGGAACGAGAGATCCTGCCCCTGTGCGCCCAGCATCACCGGCCGTAGTGGTTTCAATCGCCGCATCATCGTTCCCCTCCCTTACATGAGGTGACGAACCTGCCTACAAAGCCGGCCCAAGCGGCCCCGGACCGCACCGCTTCATTGGCTGAAAAGAGAGAAGAGGGTTTCACGACTAGGGAAGTCCCCTGTAGGTGTTTCGTCCCTGTGTTTCTCCTTGAAAAGACATGAGAATGAATCCGACTCCCGGTGAGCAGCATCCTTTTGCCTTCACTCAGTAGACAGGGGCCTCTATCGGACGGGCCTGCGTTTGGATAGGGTTTCCTCACTATCCGCCGCATTGTGCCGTACGTCCTGAATTGGCATCCGCTTTGCTCATCTGCAGCCGACACGTTCCCGGGTCGCCAAGGAGGCCGGTGATCTCCTACTCTGGGCATGCTGTGAAGGAAGGGATGGATCATGACGGACTCACTCAGTGCACCGATCAAAGAATTCATGCGATGCTGTGAAGTGCTGCTCAGCGAACCGATGAACCATCACACACTCACGCAGGACGAACTGGAGATCATCCACATGTACCTGGAGTCGCTTGCACAGCGATTCCCCCTCCCTCACAAACCATGACGGCCGGCCTACCAGCGAGCGCGCTCAGGCGCGGAGAGCGGGATTGATCCAACCGCTTGGCGGATCACCACCGGAAACGGAAGCATGGGACAGTCGTGCGGCGAGGGAACTGAAGATGATCGTTGGGATATCGACACGGCCGGCGACGCCGGACAGGCAGGCAACTACAGCGGAGACAGGACCAACCGTAGCAGACCGGAAAGATCTTCCAGTTGCGCAGAAGGCGTGGTCAGATTGATTTGGCGGTTATACCCCCCTTCCACGGAGAGCTGCGTCAACCACTGTCGTGATTGTTGCAAATCCCAGGCAACGACGCCCCTCCCGCCGACATTCTCCAATTCGATGAGCCGATCGCTTGAACGCGTTTCAGAGTAGTTGCCCAGCGCACTGATGAGCAGCCGTTGGCTTTGTTTGTACTTCATGGCGAGCGACACGGAGGGCGAATCGATGCTCGCGCCGGACCAGTCTTGCCGCTCCGCGCGATAACCCAATGTGGGCGCGATGGTCAGAATGTCGAGCGGCCGGAAGGAGGCCGTCAGCGTTTGGGTTTTGACGCGACTGTCTCCCTGCCGCACAAGATCGGTTTCCAGGCTGAAACTGGACGCCAGTCGGGCGCTCCATTTGTCCGTGCCATACCCCAGTGCCGCCTCCACCGTATGATTATTCTTCTGCAGCGGGGCGCTCCCGATCGGCGCCACAGTACTGCTGGCGGCATTCCGTGAATAGGTCACATCGAGGTTCGGCCAGGCCGGCTTGTTCCAGGAGAGCCCGACTTTGCCGTACTGCTGCTTGACGCGCGAGCGCGTGGGGTCGCCTCCCACGTTGTCCCATTGGTGCCCCACCGAACTGCGCACGGTCGTCAAACCCTGCTTCCACTCGCCCCACACTTCCCGCTGCGCCTGATCGGGAGCATGATGGAACGCTTGGCCGGCCTCGCGGAGCCGCATCCCGTAGCGGACCGACCCCAATGACCCGGTGAGGCCGAGTCGCATCATGCGCATCGAGGGATCGTTTCCTTTATCACCGGCCAGGCCGGGATGGGCGCCGACGGCTTCCCCTTGATTGGCCGCCACTTCCGTTTCCGTCGAGAACGCGCCCTTGAGCCAGGTGGTCGACGCAAGGACTCCCTCGGTGCGCGGGCGATCGGTCTCGAGCACCAGGTCCCGTACATTCCCCGGAGCCGCGGGAGGAGCATAGGAGGTGCGTGTAAAGTTCGCCTGAAACACGGTATTCTCGGCCGGCTTTGGAGCCGTCTGCAAACCCTGATCGGTAAACCAGGACGACCATCGCCGGGACAGCGGATCCGGCGGATCTCCGCCGGCCCAGGCCGTATGGGCCGCCAGGCTGATCAGCAACATGAGGATTGGAGTGGAAAAACGGCGTCGAGGCATGAGGACTGGGAGGATAGTAGTCGGGAGGCCGCTTGGCTTCAATCGCCGAACGTAAGAGGCAGGTAAAATCTCTGTAACGTTTTTCCATGAACGCTATGGGTCAGAACTTGCAGAGGGAACAGAAACTTGGAGGGAAATTGCAGAAGGAAACTGATGAGAAGAACCGACAAGCGATGAGCTGCGGTGGCACGCACGGATACGAAGCCACCGCAAATCTTCATGCAACGACAACGATGGCTGAGACACCGGCCGATTCTTTAGCAGCTTCGGGGAATCTTTTTAATGGCTCGCTGGATGGCGGCGTCCAACGCAGCGGCATCGGTTTCACCCTTGACCAGGAAGTCGGTCGCCCCCAATGACAGGGCTCCGTCTTTCATGTAATTCAAACTCACGACCGTCAACATGATCACCGTTCTCTTGTACGGAGCTTCCTCGCCGACCAGTTTTTGAAGGACTTCGTAGCCCGACTCGCCGCTCTTCAATTTCAGATCTAGAAGGATACAGTCAGGATTGAGCGTTTCCGCAAGCGCGAGCCCGCTTTGGGCATCCTGTGCTTCAGAAACCTCGTACGGATGTGGGCTCTTCTCCAGGTACCGGCGATAGGTGTACCGGTCGGTTTCCGAATCATCGATGAGGAGGATTTTCGTGACAGGTGGCGCCATAAGCCATCATAGGCACATGAGCCTATGCTCCTTGAGAAGGCGGCATGAGTGGTCACGGAGAAACGAGGCGACCTTTGGGGGCGGATTAGTGACCGGACCGCTGCTGAGCCGGATGGAGATCGATCACGCTTCCCGCTTCGTTCAGCTCGGCTGTCACCAACGCCCCATCCTTGATGGAGGCCGTCATCTCCTGTTTCTCCATCGGAAAACGTTGCTCGCCCTTCTCGGTTTTCAAGGTAATCTCCCGTTGCAGGACGCCGATGGACACCACTTCCCCGGTGACGAACTGATGGGTCCCCTCGGTTCCCTTCGGGTGCACCTCCAGAACGAGATTGTTCTCATCGATGACCACCGTCACCTGGTCCCCCGCCTTCGGAAGGTCATGCCCATGGCGCTGGGCCCGGTTTTCGTTTAACTGATAGGTCGTGCCGTTGGGCACTTTGACTGCCAGCGTGCCGCCCTTTTCGATGACCACGCCCTGGAGATGCTGGTGTCTGCTTTGCGTCGTCTGTTCGCTCGCTCCGGCCTGCCCCGTCACCCCTAGCATGAACAGCGCACAGATCAGATGGATTCCCAGGTGTCGCATCCTCGTTCCTCCCGTGTGGTTCCCTATGCCCTACCGCTATTCACTATTTCGACAGTACCCGTTTTCCGGAAGGGCGGGTGACTAGGATAAACCCCTGCCATCTCGCACCTACGCAGCCATTTAAAACCGGTCTGCCACGTTTCGGGGGTTCATGCAGGACGGATCGCTGACGGAGCCGTAACTCCACACCGTCGTCATGGGCATACCAGCGGGTAGAATTTGCTGCCGGAACTGCCGGACGGCGATCTCGTAATAGTCCGCCGCGCCTACCCGGCCGGTTTTCGGCATGGCCGGCGGGACGATGAGGGGCATCTGGTATTTCAGGACGGAGAGGGGATTGAGGGCGCCGACTGAGAGAGACTTGGCAAGGAGAAGTCGGACGGCTCCTTTCCAAGGCAGAAGCAACCCGGCCCCCGCCAGTAGACCGGCTTTCACAAACAGCCGTCTGCTGATCATGGAAACGCTCTTTTTCTCACTCCGCTAACGAGCTGTATTGAGTCGTCGTACAGTGACGCATTCCGGGCCCATGATGAACTGCTCAATCCCCTAACCGGTAAAGGCAGGACGTGGCTGCCGGCACACGATTCGGTGTAGACGGCACACCTGGAAGACTGAGCGGGACAATGACTGCAGATAATCGCGAGGAACCGCCCTCCCTTCTAAGGTTCCGCGCGGATCTCTGACCGGATCAACGGCTGACAAGAATTACTTCAAGCCGTCGCCTGCGACATTCGTGTACTTTGGCGTGAACAGGAAGGAGAGCGGCGGCAATACCCACCATAAGGTCGTTTCATCCGACTGAACGATCCGCACCCGGTGCGCCCCCTGGTCGATGGCTTCTTTCGTGAACTCTTCGACCGCTCCATCAAGAGAGGCATCCCCGATGAACGGCACGACGAAGGCGAAATGCACGGCCCACTTCGTCAAGTTGATGTGCACGGGCACCGATCCATCGACATACTTCAGACCATTGAAGTTCGGTGCCACGCTGGTCACGGCGCACCCGGTGAGGGCGAAGCACAACAGGACACACGCGACAGTTCTTGATCGGCTCATAGAACACACCTCCGTGTTGATAGGTGAGAATCTATGGTGGCCGTCGCTCCCGTGATGTGAGAACTAGGCGGAACAGAAGCCGGCTTTTATCGGAACCCCTGAGGTCCGGGACTCTCGTTCCTCGGAGAGCATGGGTTCGTCGATCACCATGCCGCCCGTTCACGAAACCATTGGAGACTCACACACCGTACCTGCGAAGCAGCAGGCCGAGCGGGTCATCATCAGTAGGATGGTGGCCGGATACGGCGTAACAGGATCCACCCGATCGTTCCGGCCGTCGTGGAGGCGAACAGAATGCCCACCTTGGCCGCCATCAAGGAGGGCGCGTGGGGAAAGGCCAGTCCCGCAATGAAGAGCGACATCGTGAATCCGATCCCAGCGAGAGATCCAACCGCCCAGAGATGCGACCAGGACACGCCCGACGGCAAGGTCGCAAGGCCGCTTCGAATCGCCAACCACGTTGAGAGAACGATGCCGACCGGTTTGCCGACGAGCAAGCCCAGGAGAATGCCCAATGCCACCGGGTTGAGCAGCATGGCGCCGATGTTCGCATCGAGCGTCACTCCGGCATTGGCGAGGGCAAAGACCGGCATGACCACGACCGTGACCCAGGGGTGGAGCGCATGTTCCAGGTACTGCAGGGGGCTCTCCACATGCTGAACCGCGGCTTTCATATGCGTGGCGATGCGATGTTGTTCCCGGTTGGCCAAGGGAGGCTTGTCCGGAGACAACACCGCCTCAAACCGGTCGAGGAGCGCCTTGCCTTTGATGAGAAACTGGCGGCCGGTCAGCCGCGTGCGGGCCGGAATCGTCATCGCGGCAATGACCCCCGCGATGGTGGCGTGCACTCCCGACAAGAGAAAGGCCAGCCAGAGACCGCCGATGCCAAGCACCGAATACACCAGCGGATGCCGGACGCCCGCGAGATTGGCGGCGATCAGTAGAGCCAGAAACAGGGCGCCGACCGCCAGGTTCACCCATGAGATCGTCGACGTGTAGAACAAGGCGATGACCAGCACCGCCATGAGATCGTCTGCGATGGCGAGGGCCGTCAGGAACACCTTCAAGGCCAACGGAACCCGACTGCCGAGCAACGCGAGGATGCCGAGGCTGAAGGCAATGTCCGTCGCCATCGGAATCCCCCACCCACGGGTGCCCGGTCCATCCGCATTCATGATCGAATACAAGACGGCCGGGAGGCAGGCCCCCCCGGCGGCTGCCATCAACGGCAAGGTAGCCTGCCGGAATGATGACAACTCCCCGACCAGGATTTCCCGCTTGATCTCCAACCCGATCACGAAAAAGAACATGGCCATCAAGCCGTCGTTGATCCATTCCAGCAACGTTTCCGTCAACGCGTGCGAGCCCACGACCAGGCTGACCGGCGTGTCCCAGAATGCCGCATAGGACCCGGCCCAGGGGGAATTGGCCCACACCATCGCCACGACAGTGGCGGTCAGCAACAAAATGCCCCCCGTGGACTGCGCATGAATGAACCTCTGGAAGGGCTCGACCATCGGCTGAATAAATGGAGTGTCTTGGCCCTCCGTCGCGTCCGTGATCGTTGCCCGCGCTCCTTCATCTTCCTGCTTCACATCGCCCTCCCTTAAGCCGCCCGACTCAGTGACCCGGTTTACAACTTCTGAATGCGTTGCGTTGCATCATACAGTGTTCGCCCGGGTGGCAGGCGGCTGACCGCCGCCGGATGCCTACATAAGGAGGCCGCAAACGCGGGAGCCTTTATCCAAACAACCGGTGAACCGTGTGATGTGCGCAGGGGGTCGTGACTGTTCCCGGGAGAAGATTTGGAAATGCTGGCTGTCGATTAGGGCGAAGTCCGCCGCCAGCCGGTAACCAGCCGATTCCATCTCGCGGCGGACAACGTCTTTGTCCGTCCCATGGCCGAAAAGACCGGAAAAGAAACCATGAGGATGGAAATCGAGAATCG
>CBDIWQ010000106.1:0-10710 GCA_965285965.1 uncultured bacterium | reverse complement strand
GATTTGCCCGAAACGAGGTCCTTGCCGGTGTTCGGGTCGATAACCTGGGATAGCGCCGTCTTGACGGCCTCAACCGTGATACTCATCGTTTCTCCTGAATTTTGTTGCAGCAAGTCTAAACCAATTCCCTGCCAATCCTGCCTGCGTTTGACATGCGACACCACCGATAAGAGCCGCCGCACTGATAAAATGACAGTTTTATTTCACCAAGCATTGCCAAATGAGCACCACACCGCACCGCAAGCTGTTTGTCACCACTGCCCTGCCCTACGCCAACGGCGCTTTCCACATCGGCCACATCATGGAATATATCCAGGCTGACATCTGGGTACGGTATCAGCGGATGCAAGGCAATGAGGTGCATTTCGTCGGCGCGGACGACGCGCACGGCACGCCGATCATGATCGCGGCGGAAAAAGCCGGGCTGACACCGCAGGAGTTTGTCGCCAACATCGCCGCCGGCCGCCAGCAATACCTCGACGGATTCCACATCTCCTTTGACAACTGGCATTCGACCGATTCTCCCGAAAATACGGAGCTTTCGCAAAGCATCTACCTGCGGCTGAAGGAAGCCGGCCTGATCGTGACCCGCGTGGTCGAGCGCTTCTTCGACCCGGTCAAGGGCATGTTCCTGGCGGACCGCAACGGGACCATCCGTGCTCGGTCGTTCGACGGTACCATACTGCCTTTTTGGTTTGCAATGAGACCACGGTGCAACGCCTCTTGCTTGCTTCCCTACGCCCGTCGGTTTATAAGCAGCAGATGCGGCGAGAGAGCCGCGAGCCCAACCTCAGATGAACGCCAGCTGGAGAACGATGACCATCAACCTGCGTATCATCGTTTGCCTTGCAGCCGCTGGCTGCACACCGCATTCTTTGCCGACGAACATCGTCCATCGATGCCCCGATTCAGTTCAAGCCAAGGTGAGCCGGGCCAAGCCGACTCTCACCATCATTTATACTGAGCCGACGCATGATCAAGCGGGACGTCCGATCATCGCACTGAGTAAAACAACCATCTACTATGATGTGGGGAAAGGT
The DNA here is from genome assembly GCA_965285965.1 of uncultured bacterium. Taxonomy (GTDB): domain Bacteria; phylum Nitrospirota; class Nitrospiria; order Nitrospirales; family Nitrospiraceae; genus Nitrospira_D. The sequence continues at coordinate 9,670 of CBDIWQ010000106.1, read as the reverse complement.
CGGCTACCGGTAAGAGACGTGCCGGCTACAAGCCCGTCGGGCGGCGGACAAATTTCAGAAAGCATTACCCTGCCGATCCCTTCCGATGGACAAGAGGAGGTGGCCAGCATCTGCGTGACGGCCACTGACCGGCATGGCAACGAAAGTCCGATGACCCCGTAAAGTCCGATGACCCCGTAATGTGGCTTTTCCGATGAGTGCAGAAATCGATGACCTGGAGCGCAGCATCTCCTTGACAGCCACGGGCGACAAGCCTAGCCTGGGGTTTGCCTGCGCCTAACGGATAGAGCATGACAACCCGTTTCATTGGGCCCCATGATGGACGAAACGGTTGAACGACGAAAGCCAGACCCCGCTGCCACCGCGGATGGTCCCCTGAGCGGCAGGCACAAGCCGGGAATCGAACTCCTTATCGGCTCCAATATCTTTCGCAATACCAATGGCGTGGTCAAGATCCAGGGAAAGGAGCAACTGGTCCTTGAGGCCAAAGAAGGCCTGCTCTACGCCACCCTCGATCTCTATAATGAAGCGGGTGCCCATGTCGCCCATATTCGCCGTAATGTGCTGGTGTTAAATCAGACCGGTCAATTCGCCATTGAACTGCATCCGATGGGAAAGCATGCGGCAACCGGGGGGCCGGCAGTCCGCATTCTGGACCAGCAAGCCGGCACACTGGCCTTTGAAGCGACCGTGAGAGCGGACCATAAGATCGATATTACGGCTGGAAAGTTCTACTCACATAAAGGCACGGCGGTCGAAATCACACCGCACTATTGCCGGATCGGCTCGGGGACGACGCGCTTCGGCGATATTGTAGAGAATCGTGGCGGCACCGTGGTCCTGGGATGACATTCTAGAAGAGGCGCTACCCGCAAGACTTCTCACCCCGTCTCGGACTCGATTGTCTCACCAATTCTTCTCTTTCCTCGCTTCGGTGCGGAAACGAAAGAACCTTTTGCCATCGGCGTTGCTTTTTATAGAATGAACCTATGGCTGATATCATCAAACCCAGCATTCAGGCCTTCCTGGTCTGTGATCAGGTAATTGAAGACAGCCTGACCAAAAAAAAGAGCCTCATCGGTCTCTTTACCCATCTTCAAGCGGTGGCCTTCCCGTTCCAGCACCAGCAGATGGGACTGTACTTCTGCCTGACCGATGCGGAAGGCACTTATCACTTCGACATCGATTTGGTCTATCTCAATAATGAACAGTTGGTCTGCCGGGCGACACTCCCGAACATTACCATTGGCGACCGTCTCCAGATTTCCGACTTCGGCATCAATATTCCATCGTTGGTGTTTCCCGCCCCGGGGCGTTACGAATTCCGGCTGAGGATGGAAGGCCATCTCATCGCTCAGAAAGACTTCAACGTGATCCAGATGCCAACCCATCAAACGGAACCCGCGCCCTAGGTCCTCTCCGTACCACTTCTCCGCTGCGCCGGTCTGTGGTAGAACAATTCGCACGAGCGGCTTACTAATCGCGTGATAATCCTCCTATGACCACTCCGACTCCTATGGATTCATCTGACTTTATTCGAGATATCGTGGCGGCCGACCGGGCCGCCGGCAGACACGACGGCCGCGTCGTCACCCGTTTCCCTCCGGAACCGAACGGATATCTCCATATCGGTCATGCCAAATCCATCTGTCTGAACTTCGGAATTGCCGCGGAGAACCCTGGCGGCATCTGTCATTTGCGTTTCGATGACACCAATCCCACGACGGAAGACCCCGAGTACGTCGAGGCCATTCAGCAAGACGTCCGCTGGCTTGGGTTTGATTGGCATGGAAAGATGTTTTTCGCCTCGGATTACTTCGAGCCGCTGTATGTCTTTGCCGAGACGCTGATTAAAAAAGAGAAGGCCTACGTTGACAGCCTGACCGCGGAACAGATGCGGCAGTATCGCGGCACGCTGACCGAACCCGGGTGCGAGAGCCCGTATCGAACCCGGTCCGTCCAGGAGAATCTTGATCTCTTTCGACGGATGCGAGCAGGCGAATTTCCGGACGGGACACATGTCCTGCGCGCAAAGATCGACATGGCCTCCCCCAACATGAACCTGCGGGATCCGGTTCTGTATCGCATCCGCCATGCCGCTCATTACCGGACCGGCATGGCCTGGTGCATCTATCCGGCCTATGACTTCGCGCACCCACTGTCAGACGCCATCGAGGGGATCACGCATTCGGTGTGCACGCTGGAATTTGAAGATCACCGTCCGCTGTATGACTGGGTGGTCGCCGAAAGCGAGGCGCCCCATCGCCCTCAGCAGATCGAGTTTGCCAGGTTGAACTTGACCTTCACCGTCATGAGCAAGCGCAAGCTCCTGGAACTGGTCGCCAAAAAGCTGGTGGCCGGCTGGGACGATCCGCGCCTTCCTACGATCAAAGGTCTTCGCCGCCGCGGCTATACTCCCGAGGCGATCCGTGCCTTCTGCGAGCATATCGGGGTTGGCAAGCGGGACGCCGTCGTGGAACTGCAGCTGCTGGAGCATTTCATCCGGGAGGATTTAAATCGGCACTCGCCCCGCGTCATGGCGGTCTTACGGCCGCTGAAGGTCATCATCGACAACTACCCGGAAGGCACGGTTGAAGAACTCGAGGCCGTTAACAATCCTGAAGATCCATCGGCGGGTACGAGGCAGGTGCCGTTTTCCCGCATTCTGTACATTGAGCAAGAAGATTTCCGGGAGGATCCTCCGAAACAATTTTATCGGTTGGCCCCGGGCCGTGAAGTGCGTCTGCGGTATGCCTACATCATCAAATGCGTCGGGGTCTCCAAGGACCCGCAAACCGGTGCGGTGACGGAACTCCATTGCACCTATGATCCGGAGACCAAAAGCGGATCATCACAGGAGCAACGCAAAGTGAAGGCGACCATTCATTGGGTGTCAGCCGCCCACGCGCTCGAAGCGGAAGTCCGCCTGTACAACCCGCTGCTCGTCGCCGACCCCTCCAAGGTACCAGCGACCGAGGACTGGACAGAGCATTTGAATCCGCACTCGCTGGACCGCCTGACCGGCTGCCTGGTCGAACCGAGCCTAGGCAACGCTCAAACGGGGGCACGCTTCCAATTCGAGCGGCAAGGGTACTTCTGCGTTGACCGGGATTCCTCTGGAGACGCGCTTGTGTTCAACCGCACCGTACCGCTCAAAAATACTTGGGCGAAAATCGAAAAGGCTCAACAGGGTCGATAGCACACTCGCCTGGTCTCTTCTCTCTCCCCGGCGCTTCGGTTGCCTTGGACACCCCTTCCTGCTGCGAGTCGCTGACCGACGGCAGCGCGCGTCCGCCGCCTCAACTCATCAGAGCTGAGCGATCATGCTGCGGATTCTCGCTTAATGCATGCGCCTCAAGATCGGCTCGGCTATGATGTCTCCTTTGAACCTTCCGGTCCGCAACGACTGTGTCCACTGCACCGTCAACCGCAATGTTGTAACCGACCGGATGGACACAGAGGGGGCACCCACACAGCCACGTCTCGGAGGCCGCTATGATTGAATGTCGAGAACACCGCAGAATCCAAACCGATCTTCCAGTATTCTTCTCCACAAATGAACATACCGACCTCCGGCAAGGCACGGTATTCGACGTCTCGGCCGGCGGCTGTGCCGTCACTAGTTCCGTCTCAGTCACTCCGGGCACCGGCGTGCGACTGTTAATACGGGCCGTGGAATTAGGATCTCCGATCACGGTCCAGTCCGCGGCGGTCCGGTGGGCGGATCATGGTGAGTTCGGTGTCGAATTCTTGGATCTCACGGAGCTCGATCGCAGCCGATTGCAGCGATTACTGAATGCCGCCTCCTCAGGCTTCCTCCGACAGAACTAAGCCAAGTCGCCCCATAGCCGCGTGAAGCATCTTTTTGCCGCCCTGCTCCCAATGGTACACTCTGACGCATGAAGTGCCCGATCTGCCGTCAACAGACCGCCTGGGCCAACAACCCCTGGCGGCCTTTCTGCTCAGAACGCTGCCAGCTTACGGATTTAGGAACGTGGGCCGCGGAGCAGTATCGAATCCCGGGACCCTCTTTAACGCTGGACTCTTTAGAGGCGGCCCCTGACGATCCTCCGAACGAACCGGCAGACGCAGCCCGTCACGGCGACTAGCTGCATCAGGCGCTGTTCATTCCCCATCCGAGCCCGAACGCTTGATCAGCTTCATCTTCCGGTTTCTTTTCCCGCATCTTTCCCGGTTGGCAAGCCCGACCGATCTTGGTAAGGTCAAGCTCCGCGATCGCTAAAAGGAGGAGCAGCGTTCATGATTTCCGCAAAGGGCTATGCTGCCATGAGTGCGCGTGCTGAATTGCAGCCGTTCTCATTCGAGCGGCGAGAGGTGGGGCCATCCGACGTGCTGATCAACATCACGCACTGCGGCATCTGCCATTCCGATATCCACCAGGCTCGCGACGAGTGGGGCGGATCCTTTTTCCCCATGGTTCCCGGACATGAAATCGTCGGCACGGTCGTACAAGCCGGCCCAGCCGTGAAGCGCTTCCGTGCCGGCGACACAGCAGGCGTCGGCTGCTTTGTGGACTCCTGCCGCATGTGCGCCGCCTGCCGTGAAGGGTTGGAGCAATACTGTGAAGGCGGTATGGTCCTTACCTACAGCGGTAAGGATCGCCAAGGCCACATTACCCAGGGCGGGTACTCGTCAAACATTGTCGTCGACGAGAACTATGTCCTTCGCATACCCGAGACCCTGTCACGGGCCGGCGCTGCGCCCCTGCTCTGTGCGGGCATTACCACTTATTCCCCGCTCCGTCACTGGGGCATCGGGAAATATCATAAACTGGCGGTGGTCGGACTCGGGGGGCTCGGCCACATGGCGGTGAAGATTGCCAAGGCCCTGGGAACGGAGGTGACCGTGCTGAGCACCTCCGATCGAAAGCGAAAGGAGGCGGAGCGCTTGGGCGCCGCCGACTTCGCCTCGACGTCGGATCCCTCCACATTCCGGCGCTTCGCGCGCCGCTTTGATTTCATTCTAGATACCGTCTCAGCCCAGCATGATTACAATGCCTATATCAATTTATTAAAAACCGACGGCACGCTGATTCTTGTGGGGGCCCCCGCCGAACCCGCTCCCCTCCAGCCGTTTCCCCTCATTCTCTATCGCCGGCAGCTCGCCGGCTCTTTGATCGGCGGGATCCGGGAAACCCAAGCCATGCTGGATTTCTGCGCGGAGCACAAGATCGAATCCGACATCGAGGTGATCGGCATACAACAAGTCAACCAGGCTTATGAACGAGTCTTACAAGGCGACGTGCGGTTCCGGTTCGTGATTGACCTAAGCACTTTGGCCTAACTCCTGCAATGTAAACGCTGGGATCGGCGGCAACGACCCTGTGCACCGCAGGCCTGGGGGCGATGAGCCGAGAGGACGGGACAAGACGTCTCAGAGCGAGACAAATGGCGCACCACGTCAAGGGATTTCCATGGACATGAAGAAGACGAGAGCCAAGGGTTCACGGTCGGACAATGCCCAAGCCTCGGCGGAGGAGCCGAGTCGAACGTTGGTGGTCGATGTAGGAGCGACAGGCATCAAAGCCACTTTGATTAACGACCTCGGGATGCCCGTCGGGCATCGGATACGCCGCGAAACGCCGCCGTCTGGAAGTCCGGGTGAGGTCATGGACGTCGTGGTAGCCCTGTCAAAACAATTTGAATCGTTCGATCGAGTGGCCGTCGGTTTTCCCGGCGTCATTATCAACGGGATCGTGAAGCAAGCACCGAATCTCGCGCCCGAATGGCAGGACTTCAATATCGCGGAGGTGCTGCAACTCAGATTGCAGAAACCGGTGCGGGTCGCCAATGATGCGGACGTACAGGGTTTCGGCGCAATCTCCGGGACGGGCGTTGAAGTAGTCTTGACCCTCGGTACCGGTGTAGGGACGTCCCTATTCGTGGATGGACGCCTCGTCCCTAACGTGGAGATCGGCAAGGACAATCTTCGAAACAAAGCCTTACAGAAGGTCGGGAAAAAAAAGTGGAACAGACGCTTGGCGCGGTACGTCAGGAAACTCGACAGTATCTTTCACTTCACCCGTCTCTATATTGGTGGCGGCAACTCCCAAAAGGCAGACCTCAGCATCCTGCCACCGAATGTGACCATCGTGTCGAATATGAACGGCCTGATCGGCGGGATCGCACTGTGGCGCTACGCAGCGGAGAAAACCATAGAGCCGCCCATTGAAGTCCAAGAAACTCAACCAGTCCTCAAACGCGTGTGACTCGGGGATGTGCTAGGGGAATGAAGCGAATGCCGAGATAGGGAGATCCAGAGACGGATATCTACCGCCAGACGATTATGGCGCGGGAAAATTGATTGGCTGGGGGACTAGGAATCGAACCTAGGTAGCCGGCTCCAAAGGCCGGCGTCCTACCGCTAGACGATCCCCCAGCGCGGTACGAGGCAGTCGATCTGGATGCTATGCGGGTGGGAAAGATTTTTTGGCTGGGGGACTAGGAATCGAACCTAGGTAGTCAGATCCAGAGACTGACGTCCTACCGCTAGACGATCCCCCAACCGGTCCACACAGTAATATAAGCTTCTCGGCTCCGTCAAGGTCGGGGCCGATTCTTGACCGGCAGTCACTCACTTGCGCGACGCCTCCTCGATCCCCCGACGAAGTCTGAGCAAGGTGCGATCTTGTCCGAGCACCTCCATCACTTCGAAAAGTCCAGGGCTCGCTGTCCGACCGGTGAGGGCCACTCGTACCGGCTGGGCCAGTTGCCCTATTTTGATCCCCTCTTCTTTGACCAACTTCTTAAAAGCCTCCTCCCACTCTTGCTTTGAGAATGTGGAAAACGCCTCAAATCGGGTCATCAGTTTGATCAGTACCGGCACGTGGGTGGCGGTCAGGAATTTCTTCGCGGCCTCGTCCTCAAATACAACCGTCTCACCGAAGTAGGGCCTTACCCAGTGGACCATTTCAAGAAGGGTTTTGGTGCGCTCCTTCACCAGGACGACCACTTGAGCAAGCCATTCGATCGAAACCGCATGGACTTCGGCTGTGAGTCCTGCTTGCTCGAGCAAGGGGACGAGCATCTGTGCGACCTGGTCCGGCGGACTGGTCTTGATGTATTCGGCATTGAGCCACAACAGCTTGTCCGGGTTAAAGACGGCTGCCGACGTCTGGACATTCTTCCAGGAGAACTTCTCGATCAACTCCTCTCGCGAAAACAGCTCCTGGTCTCCATGCGACCAGCCCAACCGGACCAGATAATTCACCATGGCATCAGGCAAATACCCCATGTCTCGATAGGCCATGATCGAGGTGGCTCCATGGCGCTTCGACAAACGTGCTTTGTCCGGACCAAGAATCATCGGCAAATGCCCAAACTGCGGCAGTGGAAATCCCAGCGCCTGAAAAATCGGAATCTGCCGCGGCGTGTTCGTCAGATGGTCGTCGCCGCGCACGACATGCGTGATGCCCATCAAGGCGTCATCCACCACCACAGAGAAGTTATAGGTCGGATACCCGTTGGATCGAAGAATGATCAGATCGTCCAGAATCTGGTTATCGAATACCACGCGCCCCTTGATCAGATCATCAACGACCGTTTGCCCGTCCTGGGGAGCCATGAAACGGAGGGCCGCCTCGCCGGTTGGTTTCTCCAGACCGAGATTCCTGCAGCGACCGTCGTATTTAGGGGACTGACCTTTCGTTCCGGCTACCTTCCGCCGCGCCTCAAGTTCTGATGCGGTACAAGTGCACCAATAGGCATGCCCTTCCTTGAAAAGTCGCATCGCGTGATCGCGATACAGTTGCATCCGCTCTGTCTGTCGAAAAGGCCCTTCGTCCCAATCGAGATTGACCCAGCGCATGCCGCCTAGAATGGCTTGAATCGAATCGTCGGTAGAACGACTTTGATCGGTGTCTTCGATCCGAAGCATGAAGACTCCGTTTTGCTGCCGCGCAAACAGCCAGTTGAACAAGGCCGTCCGCACCCCACCGATGTGGAGGTAGCCGGTCGGACTGGGCGCAAATCGAACCCTGACCTGACTCATCGTGTCACTCACTTTCGTGGAATAATGCGAACGGGGCGGTATCTATAACATGGCATTAGGATGATGTACAGAAGAGGACTGTTCCATTCTGAAGCTGTTTTTGTTAAGAACAGACCATGGCTGAACCAACTCAAATCGCCGAAGTTGTCTCGCTGACCGCGCTCACCCAGCACACGACGGAACTAGTGCTCCGCCCGAGCGAACACCCGATTTCATTCAGGGTTGGGCAGTGGGTTTCTTTTCACCTGTTTGTCGGAGACCATCCTCCCCTCAACCGCGCCTATTCCCTTGCGGCTCCCCCCTCTCCTACCGGCCATCTCACGCTTGTCTTCGATCATGTTCCGGGAGGAAAAGGCTCCGGCTACCTCTCCTCGCTCAAACCAGGAAGTCGCATTCCACTCTCAGGCCCCTATGGGCGCTTCGTACTCCCCGATCCGGACTTCAAAAACTTGTTGTTGATCGGACGCTACTCAGGACTCGTCCCCCTTCGCTGTATGATTCGCTCCCTTGCATCCGAAGGTCCTCTCCCCTCCACCACGCTTATTGCGCAAGCTCCCAGCCCTGCCGAGCAGCTTTACCATGAGGAATTTCTCTCGTTGGCGGAAAGGCAGCCTAGCTTTCATTATGTGCCACTTGGAAGCGAAGATCCAACCAGCCATGCAACTACGGTCGAGACGATTAAGCGGGTCGCGCTGAATGGACGAAATGTCACTCCCATGATCGCCGGGATCAAGTCGTTTGCTCGCCCGTTAAGAACAGTTTTTATGGAATTGGGCTTCGATCGAAAGGAGGTGAAGCTCGAAACGTACGATTGATCAAAGAAAGCCTACGGGTGACAAGTTTGGTGATTTGGCACGTGCACGATCGGAAGTTTCACCCTTTCTTGGAATGTGCATTCCTGCAAGAAGCTTTGCCTGTTAGTGCCCTTCCTTCGTCAAGTTCTTATTGACGGCGGGAATTTCCACTACCACCTCCGTCGCCCCATTGGGCACACACTGGCATCCAAGTCGTGACTGTAAGGTCGTCACTGGAGCTTCATCCAATTGGTCGAACTCGTCATCCGTGCCTTCATTGCACGTGTCCAGCCCTTTTTTTACCATGACATGACAGGTTGAGCAGGCACAGACCCCTCCGCACACATGTTCCAACTCAATGCCATTGCCCATGGCGATATCGAGAATACTTCCTGGAAGTCCCGTGGGGCCGTAAGGAATTTTGTCTGGTTGTACCTCGACCTTCTTTTCGGTTTTATCAGGAAAGATAAAGGTGAGAGAATAAGGTTTAGTTGGTAACTCGACGTCGGCCTTCTCAATATATGGATTCGTCCCGCCCATTTGGTCAGCCCTTCTCCTGTTATGTGTTTATGCCTGTGAAGCATCACTGTTTAAAGACTGTTTGTCTCCAGGTTTTTTTACAAATCCTCCCACTCCGCCCTCAGTTCGCTTGACAGTACAAAAGACCACGTGATACCTTTTGTACGACTAGTTTGATCGGAGATCATTATAGTCTCCGATTTAATGGATCGGCAATAGGGTATGCTGAAATTATCCAAAAAAGCAGATTACGGACTCATGGCACTCCAGCACATTGCGTCGATTCAATACGGCGATGTAGTACGAGCACGGGTAGTGAATACGAAAGAGATTGCGGAGGAATACCA
>CBDIWQ010000105.1:0-5957 GCA_965285965.1 uncultured bacterium | reverse complement strand
CAAGCTGGCCTGGAACGACTACAAAGGTCAGAAGGAAATTGCTCCTCAAGTGTTGATGGCGACCACGAACGGCACCTTTGGCAGCCAGACGTTTGGTATCAGCACCGGGACTTCCGGCTGCACCAATGACGGCAAGATCATGGCTGAACAAAAAACGACTGTATTTGCCTCGCTGAATTTCGAAGCCCTTTCAGCCGAGATGGCTCAGGGCCAGGGCGAGCATCTGGCGTCTCTCGCATCGTTGATGGGTGTGCCCGCGGAGAACCAGCCGGCATTTTTTGCGATGACCCAAGAACGCTACACCTCCTTGGTGAAGTCCGGCGAAGCCTCGCCGGTGGCGTTAGTCAAGGCTCTCAATGATGCGATCGCCGGTCATCCGGTTCTCGCTCACGTGTCCACTCGCTAAGCTTCACCGCGGGCCCTGGCTCAGTGGCCAGGGCCCTTCTTCTCTCTTCCCGCACACAGTGAAACGTTCACTCCTTGTCGTCCTATTCCTGTTGCTGGTTCCTTGCGCCGTGGCTCATGCACTGGCGAGCGACGCTTATTTGGAGGTCCTGATCGATGAGGCCCGAAAGCAACGGCTTGCGGAATCTCGTGAGTGGCGCCTCCTGTTGCATTATCGATCGACGCTGTGGGGCGGCTATGAAAGCGAGCAGGATGATCCGGGATTCTTTCTGTCCGGCAGCGGGAAGACGGACCCCGAGGCCGAACTCCAGGCCACCCTCGCACAGTTTTTTTCTCAGGAGTTGGTCGGCCGGTCTCAGCAACCGGCGCAGTGCGCGTTCGTCGCCCGCTATCATTGGCTCAAGGAACAGTTGGCGTTCGATCCGGCGCGTCTTCCTGACCAGGCCTGCGACCGGTTCACCCGCTGGTATGACGAATTCCAAGCCGAATCCATTACCCTGATTTTCCCCTCGGCGTTTCTTAATAATCCGGCTTCCATGTTCGGCCACACGTTACTGCGTGTCGACCAAAAGGGGCAGACCGAGCAGACTCGCATTCTTGCGTATACGATCAACTACGCGGCGGAAGTGCCGAAGGATGCCGGAATCGCCTATCCGGTGAAGGGCATCTTCGGAGGATACCGCGGGTACTTTTCGACCATTCCGTATTATCTGAAGGTGCAGGAATACCGGGACATCGAAAATCGCGACATTTGGGAGTACCGGTTGCATTTGACTGAGGACCAGATGCGGCGGCTTCTGATGCATGCATGGGAACTCGGCAATGCCTACTTCGATTATTTCTTTTTCAAAGAAAACTGTTCGTATCATTTGTTGGCCCTCTTGGATTTTGCGGATCCCACGCTGCATCTGACGGACCAGTTTCTTTTTTGGACGATCCCGGCCGATACCGTTCGGCTCATCGCCTCCAAGCCCGGACTGGTGTCCGGGGCGGCCTATCGGCCGTCACGCAGCAACGTGATAAGAAGGAAACGAGAGTTCCTTCCCTCCGGCGAACGGCGCCTGGCCGAGGCGATCGCGGAGGATGTAGGGAACCTCACCGCGCCGGCTTTGGCCCAATTGGGAGTCGGACGGCAGGCGTTTGTCCTCGATCTCGCTTCAGATTTGTTGCGATACCGGATCGATAAAAAGGACTCGCCGCCGGAGTTGAAAGAGCGCAACCGGGAAGTCTTAACGGCTCGGAGCCAGCTCCGGATTCCCTCCGAACCGTTCACGGTCGTGCCCTTTGCCAAGCAACCGGAGATCGGGCATCGGACCTCCCGTGCCAGTATGGGGGCCGGGTGGCGGAACGACGATACATTTGAAGAAGTATCCGTTCGAGCGGGGTACCACGATCTGCTCGATCCCGAAGTCGGGTATACGCCGGACGCGCAAATCGAAATCGCGTCGATCACTGCGCGGCATTACAACGTCGCCGACCAGACAAGGATCGAGCGGGCGACTCTTGCCAATATTGTGTCTCTAATTCCGATCGATTCCGTGTTTCACGCACCGTCCTGGAAGGTGAACATCGGTATGCAGACCATTCGCAACCACGGGTGCCGACTTTGCAGCAATGGCTTTCTGAATACCGGTGTGGGCGCCGCCGTGGAATCGCGATGGCTGAAGAGGGAAGTGTGGTTTGCGTTTGCGGAAGCGGAGGCCAACTACAGTCCTGCGTACGAGGAGCGTCATCGCATCGGCGGCGGAGGAACAGCCGGCCTGTTGGCCGATGTGACGGAGCGGTGGAAGATTATGGCCACGGGCTCCTATTTGAAATATGCCTTGGGCGAACAGTCGGATGACATCCGCTGGTTCGTTGGTTCCCGCGTGACGCTCACCAGGAATTGGGCGCTGCGACTCGAATACAATCACCGCGATCACGACAACGACGTCGTCTTTTCCGTGCAGGCATTTTTCTAGCCCACTTCGACGGTTGCCCTCACCATCATTGATTAGCCGGCGCCTGTAAGGGCTGGGCCGGGGCGACGACAGGGCGCGGCCGGCGTTCGATGTACTTTTCCTGCGCCTCATCGGCTTCGATCAGGACTTTTGAAATCGGCGGGGTATAGCCGTGGATTTCTACAATGTGCTCGTCCTGTCCGTAGATGATGCGGGTTTCTTCATCATGTCCTTGACTCAGTTCGATCAGGGAGTAAATTGGCTCACCGAGGATGCCGATGATCGTCAACCAGGCGTACCCCCACATTACTGCCCGGCCAGGATTAGGCGAATTACCCATCTCGTACTTATAGACCGCCTCTCGTCTTGTGTCGTCCAGTTTGTGGGTCGCGACGGGATGCCCGAATTCTGCTTCCACTTGGTTGCGAGGCGCTCCGACGGTGATGTAGTCGAAATTCGGCTCTTTTTCACCGCTCAACGCCATCGCAATCGAGCACCCCGATAAAACGACTGCCGCATACAGAAGGAATAGGGTCAGAATACTTCTTATCACGGTGTGGGCTCCTTCGATTCCACTGACACATGGGTGCACTGAATGGCGACCGCCCTTATAGCTGAGTCGTGGCTCTTCGGCAATATGGACCAGACGGTGCGTCTTCCCACTGTCCGTGATATGGCAGGACTGGTTCCCCCTGATCCGTTGGTGGTATCGTGGCTTTGTTGCAGAGCCTGTGCCATGCCCTCTCAGAAAGATTGAAGTGAACCTCCTCGATCAGGTCTTCCTCTACCATCCCGGTTCCTGGGAAGACAAAGACTGGCGGGCGATCAGCCGCTTGCCTCTCCAGGACGTCTGGTTTCCGGCCGCCGATGGCGCGCGCCTCTTTGGCTGGTACGTCGAAACGGCGGCGACGAGCCCCGTCCTGCTCTGGTGCCATGGCAACGGGGGCAATATCATTCATCGACTCGACAATCTTCGCCGCCTCTACGAATTGGGATTTTCCGCCTTGCTCTTCGATTATCGCGGCTATGGCAAGAGCCAGAAACTGCTGCCGAGCGAGTCGGGGCTGTATCAAGACGCCCTGGGGGCGTACGACTATCTCACCCGCACCAGACGGATTCGCCCCGAGCGAGTGATCTGTTTCGGGCGGTCGCTGGGCGCGGCCGTCGCGGGGGAACTGGCCACACAGAAACCTGCCGCTGGGCTCATTTTGGAATCGCCGTTTCCTTCGGTCGAGGCGATCGCCCGATTCTATTACGGTGGTTTGCCGGTTCACTGGCTGCTCGGCGGGGAGTATCGCTTGATCGATCGGCTCCCGCACCTGTCATTGCCCAAACTGATCATCCATGGCACCCGGGACCATATCATTCCGGTGCAGTTCGGCCGGCAGGTGTTTGACGCAGCCAAGCCACCGAAGGAGTGGTATGAGATCGATGGCGCCGATCACAACGATACGTATGTGGTGGGTGGAGCCGTCTACTTTCGCCGGATCGCCGAGTTTGCCCGCCAAGTACTCAGTCGCTGATCGCCGTCGACGCGTCCTCAAAAGAACGTTTGGTGATTCCGTTTAGTTTTGATACAGTGCGACTCGCTCAGCAGGCCGGTGCAGGAGGAATCGAGATGTTTGCGGACGCATGATGATTCAGACGGGCGGTGGTACGACCGATCAGAGAAACCCTCGCTATGGCGTGCTTGCCGTTGTTGCCTTGATATGGCTCACCGGCTGCGCAGGCCGGAACGGGGCGGTCACGCTTTCGGCATCCTCGCTGCAGGAAGTACCCTCCGTCAGTTCCACTGCCCAGGCAGTGGCATCCTCGAAGGCGACTTCGGCGGCGGCCGAGTCGGGCGTTCCTGAATCAGTGCCTGACGACTTTGATCCCTTTGCGACTCCGGGCGAAGACGGCTTGGATGAATACGATCCCTGGGAGCCGGTGAACACCAAAGTGTTCGAGTTCAACCGCCAGTTCGACAAGTGGATCCTCAAGCCGGTGGCGAAGGGATACAATTTCGTCGTGCCCAATCCGGTGCAAGTCGGAGTGAGCAATTTTTTCTACAATCTCCGGTTCCCGCCACGATTCCTCAATAATGTCTTTCAAGGCAAAGTGAAAGGCGCCGGGATTGAAGCCGGGCGCTTTTTGGTGAACTCGACGGTGGGAATCGGGGGCCTGATCGATGTGGCCCAGCATCTTGACCTTAAGACCCCCGAAGAGGACACGGGGCAAACGCTGGGCTTCTATGGGATGGGACCGGGACCGTATGTCGTCCTGCCGCTACTGCCGCCGTTTACCGTGCGGGATTTCGTGGGCTATGTGGGGGACATCTTCATGAACCCGATCAATTGGCTGGTGGCGCCGCTCATCGAGGTCGAGGGCGTCCCGTCCGCCATCCCGCATAAAAACCGGACGACCACCACCTTCATCCAGACCGGCGGCCGTATCTTCGAAATCGTCAACGACCGATCCCTCAATCTCGAAAAGTTCCAGGGAGTGGAGGAAGCGACCCTGGACCTCTATACCGCTGTCCGGAACGCGTACTTGCAACGGCGCGCCAAGGCCATCCAGGAATAGTACGCCCGACGCGGGTCCGTCCCGCGCCTGTCCCGATTATCCCGGTCCAATCACTCCCAGTTGGCGCCCTACCGACGCAAAGGCCGTCAGCGCCTTGTCCAACTGCGCCGGTGTATGCGCGGCAGACATTTGCACACGAATGCGCGCCTGACCTTTCGGAACGACCGGATAGCTGAATCCCACCACATAAATGCCTTCATCGAGGAGCCGATCCGCCATGATGGAGGCGAGGCGTGCGTCGCCGAGCATCACGGGGATGATCGGATGTTCGCCGGGCATGAGCGTGAAACCCAGTGCAGTCAAACGCGACCGAAACAACCGGGCGTTGTCACGCAATTGCATCCGAAGCCCGTCGCCCTGTTCCACGAGTGTCACCGCCCGACAAGCCGCGGCCGCGATGACGGGAGGAACAGCGTTGGAGAACAAATACGGCCGGGATCGCTGCCGCAGCAGTTCAATAATTTCGGCGCGTCCGGACGTGAAGCCGCCGGCGGCGCCGCCCAAGGCTTTCCCGAGGGTACTGGTCACGATGTCGACCCGGTCGGCCACGCCGAAGTACGCCGGCGTGCCACGCCCCTTCGGACCCAGCACGCCGGTGGCATGACTGTCGTCCACCATCACGACGGCCTCGTACCGATCGGCAAGAGCCACGATATGGTCCAGTTTGGCCACATCGCCGTCCATGGAAAAGACGCCGTCGGTGGCGATCAACCGGAGACGGGCCGAGGCGGCTTCTCGCAACCGCGCTTCCAACTCCGCCATGTCGCTATGGGCATAACGCAGGCGGGTCGCTTTGCAGAGGCGGATGCCATCGATGACGCTGGCATGGTTCAACGCGTCGCTGATGACGGCGTCCCGCTCGTCCAGCAGCACCTCGAACAGCCCGCCATTGGCGTCGAAACAGGAATTGTAGAGAATCGTTTCCTCGGTCCCCAGAAATCCGCTGATCGAGCGCTCCAGCTTTGTATGGAGATCTTGCGTCCCGCAGATAAATCGCACGGAGGCCATCCCGTACCCATAGTGCCGGAGGCCTTCAATGGCCGCTTC
>CBDIWQ010000104.1:0-12384 GCA_965285965.1 uncultured bacterium | reverse complement strand
CTGTCAGGCGACAGCTTAGGAGTACAGAGTGAAAGTCGATCAGCGGATCAGAATCAGATTGCGTGGGTTTGACTATCGAGTGCTCGACCAATCGGTCGCCGAGATCGTCGAGACGGTTCGACGGAGTGGAGCCAAAGTGGTTGGTCCCATTCCGCTCCCAACCAGAATTGAAAAGTTCACCGTGCAGCGTTCTACGCATGCCGACAAGAAGTCGCGCGAGCAGTTCGAGATGCGGACCCATAAACGCCTCTTGGACATCATGGAGCCGACTCCGGAAACAATGGATTCGCTGATGAAGCTCAATTTGGCGGCTGGCGTGGACGTTGAAATTAAGTTGTGATGATCGCAGCGTGAAGGACGGATGCCGATGACGAACGGGTTGCTCGGGAAAAAATTGGGGATGACCCAGGTATTCGATGACAGTCGATTGACTCCTGTCACGGTGATCGAGGCGGGACCATGCCGTGTCGTGACCGTTAAGACGAAGGAACGCGACGGATATGAAGCGGTTCAGCTTTCCTTCGGCGAAGTGAAGGAGCGCAAGCTCTCTAAGGCCGAGCTGGGACACTTGAAGAAGCATCAAGCGCCAGCCAGTCGCTGGTTGCGCGAGTTTCAGAAGGATGGCGACGTGACTGTCGGGCAATCCGTGACGGTGAGCATGTTCAAGAAGGGCGACTGGGTGGATGTGGTCGGGATCTCGAAGGGCAAGGGGTTCCAGGGGGTGGTGAAGCGGCATCATTACGCTGGCGGCCCCGAATCGCATGGTTCAATGTTTCATCGTGCCCCCGGATCAATTGGCGCCAGCTCCTATCCTTCCCGTGTATGGAAGGGGAAGACCTTGCCGGGCCATATGGGTGCCGAGCGAGTGACGACTCAACGGCTCAAGGTGGTGGATTCCCGCCCGGATGAAAACCTCTTGTTTGTTCGAGGCGCCATACCCGGTGCTACAGATGGTCTGATCATCGTCAGAAAGTCGAAGAAGGGTTAGATCATGCCCACAGTCGATGTCGTTGATTTGAAGAAGAACAAAGTCGGAACGGTTGATTTGCCCCAGGAAGTGTTCGGGTGTGACCCGCGCGCGGCCCTGGTGCACGAAGCGGTGATTATGCAGCGCGCCTGCGAACGGCAGGGAACAGCGTCGACATTGCGTCGAGGTGAGGTGAGCGGATCCGGGAAAAAGCCGTGGAAGCAGAAGCATACGGGTCGCGCGAGAGCAGGTTCCGTCCGCTCTCCTGTATGGCGGCATGGCGGGAGTGTTTTCGGACCGAAGCCGCGTAGTTACGCCTATACCATGCCTAAAAAGAAGTATCGGGCCGCTCTCCAGAGCGCTTTGTCAGCCAAGCTGGCAGACGGCAAGCTCATTGTGGTCTCGGATCTCTCCCTCGACCAGCCGAAGACGAAATTGCTGGCTCGGGCGCTGACGCAGTTTAGCGGTGGAGAATATGCATTGGTGGTGGCGGGCGATGGGCAGTCAGGCGTCCTGCAGGCGGCGAAGAATCTGGCCTCCGTAAAAGTGATCAGTCCTGAGCATTTGAACGTTTATGATGTCGTGCGTGCTCAGATCGTGGTCATTCCTGAACGAGAACTGACTCGCGTAAAAGAGGTGTGGTCATGAGCTTGAATGTGCATGCCATACTGGTGCAACCGCTGTTGACTGAGAAGCTGACGGGTCTGCGGGAAAAAACGAATACGGTGGGATTCATCGTGCATCCGAGTGCAAATCGCGTTCAGATAAAGCAGGCCGTCGAGGCCTTACTGAAGGTAAAGGTGGAGAAGGTCAACGTCATGAATGTCCGCGGAAAGACGAAACGCCTCGGACGCTTCTCCGGACGTCGGTCTGACTGGAAAAAGGCCTTTGTCACTCTCAAGGAGGGTGAAAAACTTGAGATGTACGAAAGCGCATAGGCTTCGAGGAAGGTAGGGCGAACTATGGGTGTAAAAGCATATCGTCCCACAACCCCAGGCCGCCGCGGTATGACGGCGGTTAAGGGCGAGGGATTGACCAAGAAAAAGCCTGAAAAGTCATTGACGGCGTTTCATGTGCGAAGCGGTGGACGGAATAACGACGGCCGCATGACCATCCGTTTCCGTGGAGGGGGGCATAAGCGGCTGTACCGCACGATCGATTTCCGCCGTGACAAGGCTGGTATTCCGGCTTTGGTTGAGGCGATCGAGTATGATCCTAATCGCTCGGCTCGCATTGCCTTGCTGAAATATCGCGACGGCGAAAAGCGGTACATTCTTGCCCCGGTCGGCCTCAAGATTAATGACGCGATTCAATCCGGCCCCGACGCGGAGATCCGTCCCGGCAATGCCCTTGCGCTGGCCAGCATGCCGCTCGGAACGACCGTTCATAATATTGAGCTCAAGCCCGGGAAGGGTGGTCAGCTGATTCGAAGCGCCGGGGGATCGGCTCAGGTGATGGGGCGCGATGGCGACTACGTCCAGGTCCGTTTGAAGTCCGGAGAGATGCGACGTATTCTCGGGGCTTGCATGGCGACGGTCGGTCAGGTCGGCAACCTCGACCATGAGAATATTAGCGTTGGGAAGGCGGGTCGTTCGAGATGGAAGGGCAAGCGTCCTCACGTCCGTGGTGTGGTCATGAACCCGGTCGATCACCCGCACGGGGGCGGTGAAGGAAAGTCAGGGCAAGGAAATCCCCATCCAGTGTCCCCCTGGGGTATGCCTACCAAGGGTTACAAGACGCGTCAGAACAAAGCGACGGACAAGTATATTATTGCTCGCCGTAAGTCAGGAGTGCGCAATGCCTAGATCAATCAGTAAGGGCGCATTTGTCGATGACCACCTGCTAAAGAAGGTGGAGAGGATGAACGAGACGAAGGACCGGAGGCTCATTAAGACCTGGTCCAGGCGCTCCACCGTTGTCCCGGATATGATCGGGCATACGTTCGCAGTCCATAACGGGAAAAAATTTATTCCGGTGTTCGTGACGGAGAACATGGTGGGTCATAAGTTGGGAGAATTTGCGCCTACGCGGTTCTTTAAGGGCCATGGTCAGGCGAAGACGGAAAAAGCTGTCGCGCTCAAGTAGCGCGACCATAGCGAAGCGGAAGATTGGATAAGGACATGACTGAAGCACAGGCGGTTCTCAGATTTGTTCGGGTCGCACCGCGCAAGGCGAAGCCGGTGATCGATATGATTCGCGGCCAGCAAGTGCCGATGGCGTTGGCGATGCTCAAGCATACGCCTCGACATGCCGCCCGCGTTGTAGAAAAGCTGCTTCGCTCGGCCGTCGCGAACGCCGAGCAGAAGGAGATGGGTGACAGCGAATCGATGGTCATTTCGAGGGCCTTCGTCAACTGCGGCCCGATATTCAAGCGATTTCGCGCTCGATCCATGGGACGGGCCAATGCCATCCAAAAGCGTACCAGTCACATTACCGTGGTCGTCGCTGCGCCGGCCGTTGAAGGCAGGAAGAAGTAAGGAGTCGTATGGGTCAGAAAACACATCCAATCGGGTATCGGCTTGGCTACAACTATACGTGGAGTTCGCGGTGGTACGCCAGCAAAGATTACGCGAAGCTGCTGCATCAGGACATCAAGATCCGGAGAATGGTAAAAGCCAAGCTCTATCATGCGGGTGTATCCAAGGTAGAGATTGAGCGCTCTGGAGATCAAACCCGCGTGATCATTCATACGGCTCGCCCTGGGATCATCATCGGTCGCAAAGGGGCTGAAGTCGATAAGCTCAAGGCCGACCTTGAGAAGCAATACGGTGGCCAGGCCTATATCACCGTGAAGGAAATCAAAAAGCCCGAGTTGGATGCGCAGCTGGTCAGCGAGAACGTGGCGACGCAGTTGGAGAAACGCGTGGCGTTTCGGCGTGCCATGAAGCGGAGCGTTCAATCTGCGCTGCGGCTCGGTGCCCAAGGGATCAAGATCATGGTCGCCGGCCGACTGGGCGGCGCGGAAATCGCCAGGACGGAATGGTACCGCGAGGGACGTGTGCCGTTGCATACGTTGCGAGCGGAAGTCGATTATGGATTTGCCGAAGCGCATACGACCATGGGACAAATCGGGGTGAAAACTTGGATTTACAAGGGGGAGCTTCTTCCGGCTCAAGCGTTGAAGTCGGACTCGGCTCTTGATCGCCGGCTGGGGTAAGGAGAACGAGCTGTGTTAGCGCCAAAGAAAGTCAAGTTTCGAAAAATGCAAAAGGGCCGTATGACGGGCAAGGCCTATCGCGGCGGACAGATTACGCTCGGCGAATTCGGCCTGAAAGCACTGGAACCTGGCTGGGTCACCAGTCGCCAAATCGAGGCGGCGCGTATCGCCATCACCCGCTATGTCAAGCGCGGCGGGCAGGTGTGGACGCGGATCTTCCCCGACAAGCCCATTACGAAGAAACCGGCGGAAACCCGCATGGGTAAGGGGAAGGGCAATCCCGAGTATTGGGTCGCCGTGGTCAAGCCTGGCCGGATTCTGTATGAAATGGACGGCGTGACCCCAGAGGTGGCTCGCGAAGCTTTTCGACTGGCCTCGCATAAATTGCCTGTGGCAACCAAGACCGTCGTGCGCGGAGAATTTTAGTTCAGCCTTCTGGCATCGTGAGGAGCGGAAAACATGGCGTTGGACCTCAAAGAATTACGGCAGCTCACCGGTCCGGAATTGGCGGACAAGGAAAAGCAACTGGTGGAAGAGCTCTTCAAGCTGCGGTTTCAGTTTGGCACTGGTCGTCTCGAGAATCCGATGCAGATCAGAAAGACCAAACGGGATATTGCCAGGTTGAAGACTCTCATAGGTGAAGCTTCCAGGAAGGAAGCGAAGGTTAAAGGATCGTGACTATGACAGAAGGCGCAGTCAAGAAGAAGCGGGAATGGGTTGGGCGCGTCGTCAGCAATAAAATGAACAAGACCGTCGTGGTTGCGGTGCAGCGCTCCGTGATTCACCCGATGTACCGAAAGGTCTTGCGTCGTATTACCAAGCTGAAGGCGCATGACGAGCAAAACGTCTGCCGTATCGGCGACCAGGTTCGCATGGTCGAGACGCGGCCCATCAGTAAGGAGAAGCACTGGCGCGTCGTTGAGGTGATTCAGAAGGGGCGGACTGAGTAATCGAGGACGTCTCAGCACCTAAGGAAAGAATCGAGCACATGATTCAGAATTATACGTATATGGATGTGGCGGACAACTCCGGAGCGAAGCAAGCCATGTGCTTCCATGTTTTCGGGGGCACGAGGCGGCGATATGCTTCCTTGGGCGATATTGTCGTGGTCGCCGTTAAGGAGGCCATTCCTCAGGCCAGTGTCAAGAAGGGCGATGTGAGCCGAGCGGTGATCGTCCGGACGACGAAGGAAGTGAGACGGGAAGACGGCTCTTATATCAAATTTGATCGGAATGCCTGTGTGCTGATCAATAAGGATGGAGAGCCGATTGGGACGCGTATTTTCGGCCCGGTTGCGCGAGAACTACGCTGGAAGAAATTCATGAAGATCATCTCCCTGGCACCTGAGGTGCTGTAGGGCGAGTCGTGAGGGACGTTGTGCAAGGACTTCGCAAAAGCAGAATTCGAAAAGGCGATACGGTCGTCGTGATTTCAGGCCGCGAGCGAGGCAAGTCCGGGAAGGTGCTCTCGATCGATCTCCGGGCCGGCAAGGTGATTGTCGAAAAGCTGAACATCATCAAACGACACACCAAGCCGAGCCAAAAGGCCAAGCAGGGCGGCATTCTGGAGCGAGAAGCTCCTCTTGCCATGTCGAACGTGATGTTCTTGTGTCCAGTGACTCAAAAACCGACGAGGGTGGGCATCCGTACGTTGGAAGATGGACGGCGTGTCCGTTTCAGTAAAAAATCGAACGAGACTGTTGAGTAGGGTGAGGAGCGAGGAATGGCGAAGGTAGAAAAGGGCCAGGGCGGTAAGCCGGCGGCGCGGAAGTCAGCGAAGAAGGAAGCCCCTGTCGCGCAACAGCTTGACCAGGGAAGCGAAGAGTCGAAGTTTAAGCCGAGACTCCGTGACATGTACCAGCAGAAAGTCGTGCCCGCCCTGATGAAGGAGTTCGGGTACAAGAATGTCATGCAGGTTCCCAGGCTTGAACGTGTTGTGCTGAACGTCGGAATGGGCGAAGCCATCCAGAATGTGAAGCTTCTGGAGAGTGCGGTCACTGAGTTGGCCACTATTACAGGTCAAAGGCCGGTGGTGACGAAGGCGAAAAAGGCCATTGCCGGATTTAAGCTGAGGCAAGGGCTGCCGATCGGGGCGAAAGTTACGTTGAGAAGCCGCCGGATGTATGAGTTCGTCGATCGGTTAGTCAGCCTGGCGCTCCCCCGAATTCGAGACTTTCGCGGAGTGTCCCCCAAAGCGTTTGACGGACGCGGAAACTATACGTTGGGTCTCAAAGAGCAGTTGATATTCCCGGAAATCAAGTACGATGAAGTGGCGTCTATTCACGGCATGGACATTACCATCGTGACGACCGCCAAGACGAACGACGAAGGTAAGGCGTTGCTCAAGCATCTCGGTATGCCGTTTCGTGCATAGACAGCCGAGTTATCAGATTGTCGAACGGAAGGAGTGCCCGTGTCGAGACTAGCGTTACGAAACAAAGCGGCCACGAAGCCGAAATTTCCCACGCGGAGTTATCACCGCTGTCAGGTCTGCGGCCGCGTCCGTGGGTTTCTTCGCCGATTCAGTATGTGCAGAATCTGCTTCCGTCTCTTGAGTCTGCGCGGAGAGATTCCCGGCGTTCGAAAATCAAGTTGGTAGGGACGTGTCTGGCGCTTCATGAATGACGTAGGAAGGTAGAAGGATACAGCATGGTCACAGATCCAATTGCCGATCTTTTGATTCGGTTAAAAAACGGCTCGCAACGTCGTCACGAGGCGATTACAGTCCCCGCATCGAAATTGAAGCGTTCAATTCTTCAGATCTTGAAGAACGAAGGCTATGTCGAAGCGGTTGAAGACGGTACGCAGGAAGGCCATCCCGTCTTAAAAGTGCAATTGCGTTACGTGGAGGAAGGGCAGCCGATGATCACGGGTTTGCAAAGAATTAGTAAGCCTGGTCGTCGGGTGTATGTCGGTAGCAAGGAAATCGAGCGGGTCCGAAACGGGATCGGCATGTCGATTCTGTCGACGTCGAAGGGGATTATGACGGATCAGGAATCACGCCGTAATAAACTCGGCGGAGAAGTGCTCTGCTCCGTGTGGTAGGTAATGGCGCGTTCACGCAGAATGTAGAGGCGTAGAAGAATCATGTCACGCATTGGAAAACAGCCGATCGCAATACCGAGTGGGGTGGAAATCAAAGTCGCAGGATCCACAGTGTCGGTCAAAGGACCATTGGGAAAGCTGGATTGGTCTCTTGCGGCGGGCATTACGGTTTCCGTTGAGAAGGGCCAAGTCCTCGTGAACCGAGCGAACGAAGACCGTCGGGTCCGTGCCCTGCACGGGTTGGTTAGGGCGGAACTTAATAACATGGTTCAAGGCGTGACCAAGGGTTATGAGCGTTCGTTGGAGATCACCGGGGTTGGATATAAGACCCAGCTTCAAGGCCGTACGATGAGCTTCAACGTCGGGTACATCAATCCTGTGGTCTATCAAGTGCCGGCCGGGATTGATGTCAAGGTCGATAAGCAAACACTCATCAACATCAAGGGGGTCGATAAGCGTCTAGTGGGACAAGTGGCCGCTAACCTTCGTGCTATCAAGCCGCCAGACGTCTATAAGCAAAAGGGCGTGCGTTATATGGGCGAAGTGCTGCGGAAAAAAGAAGGCAAGACAGGGAAGTAGGACTGACCATGAATACTGCAGAAAAAGTACGGCAACTTGAACAGCGGCGACGGCGGGTACGCAAGAGCATTATGGGAACGACCGAGCGCCCCAGGCTGAATGTGTTTCGGAGTAGTGCGCATATTTACGCACAGATCATCGATGACATCAAGGGCACCACCTTGGCGGCCGCTTCCTCATTGGATAAATCGCTGAGGACCTCGTTGAAGTCCACCAGCAGCATCGAAGCGGCGAAAGCGGTGGGGAAGTTGTTGGCCGATCGAGCCAAGGCTGCCAATGTGACTGCGGTCGTCTTCGATCGTGGGGGTCGCATCTATCATGGTCGCATTAAGGCTCTTGCTGAAGCTTCCCGCGAAGGGGGCCTTCAGTTCTAGGTTAATCCTATAGGTCCCGCCGATTCAGCGTGGGAAGGGAAGAAGAGAGGAACCGCGTGCGAGTTAATCCTGATGAATTGAACCTGAAAGACAAGGTCGTCTTCATCAACCGCGTGGCCAAGGTGGTGAAGGGCGGCAAGCGTTTCAACTTCTGTGCGTTGGTGGTGGTTGGCGACGGCCACGGCTGGGTCGGCATTGGCAAGGGCAAGGCCGCTGAAGTGCCGGTGGCAATATCGAAGGCCGTCGAGCAGGCGAAGAAACATCTGGTCCATGTTCCCCTCAAAGGGAATTCGATTCCCCACGAGGTGCACGGTCTCTTCGGTGGCGAACATGTGCTGCTGAAACCGGCGGTCGATGGGACCGGAATTATCGCCGGTGGTGCCGTGCGCGCCGTTGTTGAATTAGTCGGCGCCCACAATGTGATCGCCAAGACACTTGGACGCGGAAATCCCTTCAACACCGTCCGTGCTGCTCTTGATGGATTGACTCAATTGCGGCATCCGGACGAAGTCTTGCGGCTCCGGCGGCAGGTCGGCGCGGATCGGCAGGAAAGGGCGATGGCCTAATGGCGACTGCAAAATCACCAAAAGCCAAGCAGACGACAGAGGTCTCCGGTGTTCGGGTGACGCTTCGGCGCAGCCCAATTGGAACTCCTGAACGGCATCGGTTAGCGCTTCGAGGCCTTGGGCTCCGGCGTATACGTCAGACGGCTGTCCATCCGGACACGCCTCAGGTCCGCGGCCTTATCAAGAAAGTGGGCTATCTGCTCGAGGTAGGAAAACCATGAATCTTCACGATTTAGCACCGGCAAAAGGGGCAAAAAAGCGGCGGAAGCGTATCGGTCGTGGACCGGGATCGGGTCACGGTAAAACGGCCACCAAGGGTCATAAGGGATTATTGGCACGCTCCGGAGGTGGAAAGCGACCCGGCTTCGAGGGCGGACAAATGCCCTTGGTGCGTCGCCTGCCGAAGTTCGGATTTGCAAATCCGTTTCGAACGGAATATTCCATCATAAACGTTAAGAGTTTCGAACATTGGACGGGCGTTGGGACGATTACTCCACAAGCGTTGGTTGATGCCGGCCTGGTGAAGCGCAAGCATCTCCCCATCAAGATTCTGGGTAATGGTGAGCTGAACAAACCGTTGGTGATCCAGGCCCATAAGTTCAGCAAATCCGCCGAGGCGAAGATTCAGGCCGCTGGAGGAAGAGTCGAGGTTATCGGCGGTGTTTGAGCGACTCGTCACCAGTTTTCAGAATATCTTCAAGATCCCCGAGCTGCGAACCCGTGTGTTGTTTACCCTCGGGATGCTTGTCGTCTACCGCGTGGGGGCCCATATTCCCACTCCGGGGATCAACGGTGAGGCGCTTTCCGAATTCCTGCAAAAGCAGGGCGGCGCTCTGCTGGGATTTTTGGATATTTTTTCCGGCGGCTCCTTGTCCCGCCTGACGATTTTTGCGTTAGGCATCATGCCGTATATCAGCGCGTCCATTATCCTTCAGTTGCTGACCGTCGTCGTTCCCCATTTATCCAAGTTGGCGAAGGAAGGTGAACGGGGGCGCAAGAAGATCATCCAGTATACCCGGTTCGGAACCATCGCCATCGCTCTCATCCAAGGATTCGGGATCGCGATCGGACTTGAGCAGATGAATCAGGGCGCGTTCGTTCTCCATGCCGGGTGGGGCTTCCGCCTCATGACGGTGATTACGCTGACTGCGGGGACCGGATTTCTGATGTGGCTCGGCGAGCAGATTACGGAGCGGGGCATCGGAAACGGGATATCATTGATCATCTTTGCCGGTATCGTGGCTCGGTTACCGGCAGCCGTTGCCCAGACCTTCGACTTGTATAAGGTCGGACAACTAAACATTGTCCTGCTCGTGGGGTTGGCCGCCTTGATGGTTGCGGTCGTCGCGGCAATTGTCTTTCTTGAAAGCGGGCGGAGAAAGATTCCGGTTCAGTACGCCAAGCGCGTCATCGGGCGGCGGGTGTATGGAGGTCAGAGCACCCATATTCCGTTGAAGATCAATACGGCCGGCGTCATCCCGCCGATCTTTGCCTCGTCGATCATCGCGTTTCCCGCCACTATTGCCGGGTTTTTTGAAACGCCCTGGGTTAAGGCAATCGGTTCACAGCTGGCGCCTGGATCCTTACTCTACACACTGATGTATGTAGGTTTGATCGTCTTCTTCTGTTTCTTTTATACGGCAGTCGTCCTCAATCCGGTCGACATGGCTGACAACATGAAGAAGTACGGGGGCTTTATTCCAGGGATCCGACCGGGACAACGGACATCTGACTATATTTACAACGTCCTGACAAAAATCACGTTTGCCGGAGCGATTTACCTTGCGGTTGTCTGTGTCATCCCGGAATTGTTGATTTATAAGCTCAATGTGCCCTTCTATTTCGGAGGCACCTCCCTGCTCATCGTGATTGGCGTGGGGCTTGATACGGCTCAGCAAATTGAGTCGCACATGCTGATGCGAAACTACGAGGGGTTCCTCGGTAAGGGAATGGCGCCTTTGCGTGGACGAAGCGGGTAACGGCGTATGCGGCTGGTGTTCCTCGGAGCTCCGGGTGTCGGTAAGGGTACGCAAGCCGATCGGATGGCCGCGCCGTACGGTGTGCGGAAAATATCGACCGGTGATCTTCTCCGGGAAGCGGTTCGAAATGCGACCGCTCTCGGCCTCGAAGCGAAGAGCTATATGGATCAAGGCCGGCTGGTCCCTGATTCGGTGGTCATCGGCCTCGTGAGGGATAAGCTGACGGATCCGGAGTACGCGAAGGGATTCATTCTGGATGGCTTCCCCCGCACCGTCCCGCAAGCGGAAGAGTTAGACCGCGTTCTTGGTGAAAGAGGCATTGGCCTGGATCGCGTGATTAATTTTCGTGTGTCGCGTGAGGCGATCGTAAGGCGCCTCAGCGGACGACGAAGCTGTCCCAATTGTCAGGCCACCTTTCATGTCGAATTCGCGCCCTCGAAGAAGGGGACGGCTTGTGACCGGTGCGGCGAGGCGCTGATACAGCGGAATGATGATAAGCCGGAAGCGATCGAGACTAGGCTCAAAGTGTATGAAGAGCAGACCGCTCCGCTGATCAGTTTTTACGAAAAAAAGAATCTCTTGTCACACTTGGATGCTGCGGGAGCTGTTGAGACGGTGTACCAGAATTTGACCAGCCTGCTGGCCGCTCTCAAGCTGGCATGATCATTCTCAAGACGCCGGATGAGATTGAAGTCATGGCCCAAGCCTCCAGTGTTGTGGCGGAGGTGCTGGAGGTCCTCAAGCGGGAGGTCCGCGTAGGCATCACTACAGAGGATCTGGACCGCATCGCCGAAGAAGCGATTCGAACCAGAGGGGCGATTCCGGCGTTCAAGGGATATCGAAGTTTTCCCAAGACGCTTTGCGCGTCGATCAACGAGCAGGTGGTGCATGGGATTCCCTCGAAACGGAAGCTGAAAGAAGGCGACATCATCGGGCTCGATTTGGGAGCGATTGTGGGTGGCTTTTATGGGGATTCAGCAGTGACGGTTCCCGTTGGCCAGGTCGATGACAAAATCTTGAAACTGGTCCGGGTAACCAAAGAGGCGCTCGACTTGGGGATCAAGCAGGCCGTGGTGGGAAATCGTTTGACTGATATTTCGCACGCGGTTCAATGCTATGTGGAAGCCGCCGGGTATTCGGTCGTGACTGAATTCGTCGGTCATGGAATCGGCCGCCAATTACATGAGGAACCGCAAGTCCCGAACTATGGGAAGCCGGGTCAGGGGCCTCGCCTGCAGGCCGGTATGGTGCTGGCGATTGAACCAATGGTAAATATGGGGGGCAGTGCCGTTCGCGTCCTGGATGACCGGTGGACCGCGGTCACGGCCGATGGTAGTCTGTCCGCCCACTTTGAACATACGATTGCAATCCAGCCGACTGGCGCAGCCCGTGTGCTGAGTCAAGGTGTTCGGACGGCGGGATAATCGGGAAGGAAAGAGGACCGGGAGTACGTGGCAAAAGAAGATATTATCGAGATCCAAGGCACGGTGTCGGAGACGTTGCCCAACGCAATGTTTCGGGTGAAACTCGATAATGGCCACATGATCTTGGCGCATATATCAGGCAAAATGCGAATGCACTTCATTCGTATCCTTCCTGGCGACAAGGTCACGGTTGAGATGTCGCCATACGACTTGACCAGAGGCCGCATAACCTATCGTTTCAAGTAGCGGGAGCGTGTAAGACTTATGAAAGTGAAATCATCCGTCAAGCCGATT
>CBDIWQ010000103.1:0-8358 GCA_965285965.1 uncultured bacterium | reverse complement strand
AAGGTCGCTTTAAATCGTTTCCGGTCCAGACCGATGCCCATTTTCTGACTGTCGCGCGCTATGTGGAACGCAATGCCTTGCGGGCAAAGCTAGTGACTCGTGCGGAAGACTGGCAATGGTCGAGCCTGTGGCGGCGGGCACAGACTGATCCCAAATCCTCATCATGGTTGAGTGACTGGCCCATCGAGCGGCCAAAGGACTGGATCGCGAGAGTGAATCGCCCGCAGAGTGTATCCGAGCTAGAGTCACTTCGGGTGAGTGTGCAGCGAGGACGGCCCTTTGGCGACGAAGGCTGGGTGCGACGAATGGCGAAGCGTTTTGGAATGGAATCGACCTTACGACCTCGCGGCCGACCGAAAGGATCCTGAAACAATGACTCCCGGCCCCCTTAATTCTGACTCCCGACCCCCTTAATTCTGGCTACCGTTTTTCAGCCATTTCGCCAGTGATAGACTGGACCATGGCCAATCAATAGTATTCTTCCATTGAAAGGTTCATGCGATGCGGGCTCTTCTCTTATCACTACTCTTCGTTCTGGCCTGTTCGACCGGCGCAAGAGCAGAAGTCATGGTGGCGGCCGATTCCATAGAGGAAGCGGAATTTGCGTATGATCGTGGTGATTACACGCAGGCAGCCCGTCTCTTCAACCGGCTTGCAGAGCAAGGCAATGCCTCGGCCCAGTTTCATCTGGGGCTGATGCATGAACGGGGGCGGGGTGTCCGATTTGACCATCAAACGGCGCTGATGTGGTTTCGTAAGGCGGCGGCGCAGGGCTACCCCGGTCCGCAGATCAATCTGGGTCTGCTGTATGAGAGGGGACGAGGTGTCCGGAAAGACGTCATTCGCGCGTACATGTGGTACGCCGTTGCTGCCGAATTGTTGCCGGGCGATAATAGGAAAACGGCGGTGACTCGCCGAGACTATCTGACCTCACGCATGACTGCCGCGGAGATCGAGCAGGCGCAGGAAATGGCACGGCGTTGTCAGCTATCGAAATTCAAGGAGTGTGACTAGGAGTTGGCTGGAGGGAAACAAAGGGTCGGTAGTCTTTGTTCGACAGACTCACGGCGATTCCGTAGAAGATCCGCATGCCACGCCGTCTGCGCCTCGCTGCGAAAAACCTCGCCTATCACGTCCTGAATCGTCACGTCGGGCGACTACCGCTGTTTGGAGGGTGAATTAACAAGGTAGTCCTTCTCCCTACATCCAATCCCTGGTGCTGTCGCTGAATTCCTAAGTTCCTAGTGGCCAGTCACGAAACCCACATGAAGAAAACTCTGAATAACCCCCGTACGTGTACGACCCAAGACGCCTGTAGTATCCGGCCATACTGAAACGCCGCAAGGCGGGGTCAGGTCAGATAGTGGGCTTGCAGTTATCCATGTTGTCCGCTGGCATGCCGATAAGGAGCCACGCCGCTATCCGCAGCTGATCAGAACGTCTATCTCAACGAAGGACAACTGTTGAGCTTGGGACAGGAACAATAGAGCTGTGACTGCTGCGTACATTGCTGAACGGCCGTTCATATGCGAAGAGAAGGGTCTTGTAAGCCTGCTTGAAAGGTTATGTTTTGGTGAAGGAGACGAACTGGCTAGATATTCCGACGACGAAAGGGGGAAGCACGATGCTCGAAGTGAAGATTAATGGAGGCATAGAGTCGCGTATCCGTTCGCTGGCCAAAGATACCCAGACGAGACCAGATCAATTCGCCATTGAGATCATTGAAACATGGCTTGCCGAGCATCGGTCCCTCCGTCGAAAGATCAAGCCTCAATACGATGCTGACCGGAACCCACCACCCGAGCTATACGTAGCCTAAGATCCTCTGCTCATATCAAGAGCAATACCCAAAGACCTCTCCGTCAGGCGAGGCGCGTCAGAAGATCGTATCGTTCATCAAGGCATCCCATAATCGCCAACTGGTACATCAGAGTCTGACGTATCTCAGTCCGCTGGAGTTCGAACGGCGGCTCGGTGACGCTTAACCTGGTGTCCACGAAACCCTGGCCAGATCACTCAGTCCCCTGGTGGCTTCATTCAACATCCCACACTGGGACATTCACATGAAACATTGGGTCGACCATCAGTCTTGGACCGCCCCTTGGCGCCGCGTAGAATGTTCATAGTCCGTCGCCGTTCGTAAATAACGTGCGTCTTGTTCAAGGAGCACACCAATGAGGACATGGATACTGACGGTCTTGCTGTTCGGTCTCATGTGGAGCCACGCCTTCGGACAAACGCAACCGGATATGGAATTCACGCCCGGTCCGCGGATGATTCGCGCGATTGAGCAGATCGCCGCATCCTATGCCCATCTGGGTCACGGTCTCGGACTGACCGCGGCACAAAAGCAGTCGCTGGGCGACCTCGTGCAACGGATGAAGACCGACATGTGGATGAAAGAGGCGGTGCTGGTCGGCATGTTTCAGGAACTGGAGGAGAAGCGCCGGCACGGCCTGTTACAGGACAATGTATACCGCATCGCCAACACATTGACCGGCGGCATCGAAACCGATGAACTGAATCTGTTCATCGAGACGCTGACCGCCGTGCGTGCACTGCTGACACCTGAACAGACGGCCAAGGTACGCGACCTCGCTCATCCGACGATGGTGTTTCGTGTCTCCCAAGGATTCAATACGAGAATCGGCCTCATGTCATTGGATGGCATCGGACGGGTCTACAACGGCTATCGACATGAACTGCGCCTGACGGAAGCCCAAGCCGGCGACATCGAGGCGTTGCTGGAAGCGGCACGGCGCGAAGTACTGCGCGTTGGGACAGAAATCGACCTCAGCCGCGTCGAAGCCGACGAGCTCGTGATGCGCCCCGATGTGGACCCGCAAGTGGTTCGCGCCAAGATGCAAAAGACGGGCGAGACGGAAGGCGTGCTCTTCAACAAGCTCTTCCAGACATCCGATGACATCGAAGCACGATTGACCGACGAGCAGCGGAAGAGGCTGATGGAGCTCAAGCGACAGGTCTCGCGCAATGGATCCGACCGTGCACGAGCGCGTCACGGCGCCGCCGGCCATGGCACTCGAGCTCATCCAGCCGGTTTCGATTACTTTCTTGATGAAACCGGGCACCTTGGACTCACTACCGAACAGGTCGCGGCATTGGTGAACGCCAAGAACGAGACGAGAAAAGCTATTCTGGTTGAACAGGCCAAGGTCAAAGCCGCGGAATTGGCACTCTTAGACCTCCTTCGCCCCGGCGGTGACACGACTGTGCCGGAAGACAAGCTGAGGAATGCCATTCAAGGCGTCGAGCAGGCTCGGAGCCGCATCACCCTCGCCCGGGCCCACGGCTATCTCAAGGCCCGACAACTGCTCACGCCGGAGCAGCAGCAGCGGGTCCATCCACCGCAGTCACTGCTCGAGGAGACGATCCGGTGAACGCAGTCGTCGAGCATCATCCCAAAAAATTCGTAAACCAAGCCTGGCGACCCCTTTTCTCGTTCAGCTGTCGCAAAACGGTATGGAATCCGCTCTCCACTCGGACGACTGAAGGCGTTCTGAGAACAGATTTCCGACCTTAGCGGGTTCTTTTGAAATTGAGGAACGCCTGAGAGTTCCTTCAATGCTTAGCACACATCATCGATAGAGCGATCTTGCTCTTGAACTAAGCAGTCAGAGCGGAAGTCACTAACGAAGTGGCACCGCTTGAAGAAACATTCGTCCCATTTTCAAAAGGCGGCACGTCACTCACCGCCGAAAATGTCCAACTTCTATGCGCCCGTCACAATCTGCTGAAACGGGATGCCATTGAATGACAGAAGTCACCATGCCGGTTATACTTTTTGGCTGTCCAAGTGGCACTTTGCCTTTCACACCGCTCAAGGACATCATGTTATGACTCCATCCGTTTGGCTCCCTCGATGGTCTGCCTGCTTCCTCGTGATCGTCGGTTTAACCGTCATGTTAACGGGGTGTTCGACAGTTCCACGCCATTTTGTGCGTATGGCCGATACTGATGCCACACTGAGCGATCTGATGGCTCACCCGGAGAAGTATCGCGACAAGGTCGTGATATTGGGGGGAACCCTCATCGGAGAAGAAGTGAAGGAACAGCACCAGTGGTTACGCCTCAAGAACCGGCCGCTGGACCATGATTTTGTGCCCCATCGTCCCGTTGATACGGATGGTCCCGAAGGCGGCTCATACTGGGTGATGGTGGTGAAGGACAATCTTCCCCCGACATATCAGAACTGGGCACGAATGACTGTGGTCGGACGCGTGACGGGCACACGGCGATTGAAGACCGAACCGGTGCTGACGCTTCTGTACGTACGCGGCTGGGGAATCAGCGGAGATCATGACGGGGTATGGGATAGTTTGACTGACAGCAAGTCTGCCGCCTCTATTCCAGCAGGCATTGGTGGAGAGTTGGGTGGCAGCATGCCGTGACATGTCTGATGCTCCTCAATTGGAGGACCTATGATTCTGGAAAACATGTCTGAAGACGAAATCCTCCGGATTGCTAATCCGATTATGGATAATCTGATGGACGCTTCAACTGCCATCGATCATGAACGGCACATTCGAGATTTCAGCGAGCGAATGAAGACGATCGTGACCAAAGAGTACCTTCAGAAGGTCTGCGAGAAATACCAGCGGGAGAAAGGCTATTTCTCCCGGCGCGAGCCCGTCGCCGTGTTCAAACGCCCGGGCGGCGCGGCAATTATCTGGAAACAGTGGTTTACCAAAGCGCCTGGTGAATTCGTTGCCGAGATGCTCCTAGTCGAGAAGGACGGCAGATTCCTTGTCGATCACGCAAAGGTCTTCTGAGAACATGGAACCCGCCCGGTTTTGGACAACCCGAAGGATGGCGACCTCTCGGACGTGCTGCGTTGGATCACCGTCACACATACGCAACGATGGCATGCCCACCACTAGACGGCAGGAGCCTGGCCGGTCTATCAAGAGGCAAGCCGACGACTGTCGCATGGTACGTTGAGCGCGATGCGTTGGAACGTCGCTTCAACCACCTTGTGGCCGGTGAAGTTGGTCCCATATAATCCTTTGAGATCAAGGAGTGCGTCGCGATGTCGCACCAATGGCTCCTTTCTCTCGTTCATGGTGCATGCCTTACGCTACTTGCCTCCTTGCCCTGCAGTCCTACCGTAGCTTCCGAGGGCCAAACTCCGACCCCAGACAGAAATTCTCCAGCTGCTTCGGAAGAAATCAAACCAATGACTGAACTTGATAGCACTCCGGGAGGCGGAACCCTGCCAGGGGGTACAGTGCCGGGCGGCACCCTCCCCGGCGGAACGCTCCCGGGCGGGACCTTGCCCGGAGGTACCATGCCGGGCGGGACGTTGCCAGGCGGAACTCTTCCCGGTGGGACTCTTCCAGGAGGGACGCTGCCTGGCGGAACGGTTCCAGGCGGACCAGTACCCGGCGGCACGCTCCCTGGCGGTCCTCTGTAAAGATGCGCCACTGAACTAAGACGAGAGGCATGGATGGGTTGCCTTGTCTTCTCTTCCGAAGGGCAGCTGCTACCGATTTACGCAGGTCCATAACGTGACCTGTTTATGATCAAACAGCGCCGATCTGTGACTGCACAAGTGACCCGGACATGCGAAGCGTCAGGAACCCATCTATCTTCCTTTACTACCACACCTCACAGATCTAACCACCAATCTGTTTGCTGCGGCCGCTGGCACTCATTCGACTAGGCAGTGCCGCCAACAGTCCCGACGCACGATCACGGCCCCGCGCTTCCTTGGTGATATCGATCGAGGCCAGGCCGCCACGGCCTTATCTCGAACAGCAGGGAACCGGTGTACGACACGTTAGGTTAGGGCAAGTTTTTACGCAGACTCGGGTTTCCGTGTAGTCCTTATGGAGCGGCCGATGCTGTAGGTTGGAAAAGGATGGAATGCACTCCTCGCCAAGGCTTTCGCCTAATATCCATTTAAACAACCATTTGAGCTGAAATCCGTAAGGACTTAGGCTGTCTGCGCTGGAACGCCGCCATGGCTTCCGGAGCACCATAAGTATTTAGGAGGACCGCATGGAATTGGAACGCACATTCGAACAATGGTCTATTGGAAGTCCGCGCATCAAGTGGAGTGCTGTGTTAGCCGGCTGGGTGGTCGGGCTCTCCCTGCAGATGGTCCTCATGCTGCTGGGTCTGGGCTTTGGCGCCTGGGCGATTGATTTCCGGGACAATAACCCCGCCGAGGGGCTGCCGACAGGGGCGGCGATTTGGACCGGTGTGTCAATGTTGATCGCGGCGTTCACCGGCGGGTATGTCACCTCGAGGCTCTCCGGAATGTACAGTCGCTCGGACGGCCTCTATCATGGGATCGTCGTCTGGGGCGTAAATTGGCTGGTTTTTGCGTGGCTCACGACGACCGCCATGTCCGCCATGGTTGGAGGGGTGTTTTCCACCTTTGGCAGCACGCTGCAGACGTTGGGACAAGGGATGTCCGGCGTCGCTTCTACCGCAGCAAATAAACTGGGCGATAAGCTGCAACAGGTCTCTTGGTCGCCCCAGGACCTGCGGAAACAGATCGAACCGATCCTTTCGGCTTCCGGCAAGCCCGAATTGCAACCCGATAAGGTTCAGCAGGATGCCGACCGAGTGGCCGGGGTCGCGCGGTCCGGGGCGCCAGTCAACCAGGTCAGCGACGCTGCGCTCGGTGAATTATCGTCCAAACTCGCTGCATTCGACCAAGAAGCGGCCGTGAATATCATGGTCAACAAGATGGGCATGACGCGGGAGCAGGCGAACCAGGTCATTCAGGGGACGATCGGTGCATTGCAGCCGATTCAGCGGACGGTCCAGGACACGGTGAGCAAGGTGAAGCAGCAGTCGGCAGAATTCGGCACGCAGGCCGTCGATCGGATGGGTACGATTGCGCTGTGGTTGGGCATTCTGGCCATTATGACCTTGGGATTGTCCGCCCTCGGCGGTGCGCTGGGAGTTCCGGACGAACCGGCGTTTGAAGACCGCGCATCGGGCGAGACGTTCCGTAACGAGTTGCGGCGAGCCAGCTGATACACGGGTCGCGAGACGCTCTCCCGCTCGGGAGAGCGTCTTTCGGTGTGGCCCATTACATGATGTACGAAGCCGTCTATGCGGGATGGGTGAACAGAAGCAGACAGACAATCCGACGAAAGGACTCATCATGATTTGTGCGAAATGCGGAGGATCCGGCCGCCCACCGTTATCAGAATCCCGCGTCGAGATCTGCGATGCCTGTGGCGGGAAGGGACACCTCCCGGACTCGCCACGCATTCAAGACGCGCCGCCAACCAGTGACAGAGGATTGGAAACGACGAAAGCCCCGCATGAAATCCACAACACCTTCGGGCACTCCGATGGCCCCTTAGACAACGACGGTGGACACTAATCCAGGTGAAGCAAAGGTGACAGGCTGAGCGCCAGGAGGACCGCATGTCTTCCGATCTGGGGAAAGGACGGTAGCGATGATGAGCCGACTACTGCAGATCGCGATGTTTTTGCCCGTCTTCGCTGGCTGCGAATCCTATGTGCAGCCTCTCGGGACCACAGATTTGACTATTACCGATGAGAAGCAAGGTCACGACTGTCGACGTCAGTTCCTCATTGGGGGTGTGCCTGATCTCACCGGCGCGCGGGCGATGCGCGCGGGTGGGATTACCAAACTGGGAAACGCCGAGTATCGCGTGAACACCTTTTCAGGCGTGGGAAGCGAGTGCGTGACCGCTTACGGAGAATAGCCGACACGGCACACAATGGTTCGGCGAAAGTCCGAATGGGAAAAGGGCTACTTTTCTGACCGCTTCGCTGCCCGTCCGCTCCTGCGCAAGGTCGATCCCAACCCGAGCATCGCCGCAATTTTTCCTGCCAATCGACGTCTCCAAACGGTTGCTGCCGACTCACACACGTCCCGTAGAACCGGCCAATCAGGGCCAGGTCTTGCAATCACACATTCTGAGCGTAGCGCCACCCTCCCCTTACCAGCCTCATCGGAATGATGAACAGGCCCACGACTTTGCAGTAAACCCCCAGCGGCAGTTTCATAGATGGCTTCATTCGGTCATTCTCACCGCTCATCAAGTCCGGCACCTCGACGTGGGTTTACGAGGGCTGGCAGAGGACCTTACACGAAGAAACATCAGAAAGGGCGGTTCAAGAAGGACTGTCCTCGCGGAGTACTGTCGCCTATCAGTACAACGGTGCGCTGAGGTAAAACATATGGCGGACGGTGAGTTGCTATCGCTCGAAGTTTTTCCGAGCGAGCGTCTTTGCTTCCATCTTTTTTACCAGGCTGGCATAGGAACCATCACGCATTATTTGCAAAAACTGGGCACGGTAATTATCCACCAAATGGACGCTATCAATGACGGCATCATACATCAACCA